>JAYSXE010000059.1:0-26673 GCA_043717565.1 Burkholderiales bacterium | reverse complement strand
TCTGGTGGAGGAGGCTGGATTCGAACCAGCGTAGGCGTAAGCCAACAGATTTACAGTCTGCCCCCTTTAGCCACTCGGGCACCCCTCCGGAGAGCCTGTGAGTATAGCACGCGCTCAGAACGCGGCCAGCCGCCAATCTACGCCGGGCTTCCCCTGCTGCTTCAGCCAGTGGTTCGCCAGCCCGAAGTGGCCACAGCCGATGAAAGGAGCCGGCCTGCGCGTGGCCGACAGCGGCGAGGGATGGTTGCTGCGCAGCACCCGGTGCTGCTGCAGCGATTGCCCGCAAGCCACCTGCCGGTCCATCACGGCCTGCGCGTGGGCACCCCACAGCATGAAGACCTTGCCGCTCGAATCTTCCAGCAAATGCTTCAATATGGCGTCAGTGAGCGCCTGCCAACCATAGCCACTGTGACTGCTGGGCCGCCCGTCCTCCACGGTCAGGCTGGTGTTCAGCAACAAAACGCCCTGCTGCGCCCATGGCACCAGGCTGGTGGCCGAGACCGGCACGGGCAGGCCCAGGTCGCGCTGCAATTCCTTGAAGATGTTGCGCAGGCTGGGCGGGCAGCGCTGGCCATTGGGCACAGAGAACGCCAGCCCTTCAGCCTGCCCGGGCCCGTGATATGGGTCCTGGCCCAGCACAAGGACACGAACCTCAGTGGCTGGCGTGAGTGACAAGGCGCGGAAGACCGCCGCCGGGTAGACCACCGCACCGGCCGCGACCCGGGCGTCCACGGCCGCCAGCAAACCTTGCCCCGCAGCACTCGCCTGCCACGTCTGCAACAGAGGCCACCAGGCGCTGCCTTGCAGCGTGGCCAGCTCGTGGGCCAGCGGGTGCCGCAGCGCGTTGGCCGGCAGGTTCACGCAAACAGGGCCGCCAGCGCCGCCCCGGGGTCTGGCGCGCGCATGAAGGCTTCGCCCACCAGGAAGGCGTGAACACCGGCCCGGCGCATGCGCGCGACGTCGGCAGCGGACAGAATGCCGGACTCGGTGATCAGCAGCCGGTCGCCCGGCACATCGGGCAGCAGGTCCAGGGTGTTCTGCAAGCTCACCTCGAAGGTGCGCAGGTTGCGGTTGTTGATGCCCAGCAGCGGCGTCTTCAGCCGCAGGGCGCGCTGCAGTTCGGTCGCGTCGTGCACCTCCACCAGCACGGCCATGCCCAGTTCCATGGCGCAGGCCTCGAGTTCAGCCATCTGCGCGTCGGCCAGGCAGGCTGCGATCAGCAGGACGCAATCGGCGCCCATGGCCCGAGCCTGCACCACCTGGTACTCATCGACCATGAAATCCTTGCGCAGCACCGGCAGCGAACACGCAGCGCGCGCCTGCTGCAGGTAGGCGGCAGACCCCTGGAAAAACGACTCGTCGGTCAGCACGCTGAGGCAGGCCGCGCCACCACTTTCATACTGACGCGCAATCTCAGCGGGTACGAAGTGTTCGCGCAGCACGCCCTTGCTCGGGCTGGCCTTCTTGACTTCAGCAATCACGCCGGCCTTGCCCTGCGCCACCCGGTCGACCAGGGCTGCCGCAAACGGGCGCACGCGCAATTCGGGCGCTGGCGCTGCGCAGTCGGCACGCAGGCTGGCCAGGCTGCGCTGGGCACGCAGCGCAGCCAGTTCGGTGTGCTTGACGGCAACGATGCGTTGCAGGATGTCTGACATGGCGGAGTTGGATCTTCAGGAGTCTAAAAAGGCCAGCGTTGCCGCCGCGTGGAGGCCTACAGGCGCTGGCCGGTTCTGGGAATCTGCAGACGCAGCGCCAACCGGTCGGCCAGCTGGTCGAGATTGAAGGTGTCTGATTTGCCGCGTGCGGGCACGTCCAGCAGACGGGCCACACGCCCGCGGTTTGCATGACGCAGGTCGATGGCCACGCAGGTGCGCTTGTCGCCGGGTGCCACCTGGATGGACCAGCCTTCGCCCTCGATGGGCTGCGGTTGGCCGCGCAGGCCCACAGGTTCCACCACACGGCGGCCGAAGTCCACCCGCCAGCCGGCGTTGGTCTTCTTCCAGCGCCAATGCAGCACCATGCCCACCAGCACGCCCCCCAGGGCGACCCAAGCCACCCCTTCATGCCCCGGAAAGCTGCCCGGCGCAGCCACCACACCCACAGCAAAACTCACCAGGCCGATGACGCCGCCAGCCTCGTGCGCTTCGGCACGCGGCAGGAACAGCACCGGGTCGCGGCTGGCCTGTTGCAGCAGGCTGATCAGGCTCATGGGGGTGCTAGCGGCCAGCAAACGCCTGCGTGGCACTGACAAACTGGCTGAGCTTGGCCATGGCCTTGCCGCTGGCCACCGCCTCGCGCGCCAGGCGCACGCCTTCGATGACGGTGCCGGCCACTCCGGCGCAATACAGCGCCGCGCCGGCGTTGAGCAGCACCACGTCGCGGATGGGGCCGTCTTCGTTGGCCAAGGCGCGCTGGATGCACTGCACCGACTCTTCCTTGTTGGCCACCTTCAGCACACGCGAGTCATAAACCGGCAGGCCGAAGTCACTGGGGTGCACCACGTACTCGCGCACCTCGCCGCCCTTCAGTTCGCCCACCGCCGTTTCGCCCGACAGTGAAATCTCGTCCATGCCGTTCATGCCGTAGACCACCATCACGTGTTCGCTGCCCAGTCGCTGCAGCACGCGCACCAGGATGCCCACGAGGTCGGGGTGGAACACGCCCAGCAGCTGGTTGGGCGCGCCCGCCGGGTTGGTCAGCGGGCCCAGGATGTTGAAGATGGTGCGCACGGCCAGTTCCTTGCGCACCGGCGCCGCATGTTTCATGGCGGCGTGGTGGTTGGGCGCAAACATGTAGGCGATGCCCGTTTGCTGCAGGCACTGGCTCACCTGTTCAGGGCTGAGCATGATGTTCGCGCCCAGCGCTTCCATCACATCGGCCGAGCCGCTGGTGGACGACACGCTGCGGCCCGCATGCTTGGCCACGCGCGCACCCGCAGCAGCCGCCACAAAGACCGCAGCCGTGCTGATGTTGAAAGTGTGTGACCCGTCGCCGCCAGTGCCCACGATGTCCACCAGGTGCGTGCGGTCGGCCACCGGCACCGGTGTGGCGAACTCGCGCATCACCTGGGCCGCAGCGGCGATTTCGCCCACCGTTTCCTTCTTCACCCGCAGCCCCATGGCCAACGCGGCGATCATCACCGGTGACATCTCGCCATTCATGATGCGGCGCATCAAGGCCAGCATCTCGTCATGGAAGATTTCCCGGTGCTCGATGACGCGGGTCAGCGCTTCGGTATTGGTAATGGGCATCTGGGTTCCTTTGCAACCGCTATTTTCAACGCGTTTGGTGCGCGCAGGTGGGCCCAGTCGGCAACCGGTGGACTGGACCGGCCCTTGGTGGCAGCCCCCGGCAGCAAAAACGGGCACAGCGCGCTGAGCAGTGGCGGGTGCGTCGCCCCGGCATCACCAACGGACAATGCCTCCATGAGCCCCCCGTTTCGGCCCGTCAACGCCAAGCTGATGGACTGCGCAGCGCGCGGCCCCGGCAGCGGCGCCGAGTTGCTGCTGGTGGAGGGCGACTCCGCGCTGGCGTCGGTATGCGCCGTGCGCAACGGCCGCACGCAGGCCGTGCTGGCCTTGCAGGGCAAGCCGCTGAATGCCTGGCAGGCCAGCGCGGCGCGGGTGGCGCAGCATGCGCAGTACCGGCTGCTGAGCCAGGCATTGGGACTGCCCGCCGCTGGATCACTTGGCGCTGCGGCCCCCGAACCCGGGCCGAGCCAGCAGCGTTACGAAAGGGTGGTGTTGCTGTTCGACCCCGACGCTGATGGCATCCATATCGGCGCGCTGATGGTGCTGTACTTCCAACGCTGGCTGCCGGGCTTGATTGCGCAACAGCAGTTGTGGCAGGTGCACGCGCCCATGTTTGAGCTGGTGGCGCCCGACTCGGGTGAAGTGCAGCAGGCCGACAACCCCCTGCACTGCCAGGCACTGGCCGCGCGCATGGCGCACGACGCCGGCGGCGTGAAGCCGCGGGTGCAGGCCTACCGGGGCCTGGGCAGCATGGCGCCCGAGGTGCTGCGCAGCCGCTGCGTCGACCCCCTCTCGCGCCGGGCACACCGGGTGGGCGCGGCGGACGTGCAGGCCGTGGTGGACATCTTCGGCGGCGGCAAACCGCTGGCCTGATCACGCCAAACCATCTGCCCCGCCGGGCCCAGCCGTCCGCGCTGCTGATCGCGGCGCGGTCAAGCCACAACCGCTGCAGGGGCCCCCATGCGCAAGAAGTTGCGCAACAGCGCATGGCCGTGCTCGCTGAGGATGGATTCAGGGTGGAACTGCACACCTTCCATTGGCGTGGCAGTTCCGGCCAATTCGCGGTGGCGCACGCCCATGATCTCGCCGTCGGCGGTGCTGGAAGTCACCTCCAGCACTGGCGGCAGGCTGGCGCGCTCGATCGCAAGCGAGTGATAGCGGGTGACGGAAAACTGCGCCGGCAGACCTTCATAAACACCGCGCCCGTCGTTGCCCACGACACTGGCCTTGCCATGCATCTGCACCTGCGCCCGCACCACCCGGCCGCCCAACGCCGCACCCATGGCCTGGTGGCCCAGACACACGCCCAGCATTGGCAGCCGGCCTGCAAAGTGCTGGATGGCGGCCACGCAGATGCCGGCTTCGGACGGCGAGCAGGGGCCGGGTGACAGCACCAGCCGGTCGGGCCGCAGACCGGAGATGCCTTCGAGCGTGATCTCGTCGTTGCGGAACACGCGCACCTCTTCGCCCAGTTCGCCGAAGTACTGCACCAGATTGAAGGTGAAGCTGTCGTAGTTGTCGATCATCAACAGCATGATCAGAACCCCTCTTCCACGAGCTCAGCGGCGCGGATCAGCGCGCGTGCCTTGTGCTCGGTTTCGCGCCATTCCATCTCGGGCACCGAGTCGGCCACCACACCGGCGGCGGCCTGCACGTACAAGGTGTTGTCCTTGACGATGCCGGTGCGGATGGCGATGGCCACGTCCATGTCGCCCGCGAAGCTGAGGTAACCGCAGGCACCGCCGTAGATGCCGCGCTTCACGGGTTCCAGCTCGTCGATCAGCTCCATCGCGCGCACTTTGGGCGCGCCGGTCAGCGTGCCCGCAGGGAACGTGGCGCGCAGCACGTCGAGGTTGCTGGTGCCGGGCTTGAGCAGGCCCTCGACATTGCTGACGATGTGCATGACATGGCTGTAGCGCTCGATGACGAAGGCGTCGGTGACCTTCACGCTGCCGGTCTGTGCGATGCGGCCGATGTCGTTGCGCGCCAGGTCGATGAGCATCAGGTGTTCAGCCCGCTCCTTGGGGTCGGCGCTGAGTTCGGCCTCCAGCGCCTTGTCCAGTTCCGGCGTCGCGCCGCGCGGGCGCGTGCCGGCCAGCGGGCGGATGGTGACTTTCTGCCCCGCCGGCGTGTGCTCGTGCCGCACCAGGATTTCAGGGCTGGCGCCGACGATGTGGAAGTCCCCCATGTCGTAGAAGTACATGTAGGGCGACGGGTTCAGCGACCTCAACGCGCGGTACAGGCTGAGCGGGCTTTCGGTGTAGCGCTTCTTCAGCCGCTGGCCGATCTGCACCTGCATCAGGTCGCCGGCGGCGATGTAGTCCTTGCTCTTCTGCACCGCTGCCAGGTAAGCCGGTTTGTCGAACTCGCGCTCCACGGTGTACGAAGGGCCGCGCTTGACGGGCGGCGCAGTGACGCTGTAGCGCAGCTTGTCAGCCAGCTCACTCAGGCGCCGCTTGGCGTTGAAATACGCTTCGGCCTGCGCCGGATTGGCATAGACGATCAGGTACAGGCGCCCGGACAGGTTGTCGATGACGGCCAGCTCTTCACACTGCAGCAGCAGGATGTCGGGCGTGTCGATGCCGCCGTTCTTCCAGGTCTTGGCCAGGCGGGGTTCGATGTAGCGCACCGCGTCGTAGCCGAAGTAGCCGGCCAGGCCGCCGCAGAAGCGCGGCATGCCGGGCCGCAGCGCCACCTTGAACCGCTTCTGATAGGCCCCGACAAAGTCCAGCGGGTTGCCTTCGTGCGCCTCCACCACCTGCCCGTCAGTCACCACTTCGGTGCGAAAGCCGTTGGCGCGCAGCAGCGTGCGCGCGGGCAGGCCAATGAAGGAATAGCGGCCGAAACGTTCACCGCCCACCACGCTTTCCAGCAAAAAGCTGTGCCGTGCACCGCCGGCCAGCTTCAGGTACAGCGACAGCGGCGTTTCGAGGTCGGCGAAGGCCTCGGCGATGAGTGGGATGCGGTTGTAACCCTGGCTGGCCAGGCTCTGGAATTCAAGTTCAGTGATCATGTCTCACACCTGTTCACGCTGCAGGCCGCAGGCCTGTGAGGGCCGGTGCGGCGTGGGGATCAAGAAGGGCTGCAAACCCAGGGGGAACCGACAGTCAGGGGCCTGAAAAGGCCCGATCAGCTCAAGCGAAGCGCGAGCGGCGCCATAGCCAGGCTCCCCGACCAGGAAGGCCGGGCCGGCAAGCGGCGATGGGGTGGTTTGCGGCGGACATAAGGTGCCGAAGTTTAGCAGCGTGCGCTGGGCTGCAGGTGGCCGGCTGCCGACTCGGCACCCGCCCCGGCTGGCGCGCAGGGCTCAGGCAAGCCGCAGAAACAGCGGCAGCGCTGGGATCTCGTCGATGCGGCCCACGATGGCGTCAGGGGCGGCGGCCGACACCGGTTCGCCATGGTTGTAGCCATAGCCCACCAGCACCACCGGGCACCCGGCCGCACGGGCGGCGGTGGCGTCGTTGCTGCTGTCGCCCACCATCAGCGTGCGCTCGGGCATGCTGCCCAGGGCCAAGCAAGTCTGCAGCAACGGCAAAGGGTCGGGCTTCTTGCGCGCAAAAGTTTCGCCGCCAAATACATGTTCAAAGAAGACTTCAAGGCCCTTTTGCTGCAGCAGCGGGCGCGCGAAGGCGCTCGGCTTGTTCGTCAGGCAGGCCAGGCGCAGGCCCGCAGCTTGCAAGGCGCGCAGGCCTTCCACCACCCCGGCGTAGACAGCGGAATACTGGCCGTTGATGGCGATGTAGTGATGCTGGTACCGCGACCAGGCCTGGTCGAACAGGTGCGCCGGCGCGCCCACGGCATGCAGGGTCTGCGCAATGAGGTGTTCAGAGCCCTTGCCCACGGTGCGCAGGATGAAATCACGGCCAACCGGCGGCTGGCCCAGGTCGGCCAGCGCCAGGCGCAGCGCGACTTCGAAGTCGCCCACGGTGTCGACCATGGTGCCGTCCAGGTCGATGATGGCGGCGTCGAACCGTGTCGGCGGCTGGTTCATGGAGTGCGCGGCCCCGCCTGGTTCAGCCCGCCGCTTCGGCAGCGGGCTTCAGCGCCTGGCGCACGGCTCGGTCCAGCTCGCTGCGCCGGTAGGGCTTGCTGAGCAACTGCGCGCCAGCGCCGAGGCGGCCGTGGTGGACGATGGCGTTTTCGGTGTAGCCCGACGTGTACAACACGCGCAGCGCGGGGCGCCGCTGCCGCGCTGCGTCGGCGAGCTCGCGGCCATTCATGCCGCCGGGCATCACGACGTCAGTGAACAGCAAGTCGATGTCGTCGCGCTCAACCAGCACGGCCATCGCGGCCGGCCCGTCGGCCGCTTCCACCACCCGGTAGCCGAAGGACCGCAGGGCCGCCAGCGCGTAGTGGCGCACCGACTCGTCGTCTTCCACCAGCAGGATGGTTTCGCTGCCGCCAGCAACGCCGCCGCTGTCGCGTGCCCCGGCGGCGACCAGTGGCTGGTCGCCCAGCGACCGGGGCAAATAGACCTTGATCGTGGTGCCCTGGCCCGGCTCCGAGTACACCGCCACGTGGCCCGCCGACTGCATGACGAAGCCGTACACCATTGAAAGGCCCAGGCCCGTGCCCTTGCCCTTTTCCTTGGTCGTGAAAAAGGGCTCGAAGACATGCAGCAGGTGTTCGGCCGCAATGCCCTGCCCGGTGTCCGAAACCGCCAGCATCACGTACTGGCCCGGCTGCACGTCGTGGCAGCGGGCGGCGTATTCCTCGTCCAGCCGCACGTTGGCGGTTTCCAGCGTCAGGCGGCCGCCACCAAGCATGGCGTCGCGCGCATTCAGGCACAGGTTGAGCAAGGCGTTTTCGAGCTGCCCCTGGTCGACCAGCGCCGGCCACAGCCCTGCGGCGCGCACGAGTTCAATCTCGATGTGTTCGCCCAGCGTTCGCCGCAGCATCGGGTCCAGGCCCACCAGCAGCTGGTTCACGTCCAGCGGCAGCGGGGCCAGCGCCTGCTTGCGCGCAAAGGCCAGCAGACGTTGCGTCAGGTCGGCACCGCGCTGCGCCGCGTTCATGATGGTTCGCGCCAGCTGGTTCTGTTCGCTGTTGCCGTCGTGCAGCTCGGTCAGCAGTTCGGCATTGCCCATCACCACCGTGAGCAGGTTGTTGAAGTCGTGTGCGATGCCGCCGGTCAGCTGCCCAAGGGCCTGGATGCGCTGCGACTGCTGCAGACGCTGGTTCAGGTTGGCGATGTCGTTGCGCTGCTGCTGCAGCGACTCTGCGGTGTCGTTGAGCACCACCATCAGCGCACCCAGCTCGCCGCGGGGCAAGGGTGCCGTCAGGCGCGCACCCAGGTCGCCGCCGGAAAGCTGCCGCGCCATGCGCGTGAGGCGGCCGACCGGGCGCCGGATGCTGTACTCGGCCAGCAGCCACATGGCCAGAAACAGCAGTGCAGCCGCCAACACCAGCAGCACCATGTCTTGCCGGAAGCCCCGGTCCGCCTGGGCCACGAGCGCACTCTTTGGCGCCCCAGCGGCCACGTGCAGTTGCGCCAACCTCAGTGCTTCGGGGGCCGCTACGGCCCACACCTGGCGCTCATCAGCCGCGTTGGTCAGCTCGGCCGCAGGCTGCGCGCGGCTGGCAATCAGCTCGTGCAGCGGTGTACCGGCCAGCGAAGAACCCACCGCCGCAATGTCGCCCAGGCCCTGGCTGCTGCCGGTGCGCGCCAGCAGGGTGCCTTTGTGATCCAGCAGCAGCATGGTGCCCCCGTGCACGGCCAGCCTGTCGTGCTCCACCAGTTTCTGCAGGTTCAGTGACGCCAGCAGGATGAACTTCAGCTCACCCTGACCGGTGCGCACGGGGTGTGCCACCTGCATCACCGCCGTGCCGGTCAAGCGCCCGAAAACCGGTTCCAGAGTGACCCCGCCAGGGGCTTGCAGGGCCGCCTTGAAGTAGCCGCGGTCACGCAGGTCGAGCTCGCGCCCGCTGCGCAGCGAATCGCAGAACAAGCGGCCGTCGGGCAATATGGTCAGGATGCCGGTGTACTGCGGATGCGCTTCACGCACGGCCAACAGAAAGGCCGAACAGCTCTCGCGGCTGTTACCCGCCTGCAGCTCCTGGGCGCTGGCCAGGCCAAACAGCAGCTGCGCGGTGCCGCGGATGCGTTCAGCGATGGTGTCGGCTTGCTGCTGAGCAATCGAGGCCAGCCGCTGCGTGTCGTCGGCGATGGTTTCTTCGCGGGCTTGCAGGAACCGGGCCACGCCCAACAGGGCTGGCAGCAGCACCGCCAGCGTTGTGATCAGCAGCAACCGTGCACGTATGCTCATCGGCGGCCGCCGTCAGCCCAAAGCCCGCCGGGCCGCGCGCATGCCGTGTTGTCAAGCCGAGCCCAAACCTTGCTCATTGCGGCGCACCCAGCAACAGAAACGTTGCGAGATGATAAGGCGGCCTGGTGGACCGGCCAGCCTGCGCCCGGCCCCAGCAACCAATTTCAGGCACACTCCTGGCGTGTACACCCCCACACCGCCCGATGCGCCCCCTGGGCCCACGGCAGCGCACGCCCGCGGCCCCCAGGCTGAGCGGCTGCTGATCCTGGACGACGAGGCGACCATTGGCGAGCTGCTGATGGCGGTGGCCATCCGGCTGGGGTTCGAGGCCCGGCTGTGCAGCTGCGCAGCGTCGTTCTTTCGGGCCACCGCAGAGTGGTCACCCACCCACCTGGCCATCGACCTGACGATGCCCGACATGAGCGGTCAGGAGGTCATGCGCCAGCTGGCAAGCGACGGCTGCCAAGCCCGGGTGATCATCTCCAGCGGTGCGGGCCGCGAGGACATCAACGACGCCTTGGCGCAAGCCCAGGCGCTGGGCCTGCGCACCGCTGGCGCACTGTCCAAACCGTTTTCGTTGGCCAGCGTGCGCGCGCTGCTGACTGCCACCAACGGCAGCGAAGACGCCCGGAGAGCTTGACCGCAGTGCAGCGCGTGGCGCTGCAGGCGATGGCTGCGGTCAACCTTTGACAGCGCCGGCCGTCAGCCCGGTGATGATCTGCCGCGCCGCCACGAAGGTGAAGATCAGCGGCGGTATCGCGATCAGGCTGCCCATGGCCATCACCTTGCCCCAGTCGACACCGATGTCGGTGATGAACAGGCTGGCCGCCACCGTCAGCGTGCGCGTGCTGCGGTCGGTCAGCACCAACGCCAGAATGAACTCGTTCCAGGCGATGCGGAAGGTGAAGATGGAAGCCGCGGCCAGCCCCGGCGCCATCAGCGGCAGCAGCACCTTGGTGAACACCTTCACCGGGCCGCAGCCGTCGATGGCGGCAGCTTCTTCCAGTTCCAGCGGCACCTGCAGCACAAAGCCGTAGAGCAGCCACACGGTGAACGGCAAGTTCACCGCCACGTACAACAGCACCAGGCCCCACAGGCTGTTGATCAGCTTCCATTCGCTCCAGATCATGAACACCGGTATGGCCAGCACCGCCAATGGCACCGTGCGCAGCAGCAGCGTGGTGTAGGCCACGGCACTGCGGCCCGGGAACCTGAAGCGCGCCAGGCCATAGGCGCACATGCAGCCCAGCACCAGCGTGATGACGGTGGAGACGATGCCCACGAACAGGCTGTTCCACAGGTAGCGGTCGAGCTTGTCTTCCTGCAGCACCGCGCGGTAGTTTTCCAGCGTGGGCATGAAGATGAAGTTCAGTGGCTCGGCAAAGATCTGCACCTGCTGGCGCAGGCTGGTGGCAAAGATGACGAAGATGGGCGCCACGCACAGCACCGCCAGCACCACCAGCAGCGCGTAGTGGCCTGCCACCAACCAGGGCGAGCGCTTCACCGCTCGTCGCCCTTCATCGGGTTCGACAGGCGCAAGGCGGCCCATGACAGCAGCGCCACCACCACCAGCAGCAGCACGCTGATGGCCGCAGCCACGCCCAGCTGCTGGCCCACAAACGCGGTCTTGTAGATGTGCAACGCCAGGATCTCGGTGCTGTCACCCGGCCCGCCGAAGGTCAGCACGTACACCACTTCCAGCACGCGGAAGGCGTCGATCAGGCGCATCATCAAGGTGATGGCGATGACGTGCATCACCATCGGCAGCTTGACGCGAAAGGTCATCTGCCACCAGCGCGCGCCATCGATGCGCGAGGCCTCGATGACCGAGCTGTCCACCCCCGCCAGCGCGGCGATCATCATGATGAAGACGAAGGGCGTCCACTGCCAGATGTCGGCGATGACGATGGCGAAGAAGGCCAGCGCCGGGTCGGCCAGCCACGTCTTGGCGCCGATGCCGAAAACCGCCAGCACGGCATTGATCAGGCCGAACTGCGCGTCGAACATGTAGCGCCAGGCCAGGCCCACGGCGATGGGCGCAATCATCATTGGCAGGATGAACAGCGTGCGGAAAAACGCCATGCCGCGGACCGGGTGTTCCAGCGCCAGGGCCAGCGCGATGCCCAGCACCATCTCGGCGGTGACGCAGACGGCAGCGAAGATCAGCGTCGTGACCAGCGACGACCACACACGCGGGTTGCTGAAGGCCGAAACGAAGCTGTCCAAACCGACAAAGCGCGCGCTGGACCAAGGTGTCCCCATGCTCCAGTCGAACAGGCTCAATTGGAAGGCCGACAGCACCGGGTACAGGCAGGCCGCTGCCATCACGGCCACGGCGGGGCCGATGAAGAGGGCAGGTACCCAGCGTGATGTGCGCACGGCGTTGCAGCGTGTAGGGGCGGTGGGCGGCGGCGGCTGTTACCCCTCGCCTGCCCTGGCCCGGAACCGGGCAGGACGAGGCAAAGGGTGCAGGCCGATCAGATCTTGTAGCCGGCCTCGCGCATGATCTGCGTGACCTGGGGCACCAGGCCGTTCAAGGCGTCTTCGGCGCTCTTCTTGCCGGTCAACGCTTCAGAGATGCCCACTCCCAGCGCCTGCACGTTGATCTTGTCCCACACCGCGATGATGGGCCGCCAGTCGGGGTTGGAATACTTCAGCGCTTCCTTGAACACGATGTACTCGGGGTACTGGCGCACGAGGTCGATGTCGCCCAGCGACGAATTGCGGATGGGCGCGCCACCGGCCTTGGCCACGGCCTTGTCTTGCGCCTTCGACGTCAGCCACTGCAGCAGCAAAAAGCCGGCGTCAGCGTTCTTGGCGTTTTTCGGAATCGTCAAGCCCAGCCCGCCCGACTGCGACGCGCGCCGCACGCCGGCCGGGTGCAGCGCCCAGCTGACCTTGCCCGCCACCTTGCTGCGCGCGGGGTCGTTGATGACGCCCGCCAGCGACGTGGAGTCCAGGTACATGGCCGCCTGGCCCTGCAGGAACGCCGTGTTCGCTTCGCCCTGGCCGTAACCGGGAATGCCGGCCGGGCCGGTGGCCACCACTTCCTGCAGGAACTTCAGGGCCGCAATGCCCTTGTCGTCGTTGAAACGGGGGCGCCACTTGTCGTCGAACACCGAACCACCCAGCGGGTTCAGGTGCAACAGCCAGGCGTGCACAGCTTGGTGGCCGGCCTGGCCACGCGAGGTCAGCGCACCGATGCCTTCCTTGTCCTTCAGCGTGCGCAGCAGGCGGCCAAACTGTTCGTAGTTCTCGGGCGGCTTCAGGCCGTGTTTTTCGAAGATGTCGCGCCGGTAGGCCAGCACCGAGGTTTCGGCGCCGTAGGGCAGGCCGTACAGCTTGGCGCCGGGACCGGCCAGGTAGTCCTTCGGCCCACCCACAAGGCCCAGGTTTTCCAGGTAGATGGGGATGATGTCCTTCATGTCATAGCTGGGGTCGGCCAGCGCGGCATTGGCGAAAAACGGCTCCAGCGGCTGCACCAGGTTTTTCGACACGTACTCCGACTTCCACATCACGATGTAGCAGGCCAGGTCGTAGTCGCCCTGCGGCTTGGCCATTTCCAGCAGCTGCTTTTCCTTCAGCCGGCCGATGGCCAGCTTGTCGAGTTCGACCTTGATGCCGGTCTCTTTCGTGAATTCGGGCAGCAGCTTGGCCATGGCGTCGTAGTGCGGGTGCGCCGGCACGTTCATGACCACCGTCTTGCCCGCGTACTTGGCGTAGCGGTTCTGCGCGATAGCGCCACTGACGGGCAGGCCGGCGCCAAACACGGTGATGGCGGCGCTCTTGATGAGGTTTCTGCGTTGCATGGTGCGGGTCTCCTGGGCTGGTGGGAATGGGCGGCGGGCCTGCGCTTTCAGGCCCGAAGGGCAGCGCCCGAGGGGGTGTCAAAAATGTGAAGCTGCCCGGCATTGACCGACAGCGACAGTTTCTGGTGCAGCAGCGCGTGGGCGTCGCCGCTGACCGTGGCCGTGATGCGCTGGCCTTGCTGCGACGGGGCACCGCCGGTGGTGTCCAGGTGACCGACCACCTGGCTTTCAGTTCCCAGGTACTCGACCACGTCGACTTGAACATTCAAGCCCGCCGCGCCTGCGGCCGCGGGCTGCAGCATCTGTGGCCGGATGCCCACCGTCAGCGCCTGGTCGGCACCAGTCAAGCGGCTGCGCAACCAGGCCGGCGCCGGCAGGTCCACGCCGGGGGCCTGCAAGCGGCCGCCGCCCGGCCCGTCGGCAAAGCGCACCGGCAGCAGGTTCATGCTGGGCGTGCCGATGAAGGCGGCCACGAACAACGAGGCCGGTTCATTGAACACCTGCGTTGGCGTGCCCACCTGCTGAATGCGGCCCTTGTCGAAAATGACGATGCGGTGCGCCAGCGTCATCGCTTCGATCTGGTCGTGCGTGACGTACACCGTGGTCTTGCCCAGGCGTTCGTGCAGCAGCGCCAATTCGGCGCGCATGTGGCCGCGCAGCTTGGCATCCAGGTTGGACAGCGGTTCGTCGAACAGGAAGACCTTGGGTTCGCGCACGATGGCGCGGCCGATGGCAACGCGCTGGCGCTGGCCGCCCGACAGTTCCTTGGGCTTGCGCTGCAGCAGGTGTTCGATGTTCAGCACCTTGGCCGCGGTGGCCACCTTGGCCTTGATCTCGCTGTCGGGCCGGCCGCTCAGGCTGAGCGCAAACGACATGTTCTGCGCCACGTCCATGTGCGGGTACAGGGCGTAGTTCTGGAACACCATGGCGATGTCGCGCGACATCGGCGCGGCTTCGGTCACGTCACGTCCGGCGATGAAGATGCGACCCGCGGTCACCTCTTCAAGGCCGGCCACCATGCGCAGCGTGGTGCTCTTGCCGCAGCCCGACTCACCCAGCAGCACGACGAACTCGCCTTCCTTCACGGCCAGGCTCATTTCCTGCACGACGGTGACGTCACCGAAGCGCTTGACCACCCCTTGCAGTTCCAGACCGTGCGTCATGCTGCCGTCCATTGCTTGTTGCCCATCGCTCGTCAACCCTGCGGCCTGCGCACGCCCCAGCCGGTGGGTGCACGCCGGTTGCCCGGGTGTTCAAGACCCGGGCCCCAGATGGCCTGGTAAGTGTCCATGCAACGGCCGGCACGCTGCCAGCGCCAGAACAGCAGCCCCAGCAGCAACCACCACGCCACCAGCACCAGCACCATCCAGCGCGGCGCGTCGCTGAGCACCAGGCCCAGGCCAATGACCACCACCGCCGCCAGCACGGCCAGCCAGCCCAGCCCCTTGTGCAGCCGCTCAAACGTCAGCCGCCAGGGTGTCATGTCGTAGTGGTCGCCGTGCAGTTGCTGTTCAGTCGGGCCGCCTTTGCTGCCACGCGCCAGCGCGCCCACCACCTGCAACAGTGCCAGGGCGCAAACCAGCCAACCCAGATAGCCATGCCACTGCGCCAGGGTGCTGGCTGCACGCGCACCTTCCGCAGCCCACACCAGCCACAAGCCCACCAGCATCAGCACCGCCCCGGCATATTGCAGCGCACGGTGGCCGTGCCACCAGGCCTTGTGGTCCAGCACGCGCGGCCAGTCCTGGCCGGGCAGCACCTTGAAAAAACGCGCCACCAGCGCACCCAGCGGCAGCAGCACGCCCCAGGCCAGCACCATCACCCGGGCATGCCACTGGGCCCAGGGCTCGATGTGGTGCACGGGGTTGCCGCTCAGCGGCAGGGCCAGCGCGGCCATCACACCGTCCATGCGGTGGCGCCCCGCGTATTCAGCGTGATGCCATACAGCGAGGTGCTGGCACAGATGAACAGCTCATTGCCCTGTGGCCCCCCAAACACCAGGTTGCCCACTTTCTCGGGCACCGGCACGCGCGCCAGCCGCTGGCCGTCTGGGTGGTAGACCTGCACGCTGTCTTCGCTGCTGGTGTAGACAAAGCCGTGGATGTCGACTCGAAAACCGTCGCTGAAGCCCGGCGTGATGACGGCGAAGACCCGTGGGTTCGCAAGTTCCCGCCCATTCAGAACGTCGAAAACAACGATGTGGTGGTTGCCGCTGCCGTCGCGGCGCAACGCGGCCGACGTGTCCGACACGTACAGCAAGCGCTCGTCGGGTGAAAAGGCCAGGCCGTTGGGTTCTTCGACAAAGGCGCTGGCCACTTGCAGGTCGCGCGTGGCTGGGTCGTAGCGGAACACATGGTTGGCCGCCTGCTCGCTGTCGGCCTTGTGGCCTTCGTGGTCGCTGAGGATGCCGTAGGGCGGGTCGGTGAACCAGATGCTGCCGTCGCTCTTCACGACCACGTCGTTCGGCGAATTCAGGCGCCCGCCCTGGTAGCGGTCGACCACGACCTCATCGCCCAGCGCCTGACCCTGCGGCCCGAGCCGGGTTCTGACCAGCGCGCGCAGGCCATGTGAACAATGCAGCAGCGACCCATCGGCCTCGCGCACATGGCCGTTGGTGAATTCCACGGCGTCGCGCCACACCGTCATGCCGTGGTGCGGGTGCCAGCTGAGCATGCGGTTGTTGGGGATGTCGCTCCACAGCAGCGCGCCCGTTTCGCGCAACCAGACCGGGCCCTCGCTCCAGATGGCTCCGGTGCACAAGCGCTCCAGCCGACCAGCACCGGTGGCGACCTCGGCAAAACGCAGGTCGAAAACCTCGATGGCGGTCGTTGGCGGGGCGCTGGTTTTCAGACCGCAACTCTTGAACGTGATGACAGACAGCCCAGTGTGGCGACTCATTGAGTTACCGGTAACTGGTACTTTCCCGGCCACCGACCCGGTGCCGCCGCCACAGCCTGCCACCTATGATTCAACGGCAGCCTGAAGGCCCACCGCGCCCGCAGGCAGAGCCGGCACTGGGCGGCAGCTGCCGGCCCCGCGTTCAGAAACACGACCCTCAGCGGTCCGACCACGGATTCGACCTTGCCCACGCGAAAAGCCGCACCAGTCCCCCGCCACGAGGCCCAGCACTCGGTGACCATGGCCGACGTGGCAGCTCGGGTGGGGGTTTCGAAGATGACGGTGTCGCGTGCGCTGAACCGCAGCGAAAGCCGCAACCGGCCCAGCAGTGAGGACCTGCGCCAGCGCATCCTGCAAGCCTGTCACGAGATGGGCTACGTGGTGGACCAGACGGCGCGCACCTTTTCCAGCAAGCGCTCGGGCTTCGTGGCGGCGCTTATTCCGGCCCTGAACAACAGCAACTTTTCCGACACCGCCCATGGGCTGACCGCGGCCATCGAAGCCCACGGCCTGCAGGTGCTGCTGGGCTACACCGATTACGACGTGCCCACCGAAGAGCGGCTGCTGCGCGCAATGCTGGCGCGCCGGCCCGAAGGTGTGGTGCTGACAGGCGGCAGCCACACTGCCGCCGCACGCCAGTTGCTGAAAGCTGCGAGGGTGCCGGTGGTGGAAACCTGGGACCTGCTGGACCAGCCTATCGACCACGTGGTGGGCTTCTCCAACGCGCAGGCCACCGCCGACATGGTGCAACAGCTGCACGCCAGGGGCTATCGCCGCATTGCCTTCATGGGCGGCCTGCCGCGCAGCGACGCGCGCGGTGCCGACCGGCGAAAGGGCTATCTGCAGGCGGTGAAGCTACTGGGGTTGCCAACGGACCGGGTGCTGGACATCGGCCCCGCACCCGTGTCGATGCTGCAAGGCGCGCAAGGCGTGGCCGAACTGCTGCAGCGCTGGCCCGACACCGATGCCGTGGTCTGCGTGTCGGACCATGCGGCCTTTGGTGCGCTGGCCGAGTGCCAGCGCCAGGGCTGGCCGGTGCCGCAGCGGCTGGCGATTGCCGGCTTCGGCGGCTTCGAAGTGGCCGCCACCTGCCACCCCCGGCTGAGCACCGTGGCCATCGACTGCGTGGGCATCGGCCGCACCGCCGGTGAACTGCTGCTGCGCGCCATCGAAACGCGGCGCAGCGGCAGCACGCTGCCACCGCAGACGGTGGCGGTGCCCTTCAGGGTGGAACTGCGCGAAAGCAGCTGAGGCGGCATCGGCTGCCGCGAGAGGTTTACGCCGCAGCATCCTCGCTGAAGTCCAGCAGCACCTTCATCGCCTTGCTGCGGTCGCTGGCCAATTCAAAAGCCTGCCGCGCCTGTGCCAGCGGGAAAGCCTTCGTCACCATGGGCTGCAGGTCCACCCGGCCCTCGTTGATGAGACGCACCGCCAGCGCAAATTCGGCATGGAAGCGGAATGAACCGCAGATGCTCAGTTCCTTGGCCACCACCATGTTCTGCGGGATGCTGACGTCACCGCCCAGCCCCAGCTGCACCACCGTGCCGCGGGGTCGCATCACTTCCAGACCGGCCCTCAGCGCCTGTTCATTGCCCGAGCATTCCAGCATCACGTCAAAGGTGCCCTTGCGGGTGCTGCCGTCTGCCGCGTAGCGCTGCACCCACCCGCGGTCCTGCGCCACGTTGATGGTGGTTTGCGCGCCCATGGCGCGGGCCACCACCAGCGTTTCGTCGGTCACGTCCACCGCCACGATCTCGGCAGCGCCATGCGCGCGCGCGGCAGCGATCGACAAGCAACCGATGGGCCCGCAACCCGACACCAGCACGCGCTTGCCCAGCAGCGGCCCGGCCCGTTGCACACCGTGCAGCGCCACGGAAAAAGGCTCGGCCAGGGCCGCCAACTGCAAGGGCACGGCGGGGGCCAGCTTTTCGCACTGCAAGGCGTCGCACACCAGCAGATTCCGGAACGCGCCTTCCACATGCGGGTCGCGCATGGCGCTGCCGTAGAAGCGCATGTCCAGGCACTGGTTGGGCAGGCCTTCCAGGCAATACACGCAGCGGGTGCAGGGCCGGCTGGGGTTGACGGCCACACGGTCGCCCACCTGCACGCGGGTCTCGCCGGGCGCCACGGCAGCCACGGTGCCCGCCACCTCATGGCCCAGGATCATGGGCCGCTTGATGCGCACGGTGCCAAAACCGCCCTGGTGAAAGTAGTGCAGGTCTGAACCGCAGATGCCGCCATAGGCCACCCGCACCAGCACCTGGCCGAGGCCCAGTTCACCGGCATCCTGTTCCACCACCTGCAGGTTGTCGGGGGCGTTGATGACAAGGCACATGCAGCGCATTCGCATGGTTGAAAGGTCTCCGTGGTTATTTTTGGTGTGATGATTGCGGCCCGCATCAATCATCGCATCCCTTGCAGGAGACACCCGCGTGAAGCTTTTCGACCTCTCCGGCCGCACGGCCCTGATCACCGGCTCCAGCAAGGGCATCGGCCTGGCGCTGGCGCAGGCCCTGGCCAGCGCTGGCGCACGCGTGGTGCTGAATGCGCGCAACGCCGACGCGCTGGCACAAGCCCGGCAGCTTTTGATGGCGCAGGGTTTTGACGCCCACGCCGCCGCTTTCGACGTGACCGATGCCGACGCGGTGGAAGCTGGCGTGGCGCGGGTTGAGGCCGACATCGGTGCCATCGACATCCTGGTCAACAACGCTGGCATGCAGCACCGTGGGCCGTTTGCAGAGTTCCCCACCGACGCTTGGCACAAGATCACCACCACCAACATCGACAGTGTGTTCTTCGTGGGCCGCGCGGTGGCGCAGCGCATGATCCCGCGCAAGGCCGGCAAGATCATCAACGTGTGCAGCGTGCAAAGCGAGCTGGGCCGACCCGGCATTGCACCTTATGCGGCCACCAAGGGCGCGGTGAAGATGCTGACCAAGGGCATGGCCATCGACCTGGGCAAGCATGGCATCCAGGTCAACGGCCTGGGCCCGGGCTACTTCAAAACCGAGTTGACGCAGAGCCTGGTGGCCGACGAGGCTTTCAGTGCCTGGTTGTCCAACCGAACGCCCGCAGGGCGCTGGGGCGAGGTGCAGGAACTGGGGGGCGCTGCCATCTTCCTGGCGTCGGCCGCATCCAGTTTTGTCAGCGGACACATCCTGTACGTGGACGGTGGCATCACGTCCAGCCTCTGAGGCCACCAGTTTCAGCGCCGGCACGTTCCGGCGGGAGACCTCTGCTGCCGCAGCGCGTGGCGCTGCAGGGCCACAAGCTGCGTCAGGCAGCGGCCTTGATCTTGGCCTTGTAGGTGCGCGCTTCGGCGCGCTTGGCGCGGGTGGCAGCCACGCGGTAGACCTCTTCGGCATCGGCGCGCATTTCGATGGCGCGTGCCAACGCAGCTTCGAAACGTTCGACGGTGTAGGTGTTTTCGGTGCCGATGTAGACGTTGCGCCGTAACGGTTTGTCACCAAACCGCGGGATCAACACCGCCAGACTGCAGTCGCGGGTGCGGCCGCCACGGCGCAAACGCACCACAGGGCCGGAAATCCCCGGCGGCAGGTTGTTGCTTTTGTTCACGCTGGGGGCGCGCTGCAGGACCGTGGGTGCCGGCATCGATGCGATGCGCTTGAACAGCTCCTTGGTCGCCAGGCCCAGTGACGCAGCGGCGCCGCTGCCGTCGGAGGTGTGGTCGGAATACAGGCGGGTTCCTGCATATCGCAACTGCCAGCCGTGCGTGGCGCGGTGGTCTATGCGTTGTATGCCTTGCGGAACTTCAAATGTTTCGCCACTGAAGATCACCACGGTGCGTGTTTTCATGCCGAGCCTTTGGCCAAATCAAATTTCAAACACCCCCTTGTTACAACGGTTGCGCAGGCCGCGGCATAGGCTGCCGTCTTGTGCCCGTGCCGCATCATAGGACTTCTGGCAATGGCTGACGATGCCTGTTGCAGCCGGCGGTTCGGGCGGGCGCTCGAACGGGGGGGTGAGCACCCACCAGCACGGCCCTGCCGCGGCCACCCTTCGGCGCTACCGGCCCGGCATCAGCCTTGCAACTGCTGGCGCATCGCGGCAATCACGGCCCGGTAATCGGGCTGGCCAAAAATGGCGCTGCCGGCCACAAAGGTGTCAGCCCCAGCGTCGGCCACGCGGCGGATGTTGTCCACCTTGATTCCACCGTCCACCTCCAGCCGGATGTCGCGCCCCGAGCGCTGTTTCTCGGCGTCAATCAGCCGCCGCACGGCTTCGGTCTTGCGCAACGCACTGTCAATGAAGCTCTGACCACCGAACCCGGGGTTCACGCTCATCACCAGAACCAGGTCGAGCTTGTCGATGACCCAGGGCAGGATGTCCAGCGGCGTGGCCGGATTGAACACCAGGCCGGCCTGGCAACCCTCGGCCTTGATGAGTTGCAGCGTCCGGTCCACGTGCGCGCTCGCCTCGGGGTGGAAGCTGATCAGATCGGCGCCAGCCTTGGCAAAAGCCTGCGCCAGCGCGTCCACCGGTTGCACCATCAGGTGCACATCGATGGGCACCGTGCAGTGCTTGCGCAGCGCTTGGCACACCATCGGACCAAAGCTCAGGTTGGGCACGTAGTGGTTGTCCATCACGTCGAAGTGGATCCAGTCTGCGCCGGCGGCCACCACGTCCTGGACCTCTTGCCCCAGCCGGGCAAAGTCGGCCGAAAGAATGCTGGGGGCGATGCGATAGGTTGTCATGTTTCGGGATTCTAGAAGCGGCATCCCGTTGCGCTGGGACAGGCTTGTGTACACACCCCCAACTCCTAGAATGCGTCGCATGTCCAAGCCCGAGTTCACCTGCACGACTGCCGTGCAATATCTGCCAGAACAGTCGCAGCCTCCCGAAGGGCCTTTTGCCTTCGCCTACACCGTGACCATCACCAACACCGGCGATACCGTGGCGCAGTTGGTGGCCCGGCATTGGGTCATCATCAACGCGCAGGGTCATGTCGAAGAAGTACGGGGCCTGGCGGTGGTGGGGCACCAGCCGGTGCTGAAACCCGGCGAGAAGTTTGAATACACCAGCTGGACGCGCATCGACACGCCGCACGGGCAGATGAAGGGCACCTTCTTCTGCATGACAGAAGACGCACGCCCGTTTGATGCCCTGGTGACCGAGTTCGCGCTGGTCTACCCGGGCGCTTTGCATTGACGGCTGGTTCGTGGGACCTGACCGCGCTCGTCAACGCAGCTGACGCGCGCGCTTCTCGCGCCGAACGGCAGCTGTGGCTGGTCAGGCTGATGGAGTGGGTGCGACACGCGCCGCGGACGGGGCCGCTTAAATCCCCAGGCGAAGGCGCTGCTCCAACCGGGCCCAGCCCGCAGGGCACATCCGAAGGCACCAGCGCCGAAACGCCAACGCCCTGGCCGCTGCGCCGTTTGCGGCTGCTGATGGGCCAGTTGGAACAGCAGGTGGCGTTTCGCGAACAGGTGCAGCAGATGGCTGCTGCGTTCTGGCTGGACACCGATGCACCAGCGCTGTTTGCCGACCTGGGCTTCGGTGCCCGCCGTTCGTTTGGCAGTGAACTGCTGGCGCGGGTGCAGGACCGCGTGCTGCCCGGCACACCCGATACGCGCGACCTGGGCGACCTGTTCAAACTGCTGTTCAAGCCGGCTGACCGCGACTGGCTGGCCGGCGTCGAGTCCAGCACCTGGCAACGCCTGGCGGAACTGCTGGGCCCGGGCGCGCCGAGCATGCGCGTCATCCTGCTGGACGCCATCGCCATGCTGCTCAGCGCCGTCCAGGCTGCCGGCTGTAGCCCAGCGCTGCGCCAGCGCATGGACCCGGAGTTGCTGCGCGAAGACCCGTTTGGCCAGCTGAGCCGGGCCCTGACGCCGCTGCGGCTGGCGGTGCTGGAGCAACGTGATGAAGACGCACTGCGGGAAGCCTCGTACCTGCGCGCCCTGCTGCACCACTGCGATCAAGCGGCGCAAAGCGTGGTGCCCCACCTGGAAACCCACGGCGTTTCAGTGAACATCGTGTTTGACCTCGACCAGGTCAACGCCCGCACGGCCCGCGCCGAACAACTGCTGGCCGCTGTGCTGTCGCCGCCCGGCGACTGCGAGGGGCAGCATCTGCTGCAGGACCTGGTGACCGCGCTGCGCGAACTGGGCGGCGTGCGCGCCCTGTTCGCCAGGCACTATTCCCTGCTGGCACGCCAGGTCACCGAGCGCAGCGCCGAAACCGGCGAGCACTACATCACCCGCACGCGGGCCGAGTGGCAGCAGATGCTGAAACGTGCTGCGGGTGGCGGCCTGGTGATTGCGGGCACCACATTGGCCAAGTTCGCGCTGGCTGCGCTGGCGCTGTCGGCCTTCTGGGGCGGCTTCGTGGCGGGCCTGAATTACGCCACCAGCTTTGTGCTGGTGATGCTGCTGCACTGGACCGTGGCCACCAAGCAGCCTGCGATGACCGCGCCCGCTCTGGCGGCGCAGTTGCCCAAGGGCCGCAGCGCCAGCGACGCCGAAGTGGAAAGTTTCATCGACCGCGTGGCACAACTGGTGCGTTCGCAAATGGCCGCCATCGTGGGCAACGTGGCGGTGTGCGCGCCCCTGGTGCTGCTGGTGCAGGGCTTGGCCTGGGCCTGGATGGGCCGGCCGCTGATCGGTACCGAGCAGGCGCAACACGTGCTGCACAGCCTGACGCTGCTGGGCCCTACCGCCTTGTTTGCCGCTTTCACGGGTGTGCTGTTGTTCGCCAGTTCGCTGGTGGCCGGTTGGGCCGAGAACTGGTTTGTGTACCACCGGCTGGACAGCGCCATCGCGTGGAACCCGCGCATCGTGCACCGCCTGGGCAGCGCCCGCGCACAGCGCTGGTCACACTGGTGGCGCAACAACGTGTCGGGCCTGGCCGCCAACGTGTCGCTGGGCATGATGCTGGGGCTGGCGCCGCCGGTGCTGGGGTTCCTGGGTCTGCCGCTGGACGTGCGGCACGTCACGCTGGCCAGTGGCCAGCTGGGTGCGGCGTTGGGCGCGCTGGGCCCTTCGCTGCTGGCGCAGCCAGTGTTCTGGTGGTGCGCCGCGGGCATCGTGGCCACCGGGTTCATCAACCTGGGCGTCAGCTTCGGGCTGGCTTTCAACGTGGCCCTGCGTGCGCGCGGCATCCAGGTGCAGGAACGCTCGCGCATCGTGGCCGCGCTGTGGCGTCGGCTGCGCGCCGCGCCGCTGACAATGTTCTGGCCGCCCAAGGGCTGAGCGTCGGGCACTTGCAGGTCGCGCGGGCGGGCCTTTCAGCCTGTGCATCTGGACTGTGCGCTTGGCCTGTCAAAAAGGCCCACCTACAGGGCGGCCTGACTCGACCCTTCAGCCCGCGCCAGGGCCCTGGGTCGGCGGGCGGCCCGCTTGCCGCTTGTTGGGGTCGGCGCCGGCCGGCGGGGTGGGCCCGCCATCGCCCGTGGCCGGCGGCAGCGGTGCGGCCTGGCCTTCGCTGCGGTCATCGCGCCGGCGGCTGGACATCGTCCACCAGACGATGAACACCGCCATCGCCAGCACGATGAAAATTTCAAGGATCAACACCCACATCGGCCAGGCTCCAGGTTGTTGTTGGCGTGGCGGCGGCGCACGGTGTCAGGCGGCAACCGCCACACGGCCACGGCCTTGCGCCCGCGCATCGCGCAGCGCCGCTTCGGCGCGTGCCAGCGTCTGCGACACGCTCTCGCCGGCGTGGTGCTCGGCCAGCCCGGCCGACAATGTCACACTCAGGGCCTGCTGGCCGTTCAGGATGCGCAGCGAACTGACGCGTTCGTGCAGCCGCTCCAGCCCGCCGCGCGCCAGGGCCGCGCGCGAGTCGGACAGCATCAGCACAAAGTCGTCGTCGGCCCAGCGCGACAGCACGTCGGCCGCCCGCACCTGGCGCTGCGCCTCGTCGGCCACGGCCCGCAGCACGGCGTCACCCACGGCATAACCGTGGGCTTCGTTGATGGGTTTGAAGTTGTCGATGTCCAGCACCGCCAGGCAAAAGGTCTGGCCGGAACGGATGCAGCGCTGGTGTTCCTGCTCCATCAGGCTGAGCATCTGGCGGCGGTTGATCAAGCCGGTGAGTTCGTCACGCGTGCTGCCTTCACGCAGGCGCAACAGGGCCTGGGCCAAATCGGTGCGGTGCTGCTGCGACCGCTGTCGCAGCTTGGTCAGGCGCGACGACAACACCGCGCCGGCCAGCAGCATGGTGGTCAGCATCACGAAATGGCCCACCTCCACGGCCACCAGGTACTGGTCGGGCCGCAGGTTCACCATCACCGCCATCACGGCCGCAAAAAGCAGCACGGTGTAGACCACCACGGCGAGCATCTGCTGCGGCTTGAGCACAAAGACGCCAAACACCATGACCAGCATCAGCGCCGGAAAGACGCCGCCCCGGGCCGGCCCCACCAGCGCGTAGGCCGCGGCTGCACTGGTCACGCAAAACAGCATCTGCGGGGCCACCAGCGAAGGCTCTGCATAGCGCCGCGTCCAGCCCACGCGAATAGCCGTGTAGAAGGCCGCCATGCCGGCGATGTTCAGCACGGCCCACAGCGCCGCAGGCCGACCGGCAGCCACCCCGGCCCAGACATAGAACTGCACCACCACCACGGCCACCACCATGACGGCGCAGGCCAACAGGGTTTGCGACAGGCGCAAGCGCTGCGCAGGGTCGCGGGTGAGCAGGGTGTCGATCAACAGGTTCATGGGCACAAGCGGGTCAGCACGGGCTGCACCGCCGGTCAGCGGAGCCTGAGCGTAGCGCACTCTGGGTGGCCGCTGCCTGCGGCGGTGCATCGGCCCAAACGCGCACTGCCGTGCGGGCGCACGCGCTGTCAGGGAAGCAGGCCAGGGGCGCGCAGCAGGTGTTGCAGCGGCAACACCGCCCCGGCTTTCACCTCGCCCAGGGAAAACCGGGTGTGCACGTCTTTTACGTTGGGCAGCTTGAACAGCGTGTCCATGGTCCAGCGCGAATAGGCGTCCAAGTCGGTGGCCACCACCTGCAGCTCGAAGGTGCCGGTGCCGCTGATGTAGTGGCACGACACCACCTCGGGCAGGCCACGAATGGTGTCTTCCAGGGCACGCGTGGCTTCGGCGTTGTTGCGCTCGGCGTCCACGCGCACAAAGGCCAGCACGCCCAGGCCGATGCGGCGGCGGTCCAGCTCGGCGCGGTAGCCCACGATGTAGCCGCGTTCTTCCAGGCCGCGCACCCGCCGCCAGGTGGGCGCCGCTGACAGGCCGATGCGCGCGGCCAGGTCGGTGTTGGACAGGCGGGCGTCGGCCTGCAGTGCCTGCAGGATGGCCACGTCATAACGGTCCAGCACGCCGCCCGGCCCGTCGGGCGCGTCAGCCGGCACGCCGGCGCCCTGTTGAGCCGGCTGTTTCTTCAAGGTTTTCCCTGATTCTGGTGTTTTTGGCATGTTTTGTTTACGAAACGCGTAAAGCCCGCAAGAAGCTTTCGTTCATGCTGCCATTGAAGGCAGCAAAAGAAAAGACATGTTGCAACCAAGTGCCTAAACTGGAAAGCTTCAACCACCGCCGCAGACACTGCCCGAGGCCGCCATGAACGCACCCCTGCCCGACACCGTTCGCCAGGCACTCGAAAACGCCTCGCTGGACGACAAGTACACGCTGGCCCGTGGCCGCGCCTTCATGAGCGGCGTGCAGGCCCTGGTTCGCTTGCCGATGCTGCAGCGCGCACGCGACCTCGCGGCCGGGGTGAACACCGGCGGCTTCATCAGCGGCTACCGCGGCAGCCCGCTGGGTGCGTACGACCAGTCTTTAATGGCCGCGCGCAAGCACTTGGCCGCCAGCCACATCGTCTTCCAGCCCGGCGTGAACGAAGAACTGGCCGCCACCGCCGTGTGGGGCACCCAGCAGCTGGCGCTGTACCCGCAAAGCAAGAAGTACGACGGCGTGTTCGGCATCTGGTACGGCAAGGGCCCGGGCGTGGACCGCTGCAGCGACGTGTTCAAACACGCCAACATGGCCGGTACCAGCCGCTATGGCGGCGTGGTGGCCATTGCCGGCGACGACCACGTGGCCAAGAGCAGCACCGCGGCCCACCAGAGCGACCACATCTTCAAGGCTTGCGGCCTGCCCGTGTTCTTCCCCAGCGACGTGCAGGGCATCCTGGACATGGGGCTGCATGCCATCGCGATGAGCCGCTTTTCGGGCGTGTGGAGCGGCATGAAGACGATCCAGGAAGTGGTGGAGTCCTCGTCGTCGGTGGTGGTCGACCCCGACCGTGTGCAGATCGTCATGCCCGAGGACTTCGCCATGCCGCCGGGCGGCCTGCACATCCGCTGGCCCGACGGTGCGCTGGACCAGGAAGCGCGGCTGATGGACTACAAGTGGTACGCGGCGCTGGCCTACGTGCGCGCCAACAAGCTGAACCACAACGTCATTGAAGGCCGCAACGGTGGCGCTGGCGACCGCTTCGGCATCATCGCCAGCGGCAAGGCCTACAACGACA
>JAYSXE010000058.1:0-1891 GCA_043717565.1 Burkholderiales bacterium | reverse complement strand
GTGTCAGGCGGCAAGCCCTGCACCCGCGCCGCAGACACTGTGTCGTGTCAAGTGTCTGTGACAGGTTGTTTTTAGCAGTTATGCAAATTGTCGTCTATTGGTATCACCGACCCAGACAAGCCGATGCGCGCCTTGAAGCGACAGTCGGGCGCTGTCGGCCGTCGTGTTCGTCACGGAAGATGCGGCCGCGTTTGGTGGGCGACTCGTTGGCCGCTCCTGCGCCTGCCGGGCGATGCGCCGGCGGCTGTGGGTCAAGGTGCGGGCAGTGCCACTGCGGCCAACGGCTGCCAGCCCTCGGCGCGGTGCTCGACTACCACGTTGGTGCAGATGCCACCGCGCACGTACCACTTGGCGGTGATGCGGACGAAGCGCGGCGCAGTGGCAGCGACGATGTCGTCGAGGATGGTGTTGCTCACCTTCTCGTGGAAGGCGCCTTCGTCGCGGTAGCTCCAGAAGTACATCTTCAGGCTCTTGAGCTCCACGCAAAGTTGGTCGGCCACCATGTCGATGCTGAAGTGGGCAAAGTCAGGCTGGCCGGTCAGCGGGCACAGGCAGGTGAACTCGGGCACCTGGAACTGGATCAGGTAGTCGCGTTGCGGTGCCGGGTTGGCGAACACATGCAGCTGTTTGCTTGGCGCGCTCGGCGGGTTGGGCGGCAGCGGCCGCTGCGGCGCTGCAGCAGCTTGGCCCGTGACGGATGCGGCGGTCGGGGCGGCTTTTCTGGCCATGGTTCGGCGGCTGTCTGAGAGGGGGCGCAATGCTATCATCCGGCCACTTCGGCAGCCTTTGGAAGCCGTAATAAATCCATACAAATCAATGACTTGCAGCGGCATCTTGACGCTGTCGGCTGACGTTTCCGGAGCCACCAGCGGCGCATGCGCTTAAACCAGATCAAGCTCTCGGGCTTCAAGTCTTTCGCCGACCCCACCACCTTCTCGTTGCCCGGCCAGCGGGTGGGGGTGGTCGGCCCCAACGGTTGCGGCAAGTCCAACATCATGGACGCGGTGCGCTGGGTGCTGGGCGAAAGCAAGGCCAGTGAACTGCGTGGCGAGAGCATGCAGGACGTCATCTTCAACGGCAGCGGCCAGCGCAAGCCGGCCAGCCGCGCCAGCGTGGAGCTGGTCTTCAGCAACGAAGACGCACGTGCCGGCGGCGCCTGGAGCCAGTATGCCGAGATCGCCGTCAAGCGGGTGCTGACGCGCGACGGCACCAGCAGCTACTTCATCAACAACCAGCTGGTGCGCCGGCGTGATGTGCAGGACGTGTTTCTCGGCACCGGCCTGGGGCCACGCGCCTACGCCATCATCGGCCAGGGCACCATCAGCCGCATCATCGAAAGCCGGCCCGAAGAGCTGCGGCTGTTCCTGGAAGAAGCCGCCGGCGTCAGCAAGTACAAAGAGCGCCGCCGCGAGACTGAAGGCCGCCTGCGCGACACGCGCGAAAACCTGACCCGGGTCGACGACATCCTGCGTGAGTTGAACGCCAACCTCGACAAGCTGGAGAAGCAGGCCGAGGTGGCGACCCGGTACCACGCGCTGCAGCGAGCCGGCAGCACCAAGCTGCACCAGCTGTGGTTCCTGAAGCACCGCGACGCGGCACTCGAGGCCGCCCGCGTGGCCCAGGCAGTGGCCGACGCCAGCACCGCACTCGACGCCCGGCTGGCCGAGCTGCGCCATGTCGAGGCCGAGCTGGGGACCGTGCGCCAGGCCCACTACGCCGCCGGTGACGGCCTGCACAGCGCCCAGGGTGATCTGGCCCAGGCGGCGCTGGAAGTCAGCCGCCTGGAAGAGCGCATCCGTTATGTCGTCGACAGCCGCGCCCGGGTGCAGCAGCGCCTGGCCGAGTTGGCAGCGCAATCGGCCCAATGGCAACAGCGCCAGGCCGACGCCCA
>JAYSXE010000057.1:0-1892 GCA_043717565.1 Burkholderiales bacterium | reverse complement strand
CCACTCGGTCGTAAAAGGCGGAAGGCTTCATGTGCCCCGCATCGTCAAACTCCATAAAGGCTTTGGCAACCGACGACTGGTTGGGGATGGTGATCATGCGCATCCAGCGGCCCAGCACACGCAGTTGGTTGACGGCGTTGAACGACTGCGAGCCGCCGCAGACCTGCATGACTGCGAGCGTTTTGCCCTGCGTGGGGCGTACCGCGCCCAGGCTCAGCGGAATCCAGTCAATTTGCGTTTTCATGATGCCGGTCATGGCGCCGTGGCGCTCGGGCGATGACCACACCATGCCTTCGCTCCACGCAGCCAGTTCGCGCAGTTCCTGCACCTTGGGGTGCGTGTCAGGCGCGCTGTCAGCCAGCGGCAGGCCTTCGGGGTTGAAGGTCCGCGTCTCGCAACCCATCGCAACCAGCAAGCTTGCGGCTTCTTCGCTGAGCAGGCGGCTGAATGAGCGCTCTCGCAACGAGCCGTAGAGCAGCAGGATGCGGGGCGGGTGATCGGAATGCGATGCGGGCCGAAGTTGGGCCAGCTTGGGTGCCGAGAACAGCGATTCGCTGACGTTGGGGAGGTGGGTCATCGGAGCAGTTCAACCATGTGAAGCAGTTGCCAGCGGTTCCAGCCTGCGTGCCAGCAGGACGCCCGCAACGCCACCCACCGCCTGCGCCAGCACGAACCCCGGCGCGCTGGCCGGTGCAATGCCGGCAAGGCTGTCGCTCATCATGCGGCCCATCACCGCAGCCGGGTTGGCAAACGAGGTGCTGGCGGTGAACCAGTAGGCCGCGCCGATGTAGCAGGCCACCAGCGCACTGGCCTTGCCCGGTGGCGAACGCAAGATGACGAAGATCAGCCCGGTGGTCGCGACGCCTTCAGCGACCCATTGCCCCCAACCGGTGAACTGGCCCGCCGCGTCAAAGCCACCGCGCAGTTTGACGCTGAACTGAAGGATGGGAAGGTCAAACATCAGGTGTGCAAGCCACGCACCTGCCACTGCACCGAGCAGCTGAAATGCTATATATAAAATAGCTACCGATGCATTATTTTTTGTTGATAGGATGCCCTTTGACCAGATAACCAGCGTAACCACCGGGTTGAAATGCGCACCGCTGACGGGGCCCAGCGTTTCGATCAGCACATACAGCGCGAACACCGTGGCCAGGGTGTTGGCCAACAGCGCCACGCCGTTGTTGCCGTCGCTCAGGCGCTGGGCCATGATGCCTGAACCGATGACGGCACAGAGCAGGGCGGCGGTGCCCACAAACTCGGTGAACAGCTTTTGGGACAATGAAGGCGTGGCTGGATGAGAAGCCAATGTCATGACTTGGCCAGATCACGTGCGCTGGTTTCCAGCACCAGCCTGTCCACCAGCTTCGCCGGAAGATTCACCAACAGGTCCAGCCGCCGGCGGATGCTGTGCATGGTCTGGCGGAAGGCCTCAAGGCGTTGCTCGTCCGTGCCTTCAACCGCCGATGGGTCAGCATAACCCCAGTGTGCCGTGGCGGGCTGGCCGGGCCAATAGGGGCAGACTTCGCCTGCAGCGTTGTCGCAGACCGTGATGACCAGGTCCATGTGAGGTGCATCGGGCATGGCGAATACGTCCCAGCTTTTGCTGCTCAGGCCGTGCGTTGCAATGCCTGCTGTTCGCAACACCTGCAGGCCCAGCGGGTTTGGCTCCTGGTTCTCGCGCGGACCGCTGCCGGCCGAATAGGCCTTGAAACGGCCGCGACCAATGTGGTTGAGGACGGCTTCAGCAAGGATGCTTCGGGCAGAATTGTGGGTGCACAGGAAGAGCACATTGAGGGGTTGGTCGGACATGTCAAAAAACTCCGTTAGTGAAGATGATGATTGAGTAGGACAGAGAGATTGAGGTTGTTTGCGATGTTCATCGAAGGCCT
>JAYSXE010000056.1:0-9682 GCA_043717565.1 Burkholderiales bacterium | reverse complement strand
CCCTTCAGCTTTTCGTAGGCCGACTCGCGGTCAACCGTCTTTTCATACACGCCGGCCACCAGCGAGCCAGCAATCAAGGCCTGGCGCTGCGCCGGCGTGATGGGCCCGATCTGGCTGCCCGGCGGCAGCACATACACACGTTCGGTGACGCTGGGCCGGCCCTTGGCGTCCAGAAAGCTGACCAGCGCCTCGCCCACCGCGAGTTCGGTGATGGCGGTGGCCATGTCGCCGATGGACGGGTTGGCGCGCATGGTGTCGGCGGCTGCCTTCACCGCCTTCTGGTCACGCGGCGTGAAGGCGCGCAGCGCGTGCTGCACGCGGTTGCCCAGCTGCGCCAGCACGGTGTCAGGCACGTCCAGCGGGTTTTGCGTCACGAAGTACACGCCCACGCCCTTGCTTCGCACCAGGCGCACCACCAGTTCGATGCGCTCGACGAGCGCCGCCGGTGCGTCCTTGAACAGCAGGTGCGCCTCGTCGAAGAAGAACACCAGCTTGGGTTTGTCCAGGTCGCCCACCTCGGGCAGCTGTTCAAACAGCTCTGACAGCATCCACAGCAGGAAGGTGGCATACAGCCGCGGCGCGTTCATCAGCTGATCGGCGGTGAGGATGTTGACGACGCCCTGGCCGTCCACCGTCTGCATGAAGTCGGCGATGTTCAGCAGGGGTTCGCCGAAGAACTGGTCGCCGCCCTGCTCTTCAATCTGCAGCAGGCCGCGCTGGATGGCGCCCACGCTGGCGGCGCTGACGTTGCCGTACTCGGTCGTGAAGCTGCTGCCGTTGTCGCCCACGAACTGCAGCATGGCCCGCAGGTCCTTCATGTCCAGCAGCAGCAAGCCGTTGTCGTCGGCGATCTTGAACACCAGGCTCAGCACACCGCTCTGCGTTTCGTTCAGCGCCAGCATGCGGGCCAGCAGCAGCGGGCCCATGTCGCTGACGGTGGCGCGCACCGGGTGGCCCTGCTTGCCGAACACGTCCCACAGCGTGGCCGGGCAGTGGGCGCTGGCGGGCTCAGGCAGCCCGCGTTCCTTCAGGATGGCTGCGATCTTGGGGCCCAGGCTGCCGGCCTGGGTGATGCCGGTCAGGTCACCCTTGACGTCAGCCATGAAAACCGGCACGCCCAGCTTGCTAAAGTTCTCGGCCAGCGTCTGCAGCGTGATGGTCTTGCCGGTGCCCGTGGCGCCGGTGATCAGACCATGGCGGTTGGCCAGTGCAGGCAGCAGGTGGCATTCAACGGGGCCGCGCTGGGCGACGAGGATGGGGTCGGACATGCAGAGCTCCAGGCGGTTTTGGCAACAGCGGGCAGTCTAAGCCGCGCGCCGGAAGCCGCACGGCGGCTTCCCCGGGCTGCTGCGCAGCGGGTGCCCGGCTAAAATGCCGCCCTCACACCACCGGTTCAGCACGGGAACACAGCATCCATGGCAGGTCATTCCAAATGGGCCAACATCCAGCACCGCAAGGGCCGGCAGGATGAAAAGCGCGGCAAGGCCTGGACGCGCGTGATCCGCGAGATCATGGTCGCGGCCCGTCTGGGCGGCGGCGATGCCTCGGCCAACCCACGGTTGCGGCTGGCCATCGAGAAAGCCAAGGCGGTGAACCTGCCGGTCGACACCGTCAAGCGCAACATCGACAAGGCCACGGGCAACCTGGAAGGTGTCAGCTACGAAGAAGTGCGCTACGAAGGCTACGGCCTCGGCGGCGCGGCCATCATCGTGGACTGCATGACCGACAACCGCGTGCGCACCGTGGCCGAGGTGCGGCACGCGTTTTCCAAGCACGGCGGCAACATGGGCACCGAAGGCAGCGTGGCCTTTCAGTTCAAGCATTGCGGGCAGCTGGTGTTTGCGCCGGGCACCAACGAAGACAAGGTGATGGAAGTGGCGCTGGAAGCCGGCGCCGACGACGTCATTACCGGCGACGACGGCAGCATCGAGGTGCTGACACCCCCCACCGAGTTGGAAGCCGTGAAACTGGCACTGGAAGCCGCCGGCCTGAAGGCTGAGGTGGCTGAAGTGACGATGCGCGCCGAAAACCCGGTGGACGTGACCGGCGAAGACGCGGTGCGCATGCACAAGCTGCTGGACGCCATTGAAGACCTGGACGACGTGCAGGACCTGTACCACAACGCCCTGCTTTCCGAATGAAGGTTCTGGTGATCGGCGGCGGTGGCCGTGAACATGCGCTGGCCTGGAAGCTGGCCCAAAGCGAACGTGTGCAGCAGGTGTTTGTGGCGCCGGGCAACGGCGGCACGGCAGCCGACCAGCGGTTGACCAACCTGGCCATCACGGGCCCGCAGGCGCTGGCCGACTTCGCCGAAGCGGAGAAAATCGCTCTCACCGTGGTGGGCCCCGAGGCGCCGCTGGCGGCTGGCGTGGTGGACCTTTTTCGCGCCCGTGGCCTGCGCATCTTCGGCCCCACACAGGCTGCCGCACAGCTGGAAAGCAGCAAGGACTTCGCCAAGGCCTTCATGCAGCGCCACGGCATTCCCACGGCCGCTTACGCCACGTTCACCGAAGCCGCTGCGGCGCACGCTTACGTCAACGCGCAGGGCGCGCCCATCGTCATCAAGGCCGACGGCCTGGCCGCCGGCAAGGGCGTGGTGGTGGCCATGTCTCTTGAAGAAGCGCATGCCGCCATCGACGACATGCTGGGCAGCAACACCTTGGGCGTGCAGCACAACGCGGGCGGCGCGCGCGTGGTGATCGAGGCATTCATGGCCGGCGAAGAAGCCAGCTTCATCGTGCTGTGCGACGGCAAGAACGTGCTCAGCCTGGCCACCAGCCAGGACCACAAGCGCATCTTCGACGGCGACACCGGCCCCAACACCGGCGGCATGGGCGCCTACTCGCCGGCGCCGGTGGTCACACCGAATGTGCACGCACGGGTGATGCAGGACATCGTGCAGCCCACCATCAGCGGCATGGCGCGCGAGGGCACGCCTTTCACCGGTTTTCTGTACGCCGGCCTGATGATCGACGAGCAGGGCCAGCCGCGCACCGTGGAATTCAACTGCCGCCTGGGTGACCCCGAAGCCGAGGTCATCCTGATGCGGCTGAAGACCGACCTGCTGGAAGTTCTGCTGAAAGCCACCGAAGGCGCGCTGGACCAGGTGGAACTGCAGTGGGACCGCCGCGTGGCGCTGGGCGTGGTGGTGGCTGCACACGGCTACCCGGCTGCACCGCGCCAGGGCGACGCCATCACCGCGCTGCCGGCCGACGCACCCGAGCTGCACGTGTTCCACGCCGGCACCAAGGTGAAGGACGGCCGGCTGGTGGCCAGCGGCGGCCGCGTGCTGTGCGTCACCGCCCTGGGCGACAACGTGCGCCTGGCGCAGCAGCGTGCTCTGCAGGCAGTGCAAGAAGTGCAGATGGCCGGTGCGCAGTGGCGCACCGACATCGGGCACCGCGCCATCAAGCACTGAGCACGGGCCCCTCCCCGCGCCATCACCGCCCATGCCCGACCAGACCACACAAACCGTTCGAAGCTACCTGCTGGGTTTGCAGAACCACATCGTCAGCAGCTTCGAGGCTGAAGACGGCCTGCCCTTCCGGCGCGACGGCTGGCAGCGCCCGGCCGGCGGCAAGCTGGAAGGCGACGGCCTGTCGCAACTGATCGAAGAGGGCAACGTGCTGGAACGCGGTGGCTGCAACTTCAGCCATGTGCAAGGCGGCGCGCTGCCGCCTTCGGCCACCCAGCACCGGCCTGAACTGGCCGGCGCGCCGTTCGAGGCGCTGGGCGTTTCGCTGGTAATGCACCCGCGCAACCCCTACGTGCCCACGGTGCACATGAACGTGCGCATGCTGGCCGCCTTCAGGCCCGGGCAGGAGCCCGTCACCTGGTTCGGCGGCGGCATGGACCTGACGCCCTACTACGGCTTCGAGGAAGACGCGGTGCACTTCCACCGCACCTGCGCCGACGCGCTGGCCAGCGCACAGCCCGGCGTCGACCTGTACAGCCGCTTCAAACCCTGGTGCGACGAGTACTTCTACCTGAAGCACCGCAACGAAGCGCGCGGCATCGGCGGCATCTTTTTCGACGACCACAACGAAGGTGGTTTCGAGCAGGGCTTTGCGCTGATGCGCGCGGTGGGCGACGCTTTTTTGCCGGCCTACCGCCCGCTGGTGCAGCGCCGCCGCGACACGCCCTACGGCGAGCGCCAGCGCGACTTCCAGGCCTACCGCCGCGGCCGCTATGTCGAATTCAACCTCGTCTGGGACCGCGGCACGCATTTCGGCCTGCACGGCGGGGGCCGCACCGAGAGCATCCTGATGAGCATGCCACCCATCGTGAAATGGCGCTACGACTGGGCACCCGATGCCGGCAGCGAAGAAGCGCGCCTGTACAGCCACTTCCTGCCACCGCGCGACTGGCTGAAGTGACAAGCCGTTGACAGCGCACCCACCAACCCGCCGCGTCGGCCTCTTTGGCGGCAGCTTCGACCCCGTTCACAACGCGCATGTGGCGCTGGCCCACGCCGCGTTGAACGCGCTGCAACTGGACGAATTGCGCTGGTTGCCGGCCGGCAACCCCTGGCAGAAAGCGCGCACCACCACTGGCGCAGAACACCGCGTGGCCATGGTGCAGCTGGCGATGGCCGGTGAGTCGCGGTTCGTGCTGGATCGCATTGAAATCGACCGCCAGGGCCCCAGCTACACCCTGGACACGGTGCGCGCGCTGGCCGCCACCGCGGCGGCCGGTACACAATGGTTGCTGATCATCGGCCAGGACCAGTACAGCAGCCTGCACACTTGGCGCCACTGGCAGGAGTTGCTGGACCTGGTGACGCTGGCGGTGGCCAACAGGCCCGGTGAAGCCCGCCAACCCCACCCCGAAGTTCAGGCCGCGGCGCACCGCATGGTGCCTTTGCCGATGCTCGACATCTCGTCCACCCAGGTCCGCCAGCGCGCGGCAGCGGGGCAGGACATCACCCAACTGGTGCCAGCCCCTGTGGCACGTTATATTGAATCGCACGGGTTGTATCGCAGCCCAGCCGGGAGCTGAATGGACATTCGAAAACTGCAACGCGCCATCGTCGATGGCCTGGAAGACGTGAAGGCGCAGCAGATTGCTGTGTTCAACACCGAACACCTGAGCTCGATGTTTGAACGCGTGATCATCGCGTCGGGCACCAGCAACCGGCAGACCAAGGCGCTGGCCGCCAGCGTGCGCAACAGCGTCAAGGGCCGCGGCATGCAGGTCATGGCGACCGAGGGCGAAGACAACGGCGAATGGATCATCGTGGACTGCGGCGCCGCCGTGGCGCACATCATGCAGCCGGCCATCCGCGAGTACTACCACCTGGAAGAAATCTGGGGCGGCAAGCCGGTGCGCATCACCAAGGGCGACGCGCCCACACGGTTGGTGAAGGCCAGCGAACCCGAACCTGAAGTTGCACCGGCCAAGGCCGCGCGCAAGACGACCGCTGCCAAGCCGGCCGCCTCGCGCACACGCACAGCCGGCGCCGCGGCCGAAACAGCACCCGCGCGCAAACGGCCACCCGCCAAGTCCAACGCGGCGAAAAAGGCTGAGGCCGAGGTGAAGACCGCCAACCGCACGGCCGCCTTCAAGCGCGTGGCCAAGAAGGCCGCACCGGCCCGTGCAGGCAGCACGCCGAAGTCACCAGCCAGCCGCGAAACGCGGGCACCGGCCAGCAAGACCATCGTGGTCAAGCCGGCGGCCAAGCCGGCCTCCAAGGCGGCAGCGACTGCACGGCCCGCGGCAAGACCGGCGGCCAAGCGGCCCGCTGCGAAGACCACCGCCGCCGCCAAGAAAGCACCGGCGCGCAAGACCACGCCGCGGCGCTGATGAAGTTGCTGGTGCTGGCCGTGGGCCAACGCCAGCCGGCCTGGGCGAACAGTGCCTGGGCCGATTTCGCCAAGCGCATGCCGCCCGAGATGCGGCTGGAACTGAAAGAACTGACGGCCGAACCGCGCAGCGGCGGCAAGACCGCTGCGCAGTGCATGGCGGCCGAAGCGCAGCGCTTCGATGCCGCACTGGCCGCGGCGCGGGGCGCACGCCGCGTGGTGCTGGACGAACACGGCATGCGCCACACCACGGTGTCGCTGGCGGCGCGGCTGAAGGCCTGGCGCGATGAAGGCCGCGACTGCGCGCTGCTGATCGGCGGCCCCGACGGCCTGGACCCCGCGCTGAAAGCGAGCGCCGACGAGACCCTGCGCCTGAGCGACCTGACCCTGCCCCATGCCTTCGCGCGCGTGCTGCTGGCCGAAGCCCTGTACCGGGGTTGGACCGTCCTCGAAGGTCACCCTTATCACCGTGACTGAGTCCACCTTGAAACGCCTTGTTGCAGCCCTGGTTCCGCCAACCCCTGGCCCGTGCGCCAGACGCAGCAGGCCCCGAAATGCAGGCCTGCGCACCGGCGTGAACACCAGGCAAGACCACACACGTTCTTGCCGTCTGCAAATCCTGCAATGTCTCTGGGCGGTGTCTGATGTCCAGCCCTAGCGAACGCATCAGCCTCGACGAGGTACGCGACCTGATCGTCGTCGGACAACCGCTGCCCTTCGCGGTCTACGACCAGCGGCAGCGGCTGCTGCTGAATCGGAATCAGGTCATCGGCAGCGAACGCCAGTGGGCGCTGTTGATGGACCGCGGGGCCTGGGTCGAACGCCTTCGGGTGCAGGAACTGCGCGACCGACGCCAGCAGCGCCCGCGTGGCGAGGCCCAGAATGCGCGCCGGGAACCCAATCTGTTCGACCGCTGGGAACGAGCGCTGTGGGACCTGGACGCCCTGCTGCGGGGCACCGTCAAGGGCGAAGCGACAGCGGCGGACTGGCTGGCCGAGGTTGAGGGCCTCGCCCAACTGGTGGAACGCGAACCCGACGTGGCGCTGTACCTGGCTATGCGCCAGGAAGACCGGCGTTTCGCGCTGTATGCACTGGCCCACTCATTGCACTCGGCGGTGCTGTGCCTGCTGGGCGCACGGCAGGCCGGTTGGCCCGTTGAAAAGCAGCGGTCGGTGGTGGGCGCGGCGCTGTCGATGAATGTGGCCATGCTGGAACTGCAGGCGCACATGGCCGAGCAGGACACGCCACCCACGCAGCGGCAGCTGCAGCAAATTCGCGCCCACCCGCACCAGGGAACGCAGTTGCTGCGCGCCACCGGCCTGACTGACGCTGCCTGGTTGCAGGCCGTGGCCGAACACCACGAACGCGCCGACGGCAGTGGCTACCCCGAAGGAACCGCGCACGTGGGTGAAGAAGCCCGCCTGCTGCGCATGGCCGATGTCTACATGGCCAAGATCACGCCGCGAGCGAACCGTCCACCACTGCCCCCGCAAGCGGCTGCAAGCCAACTGTTCAAGCAGGAACCCGGCTCGACGCTGGCCATGGCGCTGATCAAGTCCATCGGCATCCACCCGCCTGGCGCGCTGGTGTCGCTGAAAAGCGGCGAGGTTGCCGTCGTCACGCGACGCCACCCCACGGGCCCGGCACCGCAGGTCTGCACGCTCAGCGACACCAACGGCCAGCCGAGCGTCAATTCCAGACGCGTGGACAGTGCCGATCCGCAGTACGCCATCGTCGGCCCGTGCCTGCAGGTGCAACAGTACCCGCGCGTGTTCCCGGAACGGGTCTACGGGGTGCTGCCGCCCTGAGCCCGGCCGAGGCCACCTTGCCGGCACAATGGCCCGATGGCAACGCTCGCCCGCCCCCCGGTTCCAATGCCACCCCGGCTCGGCCACAGCTTTGTTTATCTGGCTTCGGCCAGCCCGCGCAGAGCCCAGTTGCTGGACCAGCTGGGTGTGCAGCACCGCCCGCTGCTGGCTGACGACAAGGAGGACGTGGAAGCGCTGGAGGCCGAGCGCAGCGGTGAACTGCCCGCCGCCTACGTGCAGCGCGTGACGCTGGCCAAGCTGCTGGCAGCGCGCGGCCGGCTTCGCCGGCGCGGCCTGCCCGACGCGCCCATCCTGTGCGCCGACACCACCGTGGCTCTGGGCCGCCGCATACTGGGCAAGCCGGCCGATGCTGAACGGGCCGCCGAGATGCTGCAGGCCCTGTCAGGCCGCACCCACCGCGTGCTGACGGCCGTGGCTGTGAGCGCAGGCACGGTGCACCACCTGGCAGTCAGCCTTTCGCGGGTGCGGCTGGCGCCCCTGGGCCACAGCGCCATCACGCGCTACATCGCCAGCGGCGAGCCTTTTGGCAAGGCCGGCGCCTACGCCATACAGGGCCGCATGGCGGCCTACATCGAACACATCGAAGGCAGCTACAGCGGCATCATGGGACTGCCCCTGTTCGAGACCACCCAACTGCTGCTGCGCGCGCGCCTGACCCTGAACCTTTAACCGCGCGTCAGCGAGAAAACCTAGGGGCGCGGGCCCGGGCGGCACGCATAGACTGCGCGCATGGCAACACAAGACATCTTCATCAACTGGGCCCCGCAGGAAACCCGCGTGGCCGTGGTCGAAAACGGCGCGCTGCAGGAACTGCACATCGAACGCACGCTGGAACGCGGCCAGGTGGGCAACGTCTACTTGGGCAAGGTGGTGCGTGTGCTGCCGGGCATGCAAAGCGCCTTTGTCGACGTGGGGCTGGAACGCGCCGCCTTCCTGCACGTGGCCGACCTGCACAACAGCTACGCCCGCACCGAAGCCAAGACCGACGCGCCACTGCCACCCATCGAAAAGCAGGTCTTCGAAGGGCAGACCCTCACCGTGCAGGTGGTGAAAGACGCCATTGGAACCAAGGGTGCGCGGCTGACGACGCAGGTCAGCATCGCCGGCCGCATGCTGGTGTTTCTGCCGCACGACAACCACATCGGCATCAGCCAGAAGATCGGCAGCGCCGAACTGCGCGAAGGGCTGCGCAGCCGCATGCAGACGCTGGTGTCGCAAGCCCTGCCCGAGGGCAGCAACAACAGCGGCGGCTTCATCCTGCGCACCAACGCCGAAGAGGCCAGTGACACCGAACTGGCCGACGACATCGCCTACCTGCGCCGCACCTGGGCGCTCATTCGCGAACGTGCGCAGACCCGCCCTGCCGGTAGCCTGCTGCACCAGGACCTGAGCTTGGCCGAACGCGTGCTGCGCGACCTGAGCACCGAAACCACCAGCAGCATCCGCATCGACAGCCGCATGCAGTGCGACGCGCTGAAGACCTTCGGCGACACCTTCATGCCCGGCAGCGTGGGCAAGCTCGACCTGTACAAGGGCGAGCGGCCGATCTTCGACCTGTTCGGCATTGAAGAAGAGATCACGCGCGCGCTGTCGCGCCGGGTGGACCTGAAGAGCGGCGGCTACCTGATCATCGACCAGACCGAGGCGCTGACCACGGTAGACGTCAACACCGGCGGTTATGTCGGTGCGCGCAACTTTGAAGACACCATCTTCAAGACCAACCTGGAAGCCGCCGGCGCCATGGCGCGGCAGCTGCGGCTGCGCAACCTGGGCGGCATCATCATCGCCGACTTCATCGACATGGCGCGCGAAGACCACCAGCAGGCGGTGCTGGCCGAACTGCGCAAGCAACTCGCGCGCGACCGCACCCGCACCACCGTCAGCGGCTTCACGCAATTGGGCCTGGTGGAGATGACGCGCAAGCGCACGCGCGAGAGCCTGGCCCACATGCTGTGCCAGCCCTGCCCCACCTGCGAAGGCCGCGGGCAGGTGAAGACCGCGCGCAGCGTGTGTTACGACATCCTGCGCGAAATCTTGCGCGAAGCCCGGCAG
>JAYSXE010000055.1:0-1898 GCA_043717565.1 Burkholderiales bacterium | reverse complement strand
ATGGCGGCGCTTTATCAAAGCGAAGACTACAGGGAGGGACCGAGGGCCTTCGCCGAAAAGCGCAAGCCACACTGGAGGGGACGCTAGCGCGTATCCACTGATCGTGGACACCGCACTAGACCTACGTTACTTTCACAAGCGGCCTACCGACCGGCCACCACCCGCGCCATCTCCAGGCACTTGTTGGAGTAGCCCCACTCGTTGTCGTACCAGCTCACCAGCTTGACGAAGGTGCTGTCCAGGGCGATGCCGGCTTCGGCGTCGAAGATGCTGGTGCGGGCGTCGCCGCGAAAATCGGTGGCGACCACCTTGTCTTCGGTGTAGCCCAGGATGCCCTTCAAGGCGCCTTCGCTTTGCGCCTTGAACTCGGCGCAAATCTCCTTGTAGCTGGCGTCCTTGAGCAGTTCCACCGTGAGGTCCACCACCGACACGTCGGAGGTGGGCACGCGAAAGGCCATGCCGGTGAGCTTGCCCTTGAGCTCGGGCAACACCACGCCCACCGCCTTGGCCGCGCCGGTGCTGCTGGGGATGATGTTCTCCAGAATGCCGCGGCCACCGCGCCAATCCTTGTTGCTGGGGCCGTCCACGGTTTTTTGGGTGGCGGTGGCGGCGTGCACGGTGGTCATCAGGCCGCGCTTGATGCCCCACTTGTCGTTGAGCACCTTGACCAGCGGCGCCAGACAGTTGGTGGTGCACGATGCGTTGGAGATGATCGCTTCGCCCTTGTAGGTCTTGTCGTTGACGCCGAACACGAACATCGGCGTGTCGTCCTTGCTGGGCGCGGAGATGATGACCTTTTTGGCGCCGGCAGCCAGGTGCTTGCCCGCACCTTCCTTGTCCAGAAACAGGCCGGTGGACTCGATCACCACGTCGGCGCCGACCTCGTTCCATCTGAGGCTGGCCGGATCGCGCTCCTGCGTCAGGCGGATGCGTTTGCCGTTGACGATGAGCGTGTTGCCATCGACCCCGATCTCGCCCTTGAAGCGGCCATGCACGCTGTCGTACTGCAGCATGTAAGCCAGGTAGGTGGGCTCCAGGAGGTCGTTGATGCCGACGATCTCGATGTCGGGAAAGTTGGCCACGGCCGAGCGCAACACATTGCGCCCAATGCGGCCGAAGCCGTTGATACCGATCTTGAGGGTCATGTCAACACATCTCCTGGGAGGAAGTAGAAAAAGAAAATCAGACCCGGCAGCCGAGCTGGCCCTTCTTGCCGTTCTCGAAGTAGCCGAGGTCGCCCGGGCACGCGAGGCGTTGCGCGGGCAGCCCGGTGCCGGGTTTGGCGGTGCAGGTGAAGGCGCCGCCCTTGGCAACGCCGGCTTTGCTCAGCGTCCAGCCAGCGGGGCAGGGGCTGGGTTTGGCGGCGGCCTTGGCGGCGGAAGCGGTGGGTTTGGCACCCGAAGCAGCGGACTTGGCGGCGGAGGCGGCTGGCTTGGCGGCCGATGCAGGCGCAGAGGCGGCTGGCGCGGGCGGTGGTGCCACCACGGCCACCATGGCCTCCTGGTTGCGGCCGCCGCACTTGGCGGTACTGCCCTGGGTTTTGCCTTCGGCGACCACCTTGTAGTTGCCAGGTTGCGTGTAGCTGTGCTTGCGCACCATGGGCACGTCCTTGGCCTGGTTGATTTTCACGTCGTCGGCGCTGCCGTCACCCCATTGCACGCGCAGCCCGCAGTTGGTACCGCTGACCACGTCGAAGTTCACGGTCGCCGTGACCGGCTCGCCGGGCTTGACCTGCGCAGGCGACACGCTCACGTTGGCAAGCAGTTGCGCCCAGGCGCCGCTGGCAGCCAGCGCGAGTGTGGCGACGACAGCGCCGCGGGCAAGAGATCGCGAAAGCAATGGGTGATTCATGGTTGTGCTCCGTCGTTTACTTTGTGGTTGTGGCTGTGAGTGCTGCA
>JAYSXE010000054.1:0-4173 GCA_043717565.1 Burkholderiales bacterium | reverse complement strand
CCTTCAGCCACAACTGGTTCAGCGAAACGGGTTGGTACAACCTGCAGAACTCGCTGGAGCAGTTCAACGTGGACCACGTGATGTTCACGCCCAACCGCAAGCTGGTGAACAAGCTGGCCCGCCATTCACTGGCCGGCATCGGCGACAGCTGCTGGCACTGCCACGCCGGCGTGGGCGCCTTCCCGCTGCAGGCGGCGGTGCGCTTCAACATCCCGCTGCTCATCTGGGGTGAGTCGATTGCCGAAAGCTCGGGCCGCGCCAGCTACCTGAACCCGGTGCGCAAGTTCGACCGCGAATACTTCACCAAGGTCAGCGCGAAGCTGCGACCCGACCAGATGGTGCGCGAAGACGTGTCGCTGCGCGACCTGGAACCCTTCCAGGTGCCCAGCGCCGAAGACTGCGAACGTGTGGGCGTGCACGGCATCCACCTGGGCGACTACATCTTCTGGGACGACGAACGGCAGACAGAGTTTGTGCGTGACAACTACGCCTGGCGCGAAACGCAGGTGGAAGGCAGTTTCAAGCGCTACAAGAGCGCCGAGTGCGTGATGCCCGGCGTGCACGATCTGGCCTGTTATGTCAAACGGGGTTACGGGCGTTCCACCTTCCACGCCAGTGTGGACGTGCGCGCCGGCCTGCTCAGCCGCGACGAGGCCTGGGACCTGATCCGCGCCAACGACGGCGTGCGCCCTGAAGGGCTGGACTACTACCTGCAGATCACCGGCATGACCGAAGACGAGTTCTTCGCCACGCTGGAAAAACACCGCCACTCGGCGCTGAAGAACGCCGTCATCCCCATCTACCCCAAGCCGGCCAAGAACGAAGAAGAACTGCTGCCCTACCCGCAGCAGCTGCAGCGCAAGTTCGGCGCGACCAAAGCCTGAAGGACCCTGCACCCATGAGCTTCACCGTCGACTTCAAGACCCACGGCATTGGCGCGCTGCACGACGCGTTGGCCGCCTACCGCGCCACGCCCGAAGACATTGCACGCCACTGCATCGAACAGCACGACTGCAGCGAAGTTGGGGCGCAGGCCTGGGTCACCTTCAACGGCCCGCAACTGCTTGCCGCGGCGCGCGCTGCGTCTTCGCGCCTGGCGCGTGGCGAGCCTTTGCGCCCGCTGGAAGCCGTGCCCGTGGGCGTGAAGGACATCTTCAACACCGCCGACTTCGCCACGCAAATGGGCAGCCCGCTGTGGGCCGGCTTTACGCCGGGCAACGACGCCCGAGCGGTGTTCAACCTGAAACGCGCCGGCGGCCTGGTGCCGGGCAAGACGGTGACGGCTGAATTTGCCGTGCACACCCTGGGCAAGACGCTCAACCCCTGGGCGGCTGAACGCACGCCGGGCACCAGCAGCAGCGGTTCTGCCGTGGCGGTGGCGCTGGGCGTGGTGCCGGCCGCACTGGGCACGCAAACGGCGGGCAGCATCATCAGGCCGGCCAGCTTCTGCGGCGTGTGGGGCATGAAGCCCTCCTTCGGCCTGATACCGCGCACCGGCATGCTGAAGACCACCGACAGCCTGGACACCGTGGGCTTCTTCACCGGCCACGCCGCCGACCTGCAGCGCGTGCTGGACGCCCTGCGCGTGCACGGCCGCGACTACCCCGTCAGCGATCGCGCCTTCAGCGACAGCGCGCGCCAGGCCGCACCGCAAGACCGGCCTTGGCGCGTGGGCTTTGTGCGCCCGCACGTGTGGCAGCACGCGCCCACCCACGCGCAGGTGGCCATCGTCGACTGGCTGAAGGCCCTGGAAGCCGACAAGCGTTTTGAAGTGCTGCCTGCCGCGCTGCCCGAGGACATGGCCGAGTGCCACCCGCTGCACGCCACCATCTACAACCGCGCGCTGGCCTACTACTTCAAGAACGAATTCCAGAAGGCCGAGCTGGTGTCGCCGGTGATGAATGCGCTCATCGAAGCCGGCAACAAGGTCAACCCGGCCAGCTACACCGCAGCGCTGGCGCGTCAGGTGGAACTGGTGCGGCTGATGGACCGCTTCACACAGGGCTTTGACGTGCTGGTGACGCTGTCAACCGCTGGCGAGGCGCCGCTGCGCCATGTGGAAGAGCGGCCCGACTCGGCTTTGATGTGGACGCTGGCGCAACTGCCCAGCATCAGCGCACCCGTGTTCAAGGGCCCGCGTGAACTGCCCTTTGGGCTGCAGATCGTGGCCCGCCGCTACAACGACCCGCTGCTGCTGAAGTTCGTGACCGAAGCGGTGCAGCGCGGGCACCTGCCGGCCCACAGTTTTGCCCAGCGTTACGGCGTTGCGGCGGCAGCGTCACGCCAGACCGCGCCCGCCGCTGCTGCTGCTGAGCTGAGCCCGGCATGAGCGGCGCCGCCCCCGCCGCGCCGCTGCGCGTGCTGGTCATCGGCTGCGGCAACATCGCCGGCGGCTTCGACGCCGAACGCGCAGCCACGCTGCCGCCGCTGACCCACGCTGGCGCCTACAGCCGACACGGCGGTTTTGCCGTCACGGCCTGTGTCGAACCCGACGCCGCACGGCGCCAGACCTTCCTGCAACGCTGGGGCGTGCCGCGGGGTTTTGTCGACCTGCCTTCGGTGGCTGCCGCGGGCCTTTGCGGAAGCTTCGACGTCATCAGCCTGTGTTCACCCACGGCCGCCCACGCGCAGCAGCTGGAAAGTGCGCTGGCACTGAAGCCGCGCCTCATCTTCTGCGAAAAGCCGGTCACGCCCACCGTGGCGCAGACGGCGGCGCTGGTGGCCCGCTGTGCGCGCGCTGGCGTGCCGCTGGCCGTGAACCACACGCGCCGCTGGGCACCCGATGTGCGGCGCCTGGCCGCCGAGCTGCGCGCCGGCACCTGGGGCGCCGTGCGCTCGGCCACCGGCACCTACAACAAGGGCGTGTTGAACAACGGCAGCCACCTGGTGGACCTGCTGCACCTGCTGCTGGGCCCGCTGGCGGTGCTGCAGGCCGGGCAGGCCGTGGCCGACTTCTGGCCCGACGACCCCAGCGTGCCGGCGCTGCTGCAGTCCGACAACGGCGTGCCGGTGCACCTGGCCACCGCCCATGCGGGCGACGTGGCCCTGTTCGAATTGCAACTGGTGTGCGAGAAGGCCGTCATCACCATGGAAGACGGCGGCCTGCAGTGGCGCGTGCGGCGCGTCGTGCACAGCCCGCACTTCGCCGGCTACCGTGTGCTGGACGAAGGCCAGCGCATTGAAGGTGAATACCTGCAGGCCACCGCCTGCGCCGTGGACAACCTGCTGCAGCACCTGCGCAGCGGTACGCCGCTGGCCAGCACCGGCCACACGGCGCTGGCGGCCCAGCGGCTGTGTGAACAGATTCGCCGCAAGTCCACTGCCGCCAGCCCGCCCTGGCAGGGCCTGCCCCTGGCCAGGGGCCTGGGCACCGACACCGCCGCGGGCGCAGGCGTTGCCGCGGCTGCCCGGGCCGCAGCCAACCTGTCCCACTTGCCCACGCGGTCATCGCAGGCCGCCTGACAACCCCATTGCAACAGAAACACGCCATGAACCACCCCACCACCCTGGCCCTGCTGGGCGGCCCGCCGGCCGTGCAGCACATCGCACCACACCCCAGCATCCTGGGCGAAGCCGACGTTGCGGCTGCCGCCGAGGTCATACGCGGCGGCGTGCTGTCGGGCTACATCGGTGCACCCGGCCAGGCCTTCATGGGCGGGCCGAAGGTGCGCGCTTTTGAAGCGCAGTGCGCCAGCCACTTTGGCGTTCAGCATGCCGTGGCCGTGAATTCCTGGACCAGCGGGCTGGTGTGCGCCGTGGGCGCCATCGGCATCGAACCGGGTGACGAAGTCATCACCACGCCCTGGACCATGGCCGCCACCGCCACTGCGGTGCTGCACTGGGCCGGCGTGCCCGTGTTTGCCGACATCGACCGCGCCACCTACAACATCAGCCCGGCCAGTGTGCTGAAGCTGATCACGCCGCGAACCAAGGCCGTGATCGCGGTGGACATCTTCGGCCAGAGCGCGGACATGACGGCGCTGCGCGACATCTGCGACCACCACGGCCTGAAACTGCTGAGCGACTGCGCGCAGGCCCCCGGCGCGCTGCACCACGGGCAGCCCGCGGGCACGTTGGCCGACATCGGCGGCTACAGCCTGAACTACCACAAGCACATCCACTGCGGCGAGGGCGGCGTGCTCGTCACCAACGACGAACGTTATGCGCGCCGGC
>JAYSXE010000053.1:0-27333 GCA_043717565.1 Burkholderiales bacterium | reverse complement strand
TGCGGCCGTTCTCGCTGCCGAGAGGAACAAACCCCATGGCGCCCGTCAGGAACGAAGTTGTGCGTCCTGCCGGCACGCGGCGACCCTGCAGCATTGATCAACCGGCGCTGGGGATTTCTGCAAACCTTCATAGGCGCCGTGGGCAACCTGATCGAACAGCGCGGCATCGCACTGGTGCCCGGGCCCGCAGACACGCGCCACGCCTTCATTGCCGTTGACGACGTGGCGCACGCACTGATCCGCGCCACCGACCACCCAGCGGCCCGGAACGCCACGCTGGACCTGGCGGGCCCGCAAGCGCTGAGCTGGGCCGACGTGGCCGCCCTGTACGCCCGGGTGCTGGGCCGCCCGGTCCAGGTGGTGTCCACACCGGGCTGGGTGTTCCGCGGGCAACAGCTGTTGATGCGGCCGTTCTCGCAAGCCGCCTCCAACATCATGGGGCTGAACTGGTTCATCGCGCAACAGGCACCGCTGCCGGAGCTCGGGGCGGGCGCTGCGCAGCTGGGGCTGAAGCTCACCGCCGCGGCCGACTTTCTGCGCGCCAAGGCCGCGCTGCCTGCGTGATGGGCCGCCGACGCGCCCAGCTGCCTGCACGGCCTGAAACAACAGCCGGCCCGCTGCACGCCAGCGCCGCCGCCCGCTGCTGCATAAACTGCAAGGCCCGCACAGCCGAAAGACCCCATGCGCATCGACTTCGTATCCGACATCGCCTGCCCCTGGTGCGCCGTGGGCCTGAACTCGCTGGAACAGGCGCTGCAGCGCATCGGCCCCGACATCCCTGTGGAACTGCACTTCCAGCCCTTCGAGCTGAACCCCACCATGGCGGCCGAAGGCGCCGATGCGGGTGAATACCTGAAAGCCAAGTACGGCATGGATGACGAGCAGCTGGCAAAAAACCGCGCCGTCATACGCGAACGCGGTGCCGCCGTGGGCTTTGCCTTTGGCGACCGGGCGCGTGTGTGGAACACCTTTGACGGCCACCGCTTGCTGCACTGGGCCGGCCTGAACGGCCGCGCGCGTGAGCTCAAGCACGCCCTGCTGCAGGCCTACCATGGCCAGGGCCGCAACCCGTCTGACCCGGCGGTGCTGCGCGAACTGGCCGACGCCGTGGGGTTGGATGCCGACGAAGCCGCGCGCGTGCTGGCCAGCGACGACTACGCGCTGGAGGTGCGGGCCGCGGAAACCGAATGGCAGCGCGCCGGCATCCAGTCGGTGCCTGCGGTGGTGATCAACCGGCGCCATCTCATCTCGGGCGGGCAGCCGCCCGAAGTGTTCGAAGACGCGCTGCGGCGCATCGCGGCCGAGCCTGCGGCCGCAGACTGAAGCAGGCCAGGGCGCGCCACCGATGCCCCGCAACATCGAAGTCAAGCTGCGCATCGAAAGCTGCGAAAACCTGCTGCCTGTGGCGCAGCGGCTGACGGGCGCAACGCCACAGACGATCGAGCAGGACGACACCTTCTTCCACGCCCGGCAGGGCCGCCTGAAGTTGCGCCAGTTCGCCGACGGCAGCGCCGAACTCATCCACTACCACCGCCCCGACACGCAGGCGGCCAAGGCCAGCGACTACGTGCGCGTGCCCGTGCCCGACCCCCACGCGCTGCGCGAAGCGCTGGCGCGCGCCAGCGGCGTGCAGGGCCGCGTGCGCAAGACACGCTGGTTGCTGATGGCCGGGCGCACCCGCGTCCACCTGGACCGCGTGCTGGGCCTGGGCGACTTTCTGGAACTGGAGGTGGTGCTGCGCGACGGCGAAAGCGACGCTGCAGGCGCCGAAGAGGCGCGCCAGTTGCTGCAGGCGCTGGGCCTGGCCGACGCGCCGCGCGAGGCGCTGGCGTACATGGACCTGCTGGCGCTGAAAGAACCGGCCGGGGCTGCTGCGGGCCGGGTGGAACACCTTCTCGAAGCCGGCCGCAGCTGACCCGGAACAGTGACCTGGCGACCGGCGGTTCGGCGGTTCAGGCGCCTTGCTGGCTCCGATAGAGTCAACGGCATGCCCCTGGCCCACCCGCATGAACTGCCACAACAACCGCCACAGCCGCAACGCCGGCGCCTGGTGCTGGGCGCGGCAACGGCCTGCGCCGCCTTGGCCGGCAGCCACCCGGTTCTGGGTCAGGCGCGTGCAGACACCACAGCGGGTGTGCTCACCGTCGCCGCTGCCAGCGACTTGCGCTACGCCCTGGACGAGCTGCTGCAGGCCCTGCGCTCGCAGACCCCGGGCATCCGCGTTGATGTGGTCTACGGCTCGTCGGGCAAGCTCAGCACCCAGTTGCTCAACGGTGCCCCGTTTGACCTCTTCTTCTCAGCCGACCACGCCTACGCGCAGGCCGTGTTTGCATCGGGTCGGGCCACCCATGCCCCGGTGGTGTACGCCACCGGGCGCTTGGCCACGGCCAGCCGCGACCCCGCGCTGGCGGGCCTTTCGCTGCGCGAACTGGTGCGCCACGGTGCTGTGAAGCGCTTCGCGCTCGCCAACCCCACACACGCCCCTTATGGCCAGCGCGCGCGCGAAGCGCTGCAGCACCAGGGCCTTTGGAATGAACTGCAGCCGCGGCTGGTGCTGGGCGACAACGTCACCCAGGCGGCGCAGTTCATCGACAGTGGCGCCGCGCAGGCCGGCATCGTCGCGGTGTCGCTGGTGCTGGCACCTGCCGTGCAAGGCCGCCTGCACTGGAGGGCAGTGCCCGAGGGCTGGCACAGCCCGCTGCGGCAAGCCTGGGTGCTGATGAAGACCGCCAGCACCGCCAGCCAGCAGCGCGCAGGGCAGTTGCTGGCGCTGCTGCAGTCGCCCAGCGGCCAGGCGCTGATGCAACGCCACGGCTTCCAGCCGGCCGCAGCACGGTGAGCGCGGGCGACCTTCAGGCGCTGGCCGTCACCTTGCGGCTGGCGGCCACCACCACCGTGTTGCTGCTGCTGCTGGGCACGCCCTTGGCGTGGTGGCTGGCGCGCACACGCAGCGGCCTGGCGCCGTGGGTGAACGCGCTGGTGGCACTGCCGCTGGTGCTGCCGCCCACCGTGCTGGGCTTTTACCTGCTGGTGCTGCTGGGCCCGCAAGGCACGCTGGGTGCGCTGTGGCAGCGCTGGCAACTGCCGCCGCTGGTGTTCAGCTTCTGGGGGCTGGTGCTGGCTTCGGTGGTGAGCTCGCTGCCTTTCATGGTGCAGCCGCTGCGCGATGCGTTTGCCGCTGTGCCTGCGCGGCTGATGGACGCCGCTGCCACGCTGCGTGCCAGCCCGCTGGACCGCTTCTTCAGCGTGGTGCTGCCGCTGTCTCGGCGCGGCCTGCTGTCGGCGCTGACGCTGACCTTTGCGCACACCGTGGGCGAATTTGGCGTGGTGCTGATGGTGGGCGGCAACATTCCCGGCGCCACACGCGTGCTGTCCATCGCCATCTACGACCACACCGAAGCCATGAACCACGAAGCAGCCCACACGTTGGCCGGTGGGTTGCTGCTGGTGTCTTTTGCCGCACTCGTGCTGCTGCACCGCGGCAGTGCGCGCAAGCAGGTGCCTGCGTGACGACGCAGGGCAGTCCACAGGGCGGCAGCCCGGCCCCCGCGCCAGGTGCGCCGCGCAATCCCCAAGGCACCGGCATCCAGGCCCGCTTCCAGCTGGCCCTGGGCAGCTTCCAGTTGGCCGTCGACCTGCAACTGCCGGCTGCCGGCATCACGGTGCTGTTCGGCCCTTCGGGCTGCGGCAAGACCACGCTGCTGCGCTGCCTGGCCGGGCTGCAGCGGGCGCCCGCGGGGCAGCTGGTGGTGAACGGCCACAGTTGGCAGGACGGCGACTGGTTCGTGCCGCCGCACCGGCGCGACGTGGGCATGGTGTTTCAGGACGCGCAGCTGTTTCCGCACCTCACCGTGCAGGGCAATCTGGACTACGCGCGCCGCCGCGCCCCGGCGGCCACGGCCGGCCGGGCCGGCGGCAGTTCAGGGCCCGAGGTGCTGGACCTGCTGGCGCTGCGGCCCCTGCTGCAACGCCTGCCCGAACACCTGTCGGGCGGTGAGCGCCAGCGCGTGGCCATCGCCCGCGCGCTGGCGGCCGCGCCGCAACTGTTGCTGATGGACGAACCGCTGGCTGCGCTGGACGCGCGCCGCAAGCAGGACATCCTGCCCTACCTGGACCGGCTGCACGAAGAGCTGACCATCCCCATCGTCTACGTCACCCACGCCGTGCCCGAACTGTCGCGCCTGGCCGACCATGTGGTGCTGCTGAAAGAAGGCCGCGTGCAGGCCCAGGGCAGCTTGCAGGCACTGGCCGCCGAGCCCGCGCTGGCGCTGATGCAGGACGACGAAGCCGGCGCCGTGCTGAATTGCACCGTGCAGCAGCGCGTTGAACCCTGGCACCTGCTGCAACTGGCCTTTGACGGCGGCGTGCTGCTGTGCCGCGACGGTGGCCAGCCCGTGGGCCAGCGCGTGCGTGTGCGCGTGGATGCGCGCGACGTGAGCCTGGCGCTGCAGCAGCAAGCCAGCAGCAGCATCGCCAACCAGTTGCCAGGGCGCCTGCTGCAATTGCTGGACGACGCCCACCCCGCTTCCACGTTGGCACGCGTGCAGCTGGGCAGTGCCACACTGCTGGCACGCCTGACGCGGCAATCGGCCGACCGGCTGCAGCTGGCGCCCGGCATGGCCGTGTGGGTGCAGGTGAAGTCGGTGGCCTTGTTGTAGGGGCGCAGCAGACTGCTGCGCTATCGTCGGCACCGATCGGTGGTTCGACCGTGGGCCTGACGGTCCCAGGCCCCGGCCAACAGCCACCTCCACATCACGCACCCCGCATCCGCCGCCACGCCTTCCTTCATGCCGCTGCTCGAGGTTCAAGACCTGCGCGTGACCCTGCAGACCGCCCGCGGGCCGGCCGACGCCCTGCGCGGCGTGTCATTTACGCTGGAACGCGGGCAGACGCTGGGGTTGATCGGTGAATCGGGCTGCGGCAAGAGCATCACCGCACTGGCGCTGATGGGCCTGCTGCCCGACCAGGCCCGGCTGTCGGGCAGCATCACCTTTGACGGCATGGCGCTGCACAGCCTGGCCGAACCGGCGCTGTGCGCACTGCGCGGCCGCCGCATCGGCATGGTTTTCCAGGAGCCGATGACGGCGCTGAACCCGCTGCACACCATTGGCCACCAGGTGGCCGAACCCCTGGGCCTGCACCTGGGCCTGAGCCGCAGTGCAGCGCGTGCGCAGGCACTGCGGCTGCTGGACAAGGTGCAACTGCCGCAGGCCGCGCAGCGGCTGGACAGCTACCCACACCAGCTGTCGGGCGGGCAGCGCCAGCGCGTGGTGATTGCCATCGCGCTGGCCTGCGGCCCCGACCTGCTGTTGGCCGACGAGCCCACCACGGCGCTGGACGTGACGCTGCAGCGCGAGGTGCTGCAACTCATCAGCGACCTGGTGCGGCAGGACGGCATGTCGCTGCTGCTGATCAGCCACGACCTGGGCGTGATGGCCGACAGCGTACAGCACCTGATGGTGATGTATGCCGGCCGCGTGGTGGAAAGCGGCGCCGCGGCCACGGTGTTCGAACGCCTGGCGCACCCGTACACCCGCGGCCTGTTTGCAGCGCGGCCCCGCCTGGGCCTGGCGCGTGGCACGCGGCTGGCCACCATTCGCGGCCGCGTGCCCGACATCCACGGCATGCCCGCAGGCTGTGCCTTTGCAGCGCGCTGCGACCGCGCCACCGACGCGTGCCGGGCCGGGGTGCCGGCGCTGCACAGCCTGGGCGACGGGCATGACGTTCGCTGCCTGCACCCGCACCGGTAACCGCGCATGGCCCCTGAAACCGGCACCGCAGCACAGCCGCTGTTGCAAGCGCTGAACCTGAGCAAGCGCTACCGGCTGCCGCGCCAGCACCTGCTGGGCGCAGCGCCTGAGGTGCAGGCGCTGGACAACGTGAGCTTCACGCTGCGCGCCGGCAAGAGCCTGGGCGTGGTGGGCGAATCGGGGTCCGGCAAGAGCACGCTGGCACGGCTGGTGATGGCGCTGGAGCCACCCACCGAAGGCCAGGTGCTGCTCGCAGGCGTGGACCTGCACGCACTGCCCGCAGCCGACCTGCGCCGTGCACGCGCCCAACTGCAGATGGTGTTTCAAGACCCCTATGGATCGCTGGACCCGCGCCGCACGGTGCTGCAGACCGTGGCCGAACCGCTGGCGGTGCTGCTCGGGGCCAGCCGCGCAGAGCAGCTTGAATGCGCCGGTGACGCGCTGGACGCCGTGGGCCTGGGCAGCGCCGACCTGGCCAAGTACCCGCACGAATTTTCAGGGGGCCAACGGCAGCGCATCGCCATAGCCCGCGCGCTGATCACGCGGCCCCGACTCATCGTGGCCGACGAACCGGTGAGCGCGCTGGACGTTTCGGTGCAGGCCCAGGTGTTGAACCTGATGCAGGACCTGCAGGACCGCCTGGGCATCACCTACCTGTTCATCAGCCACGACCTGGCGGTGGTGGACCTGGTGTGCGACGATGTCATCGTGCTGCACCAGGGGCGCATCATCGAGCAGGGCAGCGCCGACGAGTTGTTCAGCGACCCGCAGCAGGCCTACACCCGGCGGCTGCTGGCCGCTGTGCCGGGCGGGCCCGGCCGGCAGGTCAGAAAGGTCCAACCGTGAACACCACCCCCCCATCCCATTCCCCCGTCCGGCGCCGGCTGAAAAAAGCATGGCCGGTCTTCGCGCTGCTTGGCGTTCGCGCATCGGTGATGGCGGCTCTGGCCTTGTCCGGGGCTTGCGCTGTCGAACCACCGGCCCAAGGGTTGGGCGGCGCGGCAACTCCTGCGCCGGCCAAATCCCGCGCCGTCACTGGCGACGCCGTCAACGCCAGCCGCCAGGCGGTGGCGCAAGCCATTGCGTTGAGCTGCAGCCAGCAAACCGACTGCGCCACCATCGGCATCGGTGCCCGCGCCTGCGGTGGGCCCGAGCAATACCTGGCGTATTCGCTGCGCCAGACCGCAGCCCCGGCCCTGCAACAAGCCAATGACCGCTATGCCCGGCTGCGCCGGCAGCAGTTGGAAGCGCGCGGCGAGATGTCCACCTGCGAAGTGCTGCCCGACCCGGGCGCCCTGTGCAGCGCGGCCGGCCAGTGCCAGCTGCAAGCCCCACCGGGCGGGCCGCGTGGCGCTTCACAGGGCCAGATGGCCCGTTAGCCTCCACCCAGCGCAAGTTTCCAAAACCGCTTCTGGCTGGACGAAAAAATGGGGCCCGCAGGCCCCTATTCTGTTGTTGCGGTCACACCGCACGGCTGTGGCCCTGTCATCAGGACGGGCCCGCAGCCGGCCTGTCAATCAACGCACCGCCTTGGTCCGGAACACCGGCGCTTCGGCCTGCACGGTCGGACCATTGGTCGTGGCAGCCACGAACACCGTGGTGCCACCAACGGCCGTACCGCCCGCCGTCTGGCTGTACACGACACGGCCCAGGTAGCGTGCCCCGGCGGCCACGTTCCATGAAGCCACGATGCTGGCCGATCCGCCCAGGGTGGCGTTGGCCGGCCCGGCCGCGCGCAGCGTCTGCGGGCCCGATGCGGGCGCCACCACCCAGGTGTTCAGCACGAAATCAGCGCTTGCACCCACGGTGGCAAAGCCCAGCACACACACCTGGTAGGTGGCAGCAGCTGGGTTGGTCAGCGAAGCCACTTCATTGGAAGTGTCGCCGGCGCTGCCAGCGAGCACGGTGCCCGCGGCATTGCGAATCTCCAGGTCCAGGTCAGTGGCTGCGCCTTCTTGCGTTTCGCTGTTGAACAGCTGCGCGCGCAAAGCCAGGGCGCCCGCCGGCACCACCAGGGGTCGGCACACGGTGGCGCCCTCGGCCACATTGCCGTTGAAACGCGCAGCAGGCACCATGCCGGTGGACGCGGTGAACATCGGGCCGCTGAAACCCGTGAAGGCCGTGAAGATGCGGCTGCCTGCCGCCCGGGTGTCCTCGATAGCGTTGAGCGCCACCATCGAGCTCGCACGTGCCGTCAGCGGGCTGACCAGGGTCTGTCCTCCGCCCGTCCAGGTCAGATTGCCGAAACGGTACTGGTTGAACGTGGCAGTTGAGCGGGAAAGGTTCACCGTGAACGAAGCGCTTGCACCCGGCTGCAGGGTCAGGCTTGAAGGCGAAACCACCACGTTGAAGCCCGACAGCGAGGCCGTGGCGTTCAGCGTGATGGCGCTGGTACCGCCGTTGGTCAGGCGGCGTGACAGCGTGCTGGTTCCCAGCACGTTGCCGGCCGTCAGCGAGGCCAGGTTCAGCGACAAGCCTGACAGGCTGCCACTGTTGTAGGCGTCGAATTGCGCATTGGTCACGTCGTAGTACACCGTCGTGGCCAGTGCACCGTTGGGGTTCAGTTGGCCCGAGCCATAACCCCAGCGGTCGGCATCGACAGCACCATTGGCCAGCATCACGGTCTGCTGGGCACTGGTCATCAGCGCCGACTTGATGGCCGCAGGTGACCAGGTGGGGTTCAACTGCTTCATCAGCGCAGCCGCACCCGCCACGTGCGGGGCAGACATCGAAGTGCCGCTGATCATGTTGGCGCCCTGGCGGCCCACTGCGGTGCCGGCAATCAATGCAGCACGCTCGGCCTGGGTCAGGTTCTCAGGGACGTAGCCGGCGATGATGTCGGTGCCAGGGCCCGTGATGTCGGGCTTCAGCACGTTGACGTCAAACTTGTTCGGGCCCCGCGACGAGCTGGTGGCCATCTGTGGCGCAACGACACCAGCCACCTGCACCGCACCCGCGAAGGACGCCGTGCCACCACCCAGCTTGGTCGCCTCGGTGGTCACCGCCACGAAAGTGCTGTTGGGCAGGTGCACGGTGGGCAGAACCGCCACGATCAGCGGTGTGGTGTTTCCAGACGCGGCCACAGTACCCTCGGCCGGCCGGTTCAGGATGATCACGCCCAGGGCTCCAGCGTCTTTGGCGTTGGCCACCTTGTTGACCAGTACGTTGCCGCCGCGGTCGCAGACCAATATCTTGCCGGCCACCTTGGCAGGGTCCAGCAACGGCGCCACGCCGTCGGCAGCGCCATAACACAAGGACTGGTTGGCACCTGCGCCAGAGGCGGCACTGCCCGCATTGCGCGCCCAGATCAGCGGCGACGAAGGCAAACCGGCGGTCTGGAACGATGCGCCCTGTACCTTCACGCCGCTGCCCAGCGTGACCTCGGCCTCGGTGTAACGGTTGTGGGTGGAATTGCCCACCGTCGTTACCCAGGGGCTGATGTGAGCCACCTGGTTGGTGGGCCCGCTGTTGCCGGCTGAAGCGGAGACAAAAACACCTGCCTTGGTGGCCGCTTTCATGGCTTGGGCGACGATGCCGTTCACGTCGGTCTGCGAGCCGCCGATCGAGAAATTGATGACGTCCACGCCGTCAGCAACCGCCTTTTCAAAGGCCGCGACCGAGTCGCCGCTGTAGCAGCTGCCATTCACCACGCCGTCTGCACCGCGAATCTGGTTGCAGACCTTGTACGAAGCCAGCCGCGCACGCGGCGCCACACCAGTGATCGTGAACTGCGCGCCCGAAACCGAGACGTCACTGTTGGCATTGCCGCCGGCGGTGGTCAAGGTGTGCGTGCCGTGGCCACCCGCGTCGCGCGGCGAATCGTATTCATTCACCAGCACCGGGGCTTGTGACTTCATCGTCGCATTGAAAACCTGCGCGCCAACGAGCTTGTTGTTGCACATGGCGGCGGTGAAAGCCTCACCCGCCTGGCAATTGCCCTTGTATCGGCCGGCGGGCAACGGGTCGTAAACCACGGTACCGGCAGCGTAGTACGGCACCGGCTTGCCGGTGACGGCGTCGACCTTGTCAGAGACCGACACGTTCTCAGGCCAGATGCCACCGTCGACCATCGCGACGATGATGCCCTCGCCCAGCAGCGGCTTGCCGTCAGCGCCTGTGCGCGACCAGGCGCCACCGGGTGCGCCCAGGCCCAGGAACTTGGACGTGGTGTAGCTGGTGTCCAGCAGGCTGGCTTCGTCGGCCGTGATGGCCTTGACGCCGGGGGTTCTGGCCAGCTTGTTCAGCTCGTCGGGGGTCAACATGGCCGCGAAGCCGCTGACCACGACGCCGTAGCGGTGGTAAACCTGCGCCGCGGGCACCTTGGCGGCCACCGCAGCCACGTCGGCACTGACATGCCTCAGGTACTTCTGCACCGCCGGCGATTGCACGTTGAGGCGCTGGCCCGCGGCCGGCTTGGTGGCCGCCAGCCCGGCAATGCCGCCTTCATAAGTGGCCGCCGGTTCGGTGGCCAGTTGCACGATGTAGGGCTTGCGCTGCGCGCTCTGCGCGCTGGCGGCGAACGCCGTTGCCAGCAGTGCCGCGCCCAGTGCCAATTTTTCAAATCTCATTAAAAACTCCTCCTGACGTGTCAGGGTTGGTGCGTGAAAAATGTATGAGCGACTCGATCTATTCTGGGCTCGAAGGCCTCAGGCCCTGCGGCGGGTGAAACCCGCGGTCAGGGCCAGCGCAGCCAATGCCAGTGCCAGGGAACCTGGCTCGGGAATGTTGATGTTGTCCAGCGCGAACTGGCTGAAGTTGGCGTTGAAGGACTCGCAGTTGCCGTTCGCCGCAAACGTGCAGGCGGAGAACTCGATGGCCGAGACAGAGGTCTGGGACAGACTGGTCAAACCGGCGCCTGAAGCCGACTGGAAGCTGAACTTGCCGTTCGCGTCAGCAGGGCCAAATGCAAACTCAGCACCGCTGACTGCGCCATTGCCGTCTTGCCAGACGACCAGCAACCGACCAGCCTCTTCGCCGGGGTTGAACAAATTGTTCAATGCGGCGACAAATCCGAAGTCAAAGCCGAAAACCCTGAACAGCCCACCACCTTCCTTTTTCACATTCAGGAAGCTGTCATTCAAGCCGGTGTAGAACAAACCGCTGCTGCCCAGCGGCACAGCCAGATCCAGGCCTGTTCCTGGGCCAAAGGCGGATGCAGAGTCGATCACGCCAGGGCCGTCACCGGGGGACAGTGTGTAGCCCAGGATGTTGATGGATTGCCCGGGTGTCAGCAGGGTGCCTGGTGTGACGCCGGTGAACGTGATGGTGTCAGCGTGGGCGGGCACAACCGCGCCAGCGGCAACACTGATGGCGCACAAGGCGCGTTGCAAGGAGCCGAATTTCACTGCTTTCCTTTCAGGGGAAGTGCAAACACTCAAGTGACTTATGCCAAAGCATGATCAGGACAGACCAGTCTGTGCGAAATACCCGCATGGGACAAGATGATCACCACCGATACGTGGTGTGCCGAACCACATTGGTTACATCTGACCCCGCATTCAAGTGGCAGGGTTAACCCCAGCATTTTCAGGAACGGGTCCAAACGGGGTGGCGCAAACGCAACCTGCGTGCCAACCCTGGCCCAACCAAGGGCGCCAACGCATGCCGCAGAATGCACGGGCCTGCAGCTTCGGAGATCACGGCCATGACCCTGTCCAGACGCACCCTCAACGCCTTGCTCGCAACCTCGCCCCTGCTGGGTTTGACACTGCCGGCTGTTGCACAGACCCGCAAGGACAGCGTGGTGCTGGGCATGGTGCTGGAACCCACCACGCTGGACCCCACCACGGCCGCAGCCGCGGCCATTGGCGAGATCGTGCACTACAACGTACTCGAGGGCCTGACCAAGATCGCCATGGACGGCGCCGTCACGCCGCTGCTGGCCGAGGGCTGGAGCCACACCCCCGACGGCAAGACCTACACCTTCAGGCTGCGCAAGGGTGTGAAGTTCTCTGATGGATCGCCCTTCGACGCCAGCGCGGTGAAGTTCAGCTTTGAACGCGCCCGTGCCCCTGGCAGCACCAACAAGGCGAAAAAGGCGGTGTTCGACCTCATCAGCAGCGTGGCCACACCCGACCCGCACACGGTCATCCTGGTGCTGAACAACGCCGACGCGTTGATGCCTTTCAGGCTGGGCGAGAACACCGCCGTCATCCTGCACCCGAACACCGCCGCGCAGGCCGCCACCAGCCCCGTGGGCACGGGGCCATTCAAGGTGGCCAGCTGGAACAAGGGCTCGGCCGTCACGTTGGCCAAGTGGGACGGCTACCGCGACGCCGCAAAGGTGGCACTGAAAAAGGTGATCTTCCGCTTCATCAACGACCCGGCTGCGCAGGTGGCCGCGCTGCTGGCCGGCGACATCGACGGCATGCCGCGCTTTGGTGCCTTGCAGGCGATCGCCCAATTCAGGGGCGACAAGCGCTTCACCGTGGAGCTGGGCAGCACGTCGGGCAAGGGCATCATGGCCATCAACAACCGCAAGGCGCCGCTGAACGATGTGCGCGTGCGCCGCGCCATCGGCCACGCCATCGACCGCAAGGCCTTCATCGACGGCGCGCAGGAAGGCCTGGGCAAACCCATCGGCAGCCACTTTGCGCCCACCGACCTCGGCTACCTGGACCTGACCAAGCAGTCGGCCTACGACCCCGAAAAAGCCAAGGCGTTGCTGCGCGAAGCCGGCATTACCACGCCGCTGAACCTGACGCTGACGCTGCCACCGCCGCAATACGCACGCAAGGGCGGCGAGATCATTGCGGCGCAGCTGGCGCAGGTGGGCATCAACGCGAAGATCGAAAACGTTGAATGGGCGCAGTGGCTGTCGGGCCCTTTCAAGGGCAATTTCGACCTCACCATCATCAACCACGTGGAGCCGCTGGACTACGCCACGGCCTACGCCGACCCCAACTACTACTTCGGCTACGACAGCGCCAAGTTCCGCGGCCTGGTGGCCACACTGGCCGCCACCAGTGACTACCGCGAAAAGGGAAAACTGTGGCGTGACATCCAGCGCCAGGTCGCCGACGACGCGGTGAACGCCTTTGTCTGGAACCCGGCACAGGTGGCCGTGTTCAAGCGCGGGCTGCGCGGCCTGTGGAACAGCTCGCCCATCTTTGCCAACGACATGGCGGCCGTCAGCTGGGCACCGCCCGCCACCATCAGCTAGGCCAGCGCATCATGAGCCAGGCGACGGTGCAGCGCCTCTACACGGCTTTTGCGCAGCTGGACGCCGACACCATGCAGGGCTGTTATGCGGCCCAGGCGCAGTTCGACGACGAGGCCTTTTCGCTGCGCGGCCGCGACCAGATTGGCGGCATGTGGCACATGCTGTGCGCGGCCACCAAGGCCAAAGGCATGGCGCATTGGCGGCTGACGGTGAGTGATGTCACCGAGCAGTCTGCGCACTGGGAAGCACATTACCTGTTCAGCGCCACCGGGCGCCTGGTGCACAACAAGATCGATGCCCGCTTCGAATTCGACAGCCAGGGCCTGATCACCCGGCACCGCGACCGCTTCGATTTCTGGGCCTGGTCGCGGCAAGCGCTGGGCGCGCCGGGCCTGCTGCTGGGCTGGACACCCTGGCTGCGCGTGAAGGTGCGCGCACAGGCGGCCAGCACCCTGCAGGCTTTCATGAAGACACGCAGCGTCCCCGCGGCCACACCATGAGCAAACCCCTTCAAGACCACAGCGCGGTTGAACTGCAGGCCGCGTACCGCCAGCGCACACTGTCGCCGGTGGAAGTGACGCAGGCGCTGATCGCCCATGTGCAGCGGTGGGAACCGCACATCGCGGCCGCGTGGGCCTTTGAGCCCGAAGTGGCGCTGGCGATGGCCCGCGCTTCGGAAGCGCGCTGGCTGAAGGGCCAGGCGCTGGGCGCGCTGGACGGCGTGCCGGTGACCCTGAAAGACAACATCGCCACGCGCGGCCACGCCATGCCGCTGGGCACCGCCGCCAGCACGCTGCAACCCATGCGCGAAGACGCGCCGCCCGCTGCGCGGCTGCGCGAGGCCGGCGCGGTATTCCTGGCCAAGACCACCATGCCCGATTACGGCATGCTGTCGTCGGGTCTTTCCAGTTTTCACGGCACCACGCGCAACCCCTGGGACCTGGGCAAGGCACCCGGCGGCAGCAGCAGTGGCGCTGGCGCCGCGGCTGCCGCTGGCTACGGGCCGCTGCACGTGGGCACCGACATCGGTGGCTCGATCCGCCTGCCCGCCAGCTGGTGCGGCGTGGTGGGCTTCAAGCCCAGCAACGGCCGCGTGCCCATCAAACCCCCTTTCACCGGCCGCGTGGCCGGCCCGCTGACGCGCACGGTGCACGACGCCGCACAGCTGATGGCGGTGCTGAGCCAGCCCGACGCCCGCGACACCACGGCCCTGCCACCACAAACCATGCCGTGGGCCGCGTTGGGCGACGAACCCGGCCAGACGCTGCGCGGGTTGAAAATTGGCCTGTGGATGGACGCGGGCTGGGGCCTGCCGGTGGACAGCGACATCTTGCTCGCCGTGAACGACGCGGCGCGGCAACTGCAGGCCGCTGGCGCGCAGGTGGAACCGCTGGCCCCGTTCGTCACGCGCGACATGGCCGACGGCGTCAACCGCTTCTGGCGCCTGCGGTCATGGCTGGACATCTCGGCGCTGCCCGCAGCGCAGCGCGACCGCGTGCTGCCCTTCATCCGCCAGTGGGTGGCCGAAGCCGAGCGCTACAGCGCGGCGCAGGCCTACCAGGCTTTCAGCCAGATGGGCGTGCTGCGCGACGCCGCCGCCGCCGCCTGCCAGGCGTTTGACTTCGTGGTTTCGCCGGTGGCGCCGGTGTCTGCCTTCGCGGCCGAATGGGCCATGCCCACCAACGACCCGTTGCGTGCGATGGAACACATCGCCTTCACGCTGCCCTTCAACATGAGTGAACAGCCGGCCATCAGCGTGCCGTGGTCGCGCACGGCCGCCGGGCTGCCCATTGGCGTGCAGGTGGCCGGCCCGCGGCATGGTGACATGGGCGTGCTGCGTGTGGCCCGCGCGCTCGAGATGCTGCGCGCACCGCTGCCAGCCTGGCCGACGCCGCCGGCGCGGGCCTGAAGCGGCCGTTGCAGGCGGTCATTGCAAGCCGCCCACCCAACCCGGGCACCCCCTCAGTGCGAGCTGCCGGCCCGGGTTGCCAGCACGCTACATTCACGGCATGTCACACCGGGACGTCCGCGGCAACCCCTGCAGTAGCGCCCACGCCGCCGCGCGTGACGACGCCGAGCAGGCGCTGTGGCGAATGATGTCGTTCTACGACACGCCACTGGTCGACCTGGACGCGGCCCTGGCGGCCGACCCCGGGTGGGCGCTGCCGCACATCATGCGCGCAGGCTTTCTGCTCAGCCTGACCGAGCCCAGTCTGGTGCCCGAGGCCGCGGCGCACCTGGCCCACGCTGGCGAACGCATGCTGCACGCCACCGCCCGCGAAAAGGCGCATCTGCACGCGGTTCAGGCGGTGCTGGACGGGCGCTGGCTGGCTGCCTGCCAGACCTGGGACCAGCTGCTGGTGGACCACCCCCAAGACGCGCTGGCGCTGCAATGGGCACAGCTTTGGGACTTCTACCGCGGCGACGCACAGGGCCTGCGCATGCGGCCTGCCCGCGCGCTGCCCGAGTGGGACCACCAAGACCCTCTGTACCCGCACGTGTTGGCGCTGTGGGCCTTTGGCCTGGAAGAGAGCAACCTGTACCCGCAGGCTGAAGAGGCCGGCCGGCGCGCACTGGACATCAACGCGCGCGTGCCCTGGGCCGTGCATGCGGTGGCCCATGTGATGGAAATGCAGGGCCGCTTTGAAGACGGCGCTGCCTGGTTGCGACAGCGCCAGCCAACCTGGGCCGAAGGCAATGGGTTTTCAGGCCACCTGTGGTGGCACAAGGCCTTGTTCAGGCTGGAAGCGTTGGATTTCGCCGGCGTGTTGCGCCTGCTGGACGCGCACCTCCGCGGCGACGCGCTGCAGATCACGCTGCAGCGCGTGGACGCCGCTTCGCTGCTGTGGCGGTTGCACCTGATGGGGCAGGACGTCAGCGCGCAGTGCCAGGCCCTGGTGCAGGGCTGGGGCTTGCTGGACCGTGCGGCGCCCACCGCGGGCGAGGCGGCCGAGGCGGCAGAAACGCCGGGGGCCACAGCGGCCAACGGCAGCACGCACACGCCGGGCCACTATGCCTTCAACGACGTGCACGCCGTGCTGGCCCTGCTGGGCGCGGGCGAGGTGGCGCGCGCCGAAGCCTGGGTGGCGCGCTGTGCCGAGCAGGCGCTGAAACCCAGCGACGCCAGCCGCAACAACCACAGCATGGCGCGCGAGGCAGGGCTGCCGCTGATGCGCGGCCTGTGCGCGCTGGGCCGCGGCGAGGCCGACAACGCCGCGGCGCTGATTTCACCGGTGCTGGCACAGACGGCACGGCTGGGTGGCAGCCACGCGCAGCGCGACCTGATCAGCCAGACCCTGCTGGCCGCTGCGGCACAAGGCCAGCACCGCAGCCTGGGCCGGGCGCTGATCAACGAGCGGTTGATGGCCAAACCCGAGACACCGCTGACGCGCTACTGGATCGACCTGCTGGCGCTGCCCAGCCGCGAGCGGGCGTGATCGCGCAGTGCCACGCCGAAGACAAGCAAGACATCAGCGGCACGCGGTAGCGCACGCGCTGCACGCACTGCACCCGCCGCGTTTACGGGGGTTCACACCAGCGGTGGCAGCAACCCGTCGGCGGCCACCACGCGCTGCACGGCCGGCCGCTGCAGCATGCGTTGCAGGTAAGGGCCGATGTGCCCGAAGTCGCGCGCCGGCGTTGTTGTGAAGCCGCGGGTCCAGCGGCACAGCATCAGCGCGTATGGGTCCAGCACCGAGTAGCGGTGGCCCAGCATCCAGGGCCCGTCCTGAGCGGCCGGGTGCGTGGCCGCGTGCGTGGCCAGGTGCGCGTTCAGTTGCGACAAGCACTGAACCACCCGCAGTTGCGCATGGTGCTTCACCTGCCGCGCACCTTCGGCGTTGTCGGCATCCACCAGGCGTTCGCCGTAAAAGTAGTGCATCAACAACGCCTGCAGGGTGTTCGTCATCCACACCAGCCACTTGTAGGCCTGCGCGCGTTCGGCCGTGCCCAAGGGCGGCAGCAGGCCCGCCGCGGGGTGGGTGTCGGCCAGGTGCAGGCAGATGGCCGCGGTTTCGTACAGCACCTGGTCGCCATCGACCAGCACCGGGATTTGCCCGTTCGGGTTCAACCGCAGGTAGGCCGGCGATTTGTGCTCGCCAACGTTGCGGTCCACCAGTTGCAAGGTGAAAGGCACGGCCAGTTCGTGCAACAGCACGTGGGGCGCGAAACTGGCGTTACCGGGGTAATGGTGCAGGGTGATCATGTTTGCGTTCGCGCTGACGAAAAGCAAGGGCTGGATGGGCTGGAAGGGCCTGGTGGCTGCCGGCACCAACCTCGATAGTGCAGACGGTCCATCGCGTCGCGGTGTCGACCCACATTGCAATACTCTAGAACAGGCACTGCAAAAACCCTAACGCCCGTTCTATTGTTCATTCGCTCAACGGTTCAACGCGGCGCCAAGCGTCACTTCGGTCACATTGCGCGCAGAAACTATTTATTCATTCACTGCAAAGGCGGGTCGATTAGGCTTTACCCTAAAGCCGGGGAGAATTGTGATAAGGTCTCGCCCGCTGCGCGGCGGCATGGCAACTTGAAATCCATTCCCGGGTCGCCCCATTGAAAATGCTCAATTGCAGCCCTTACGGAACGCCGCAATCCCGATTGAACTGAATTGAACAACACATTCATGCCCACCATCAAACGATCCTACGAACAAGTCCTCCAACAGATTGAGGAACTCAAAGCCGAAGCCGACAACCTGCGGCGCACGGAAGTGGCCGGGGTCATTGAACGCATTCGTCACGCCATTTCCTTTTACGGCCTTACCGCGGCCGACCTGGGTTTGACGGGTGGCGCGGCCAGCGCCGCCGGTACCGACCAACCGGCCCGGCGCAAGGGCCGCAAGAAAGCAGCCGGCAAGGCCCCCGCCGTGGTGAAGTACCGCAACGACACCGGTGGCACCTGGGGTGGCATCGGCAAGCGGCCGCAATGGCTGCGTGACGCGCTGACCAACGGCAAGACGCTGCAAGACTTCCTGGTCAAGTAAGACCAAGGCCACCGGCCTGCTCAGGCCGGTGCAGCCCGGTCTCGCGGCTGCGGCACCGGCGCCGCACACCCCGCCCTCTTTCTGCCCGGCCCGCCGCATCCATGCCTTCACACCGCCGGGCCCTGGTCACAGGCACCCTTTTTGCAGCCGCTGCCGGCTTGATGTGGGGCCTGGTGTTTGTGGCGCCTTTGCTGCTGCAGCAATACCCGCCCGCCGTGCTGACCTTTGGCCGCTACTTGGCTTTTGGCTTGATCGCCCTGCCGCTGGCATGGCTGGACCGCAGCCGTCTGGCCGGCCTGACCCGCGCCGACTGGGTGGAAGCCTTGAAGCTGGGCGCCGTGGGCAACGTGGCCTACTACCTGTTGCTGTCGGCCGCCATTCAACGCACGGGCGCGCCGCTGCCTACCATGCTGATCGGCACCCTGCCGGTGGTGATTGCCGTGGTGGCCAACCGCCGCAACCAGGCGCGTGACGGCCGGCTGAGCGCGGCCCAACTGGCCCCCAGCGTGGTGTTGATGCTGGCCGGCATCGCGCTGGTGAACCAGGCCGAATGGGCGCACTTCAACGCGCAGGCAGCGCCGGCTTCAGCGGCCGCCGAAAGCGCCAGCACAAACCTGTGGCGTTATGCCAGTGGTGCGGCGCTGGCGCTGGGCGCACTGGTGTGCTGGACCTGGTACCCGCTGCGCAACGCCGACTGGCTGCGCCAGCACGGCGACCGCTCGGCGTCCACATGGGCCACGGCCCAGGGCTTGGCCACGCTGCCGCTGGCCGTGCTGGGCTATGCCGGGTGGTGGGCCTTCAGCGCCGCCACTGCAACGTCTGCGGGCCCAGAAGGGCCTTCCACCTTCAACATGCCGCTGGGCCCGCAGCCGCTGCGCTTTGTGTTGCTGATGGTGGCCATGGGCCTGCTGGCCAGCTGGCTGGGCACGCTGTGCTGGAACGAGGCCAGCCAGCGACTGCCCACATCGCTGGCCGGGCCGTTGATCGTGTTCGAGACCCTGGCGGCGCTGGTCTACGCGTGGATGCTGCGCGGCGAAGCGCCGCAGACCGGCGTGATGCTGGGCGTGGCGCTGCTGGTGGCCGGGGTGGTGTGGGCGCTGGGCCGCAGGCCCAGCGGCGGCACGGCCTGAAAGCCGGGTTTCAGGACAGCGCTTCGTCCAGCACTTCCACCCAGTGCCGCACCGGCGTGGTGGTGCCGCTTTGCAGGTGCTGGATGCAACCGATGTTGGCGCTGATGATGGCCTGTGGTTGCAACGGCGCCAGGTGGCCCAGCTTGCGGTCGCGCAGCTGGTAGGCCAGCTCAGACTGCAGCACGCTGTAGGTGCCAGCCGAACCGCAGCACAGGTGGCTTTCGCTGCCCGCCACACTGACGTCAAAGCCCAGTTCCCGCAGGTGCGTTTCCACGCCACCGCGCAGCTGTTGGCCGTGCTGCAGCGTGCAGGGCGGGTGGAAGGCCAGCCGGCGCGGCACACCCGGCGCCAATTCCTTGCGCATGCGCGACTTCAGCGTTGACGTGATGTCCGGCAGCAGTTCGCTCAGGTCGCGCGTCAACGCGCTGACCCTGGCCGCCTTCTCAGCATAGGCCGGGTCGTGCGCCAGCGCACGGCCATAGTCCTTCACGCTGGTACCGCAGCCGCTGGCGTTCATGACGATGGCCTCGACCGCGCCGTGTTCGGTCAGGCCGTCGACCAGTGGCCACCAGGCGTCGATGTTGCGGCGCATGTCGGCCAGACCGCCCTCGTGGTCGCCCAGGTGCGTGCGGATGGCGCCGCAGCAGCCGGCGCCGTCGGCCACCAGGGTCTGGATGCCGGCGGCGTCCAGCACGCGCGCGGTGGCGCTGTTGATGCCCGGCATCATGGCCGGCTGCACACAGCCCAGAAGCATCAGCACCTTGCGCGGGTGCTCGCGCGTGGGCCACTGGTGCGCGCGCGCACCGCTGGGCGCGGGCACCTTGTTCTTCAGCGAAGCGGGCAACAGCGGTCGCACCAGTTGACCCAGCTTCATGGCCGGTGCAAACAGCGGTGAGGTCAGGCCCTCCTTCAGCAGCCAGCGCACGGCCTGTTCGCCCTTGGGGCGCTGCACACGCTGGTCCACGATGTGACGGCCGATGTCCACCAGCTGCCCATACTGCACGCCGCTGGGGCAGGTGGTTTCGCAGTTGCGGCATGTCAGGCAGCGGTCCAGGTGCTGCTGCGTGCTGCGCGTGACGGGCGCACCTTCCAGCACCTGTTTCATCAGGTAGATGCGGCCGCGCGGGCCGTCCAGCTCGTCACCCAGCAGCTGGTAGGTGGGGCAGGTGGCGGTGCAAAAGCCGCAATGCACACACTTGCGCAGTATGGATTCGGCGGCCAGGCCTTCGGCCGTGCCTTGAAATTCAGGGGCGAGTTGGGTTTGCATCAGGCCAGTTCGTAACTCAGTACCCAGTAGTGGGTGTAAGGCGTCCACTGCGGGTTGCGGGCGCGCGGGCCGAGTGCGGCCACGGCCCCCTCGGGCGTGGGAAAGTTCTTCAGCACCTCGTGCACGCTGCCGTCATCCAGCGTGCGCGTCTGGTAGGTGTTGCCGGCCGCATCGCTGTGGGTGATGGGCAGGTTGCTGGTCTGGACAAAGCGGTTGTCGAGAAACACCACGCGTGCACCCGGCAACAGATGCGCATGCAGGCTGTCCAGCCACTGCGGCAGGCGCTGCAGGGGCACGTGGCTCCACCAAAAGCCGGCGAAGGCGGCGTTGAATGACTCGTCGGCCGACGCCGCCACCAAGCCTTCCCAGCTGTAAGCGTCCACCACGGCAAAGCGCACGCCCGCTGGCATCGGTTTGGCCTTCGCCACGGCCAGGGTCTCGGGGTTCAGATCGGTGGCCAGCCAGCGGGCGGCGTCGCGTGCGCCGTGCGGCGTCCACCAGCCGGTGCCACAAGCCACTTCCAGCACCTGGCGGCCGGCAAAGAAGCCCGGCAGCCCGGCCTCCATGGCGCGCAGGTCGGCCTGGCGCTCGGGCTTCTGGTACACCCTTTCGTAGTAAGCCGCACGTTGGGCGCAGTAACCCTGCATGCTGCGCACCACGGCCGGCGTTTCCGTGTTCATGTCGCCGTCATTTCCAGCGGGGCCAGCGGTGGCAGCGCCGGCTGCGGCCGCTCTGGTGATAGCGGCAACAAACGCCCCGGGTTGAAGATGCCGTCAGGGTCAAAGGCCGCTTTCAAGTCGCGCTGGATGCGGTCCAGCGGGGCCCTCAGCGGCGCAAAGGCGCCAGCGCTCTTGTCCTGACCCCTGAAGATGACGGCATGGCCGCCGGCCGCAGCGGCCACCTCGCGCAGCGTGGCGGCGGGTGCGCTGGTGCAGATCCAGCGCTGCGCGCCGCCCCATTCCAGCAGCTGTTCACCGGTCAGCTTCAAAGGGGGTGTGGTCGCCGGCACCGACAGGCGCCACAGCGTGGCGCCGCCCTGCACGGCCTTCAGCGCACCGATGAAAAATTCGTCTCGGTGGTCGCGCAAACCGTTCCAGAACAGGCTGGCCAGTGGCTCTTCCACCACTTCGCCACCCATCTTCTGCCGCGCCGACTGCACCGCCGCCGCCGCGCCCGACAGGCGCAGCACCAGCATGCCGTCCCACCAGGCGCTGGCATTCAGCGGCAGCGGCTGACCGCCCCATTCGTTGAGGCGGCGGATGGCATCGCCTTGGCCGGCTTCCAGGCGCAACGTGAGCGTGGCGGGCGCGCGCGGCAGCACCTTCAGCGACACCTCGCAGATCACGCCCAGCTCGCCCAGCGAACCGGCCAACGCGCGCGACACGTCGTAGCCGGCGACGTTTTTCATCACTGTGCCGCCAAAGTGCAGCAGCTCGGCGCGGCCGTTCAAGAGCGCGGCACCCAGTACGTAGTCGCGCACACCACCGACAGCGGCGCGGGCGGGGCCGGCCAGGCCGGCGGCCACCATGCCGCCCACCGTGCCGCCGCCCGACGTGCCGCCCGTCGTGCCGGCTTCTGTGCGGTCAGCGCCAAAACGCGGCGGCTCAAAGGGCAGGCATTGGCCCTTGTCAGCCAGCACCGCTTCCAGCTCGGCCAGCGGCGTGCCGGCGCGCACCGTCACCACCAGCTCGCTGGGTTCGTAACTGCTGATGCCGCGCAACGCACGCACGTCCAGCGGCTCGCCATGCGGCACGCCGCCATAAAACGCCTTGGTGCCGCCGCCGATGATGTTCAGCGGCGCCTGGCGCTGGCGGGCGGCCTGCACCCGGTCCACCAGGCTCTGCAGCGTGGCGTCGGGGCTCATCAGAAACGCTCCAGTTCGGCGAAGGGCAACCAGCCGCGCTTGACGTGCATACGCCCGTACTCGGCGCAGCGCTGCAGCGTGGGAATGACTTTGCCGGGGTTCAGCGTGCCCTCGGCATCAAAAGCACGCTTCACGGCAAACATCTGCTCGCGTTCTTCGGTGCTGAACTGCACGCACATGCTGCTGAGCTTTTCCACGCCCACGCCGTGCTCGCCGGTGACGGTGCCGCCCATCGCCACACTGGTTTCCAGGATGTCGGCACCGAAGAGTTCGCAGCGGTGCATCTGGCTCGGGTCGTTGGCGTCGAACAGGATCAGCGGGTGCAGGTTGCCGTCGCCGGCGTGGAAGACATTGCAGCACTTCAGGCCGTACTTCACTTCCATGTCGGCAATGGCCAGCAGGATGTCGGCCAGGCGCTTGCGCGGGATGGTGCTGTCCATGCACATGTAGTCGGGGCTGATGCGGCCGCTGGCGGGGAAGGCGTTCTTGCGGCCGCTCCAGAACTTCAGCCGCTGGGCTTCGTCCTTGCTGACTTCCATGCGCGTGGCGCCGGCGCCGGACAGCACCTCCAGCATACGGTCGATCTCCTCGGCCACCTCTTCGGGCGTGCCGTCGCTTTCGCACAGCAGGATGGCGGCCGCGCTCAGGTCGTAGCCCGCGTGCACGAAGTCTTCCACCGCCGCCGTCATGGGCTTGTCCATCATCTCCAGCCCGGCCGGGATGATGCCGGCGGCAATGACGGCGGCCACGGCGTCGCCGGCTTTGCGGATGTCGTCGAAACTGGCCATGATGCAGCGCGCCAGTTGCGGCTTGGGCACCAGGCGCACCGTCACTTCGGTGGTGACGGCCAGCATGCCTTCGCTGCCCACCACCAGCGGCAGCAGGTCCAGGCCCGGTGTGTCGAGCGCTTCTGAACCAAATTCCACCGGCTCACCCTGCACCGTGAAGCCGCGCACGCGCAGCACGTTGTGCAACGTCAGCCCGTACTTCAGGCAGTGCACACCGCCGCTGTTTTCAGCCACGTTGCCGCCAATGGTGCAGGCGATCTGGCTGCTGGGGTCGGGCGCGTAATACAGGCCGTAAAGCGCTGCCGCTTCGCTGATGGCCAGGTTGCGCACACCGCACTGCACGGTGGCGGTGCGGGCCTGCTTGTCGACAAGCACGATCTTGTTGAACTTGGCCAGGCTGAGCGTCACGCCGGTGGCGTGCGGCATGGCGCCACCGCTCAAGCCCGTGCCGGCGCCGCGCGCCACCACGGGCACCTGCAGCGCATGGCAGGCTTTCAGCACCGCGGCCACCTGCGCCTCGGTTTCGGGCAGCACCACCAGCAGCGGCTGCTGGCGGTAGGCGGTGAGGCCGTCGCATTCATACGGCACGGTGTCTTCGGCGTGCCAGAGCAGCGCGTGCGCGGGCACCAAGGGCGCCAGAGCGGCCACCACGGCGGCCTGGCGCGCCGCGCGGTGGGTGCTGGCCGCAGCGTCGGCGGTGGCGGTGGCCGCGCCTTCAGCGGGGGCAGCCAAGGCCCGGGGATCGGCTGGTGCGTTCATCGTGGGTGCATCCTTGCAGGCCGCTGAAATTCTTGGTGTGGTTAGCCATGCTGGGCCCGCAAACACAGCCACTGGCCAAGCACGGCATCATCCGGACTTTACGACGGCGTGAAAATATGGGTATGTCCCCTGCCAAACCCCCTGTCAAAGCGCCCCACACCCGCCACGCCGACCAGGCGCCTGAGCGCTGGAAGGCACAGGCTGGCGACGCCGCCACCGCCACGCTGTCCATCCCGGCCGACGCAAGGCGCGAAAGGCGGTTCGAGATCGCCTGCGCAGTCACGGTGGCCGTGCCGGCCGGTGCGGTGTCGCCCTGGCTGCAGGTGACCGTGCAAGCCAACGGCACGCAGCAATGGCAGCGCCGCACCCCTGCCCACAACCCGGGCGCCTGGGACGGGCTGGACTACCGGTTCAACCGCGGCGTGCCGGTGGGACAAACGCTGCGCATCACGGTCAGCGTGGCGGGCCACGGCGTGCGAAGGCGCAGTTTGGACATTGAGGCCGACGAGGTGTAGCGCCGCGGGGCAGGTCTTGTCTCGGCTGCAGCCAATCCGGCCGCGTGCCCCCTACGACGGACGACTGCCCGAACGGGCCCTGCGGCAGTTACGCCCCACTCAGCATCACCAGGCAAGGCTCAAGGCCGGCCAACGACTGCCGGGGCGTCGGGCATCAGATCATGAGCAGGCCGGAGCACAGGCCCCCGTGGACCACAAGCAAACCAAGCCCCGCGCGAGGCGACAGTTTCGGGTGGAGCGCTCGCTCAGGGGCGACGGCGCCGACCCAACCGAGCAACACCTAAAAAGCCCGCCAGTACCAAGACCATGGTGCCAGGCTCAGGCACGGCGTTCACGGTTGTCGTGATCGAGGTTTGAGACATGGTCACGGCGCCACCGCCCGTGAAACGCAACCCCGTGACGAACGCAAGCGGGTTGGCAGGGTCCAGGCCCTCCGTGGCATTGATACCGACGATGCGGAAAGCCTCAACACCCAGTGGGTCGAGCGACAACAAGTCGAACTCTGTGCCCGCCAGCAGCAACTGGTTTGCGAAGCCGTCGACCTGAAGCAAGAACTCACCGTCACCATTGGGCAGTGCTGCAGGTATCAATACGGCCGCGAAACGCGGCCCGCTGGTCACGCGATAGTCATACCCAACGGCCACCACGGGGTCAATGAAGATAGGAAACTGAACACCCGGACCATTGGGCAATGGCAACAGATTGAAGTCGAACCTCACGCTTCCATCGGGCTGCGGGACGATTGCGCCCGGGAGTATCGGGTCACTCGGAATGATCCCGCCAAAACCTGGCAGTGTGGTTGCGCCCGCAAAGTCAGTGGACAGGTTGTCGAGGATGTAGCGACCGAAGTCCTGGTTGCCGGCCGCAGTTGGGGCGAAGTCCAACAGGCCGTAGGCTGCCGTGCCGCTGAAACTCAGGGCCACTTGCGCCTCAGGAAAACTGCTCTGACTTCCGTTGGTCAGGTTCTGGAACGAGGCCGTGGTGACGCTGCTCGCCAATAATTGGTTGTTCACATCGTAGAGCCCGAAGGTCAGCTGGGTTTGCCCACCCTGGCCATCGCTAACCGCAAATCCGAATGACACCTCGTTGACTGCTCCGCGAACAAAGTTCAACCGAAGATCAGTGGGCAGATTCCGTCTGCCCTCAATGCCAGGCTCCTGGATGAAGCGCATGTTCGGCCCTGGCCCAAAGGTATTGAAACCGAAGGGGTCGGCCGTTGAAACCACGATGTCGGGATTGCCGTCGCGATCTCCGTCGTAGGCATAAAAAGATCGGCCCTGAACGGCGTCAGAAAAGTCCAGTGTCACCGAGCCGGCCCATGCCACATGGGCACAGAGCAGGGGCAACAAGGGAAACCCCCATTTGGCGAGCCAACGCCCAAAACGCGAAAGGCAAATGACTTTCATTTTCATACTCCGTTGTAGCATTTCGTAACAGACTATCCGAGCACCACTGCCAACGCAACCCCCTCGAACCGGTGACCCACCGGCCGCCAGGGTCGGCGCCTGGTTCAGGGCTCACCAGACCCTCGGAGAGTCGCAGCCTAACGGTCGAGTTTCGCCACTTGATACGAGTCTGTCGGCGGCATCACAGAACGTCGCGACATCGCTGCGCTGATGGGTGCCATTGGGCAGCCTGTGCTTGCGGCCTCCCGTTGGGACGGGGGTGAGCTCAGCCCTGAGCCGCTGAACGCACACGATCTTCATCCCATTCAAAGGGTTCAGGTCCATTTGCCAGACCCGTCTCGCGCGGAACTCCCGGGCCTTAGTAGTGGCACTCGGCGCAGAGGGGCCAGGGCGGTCTGCCGCGCGCGGTGATCGGATTGCCTCTCCACCTTTTGGCAGCCGCATCTTCGTGACCTCAAGCCGGCCCAGTGAACACCGTCAGCACACCGGTGTAGCCATACAAGTGGTGGCGTGCAATTTCGCCGCCGGCGAAAAAGCCCACCAGCGGCACTGCTTGCCCGTTGGCGCTGGTCAGTGCGTGCTGCACGATCTGCAGCTCGGCCGATGGCCCGCCGAAGTGCGGTCCGCCGCGGCCGGCACAGCTGATGTACAGCGCACCGCGGATCGCCTGCGCAGCTGTTGCGGGTGGGGTGCCTTGGGTCTGGCCCGGGGGTTGGGGCAGCGGCATGTCGGCCGGGCCTTCCAGTTCGTCCCGGATCTCGCTGCAAATGCGCACCAGGTCGCGACGCGCGGCCTGCACGTCACGCTGGCAGAACGCCAGCCGCATGCCCACACGCACGGTGTCGGCCACGGCCACGGCCTGGCGCTGCGGGTCCAGGCCGATCAGGTGGCGCACGCGGGTGTCGGTGCCGAACGGCAAGCCCTTGCCAGCACCCGGGTTGCCGCCGCGCGGGCCCGTGGCGTCGTCGGTTTCGTCGGTCAGGCCCACCAGTGTGGCGCGCAGCCTGGGCAGGGCCTGGCGCGGGTCGTCCAGGCTGCGCAAGCCCAGGTCCTGCAGCAGGCAGTGCAGCGCGGGCTGGCCGTCGAGCTGCAGCACGATGTTGCCTTCGCAGGCCGTGACCACGCGCGCCGCCGCCAGCGGCTGGCAGCCTTGCGTGACGCGCGACACCAACGCCACGTCGCCGGTGAAGGCCACGCCCGACAACCCGCCCTGCCAGGCGCCGTCGGCCACGAGCACCGCGGCGCCGCGCGACGAAGCGAGGCCGCCAAAGAGATAACCCGAGTCGGTGCGTGCACTCATTTCGGCGATCAGCTCGGCCATGTCGGGCGTGGACGGGTCGGCATGCACCAGCGCGCAGAAGGTGTCGGTCTGCTGCAGCTTGCGGGCGCCCGAAAAAACCTCAAACGACTGCGCCGGCAGCGGCGCCAGCATCAGCGCCAGCGCCGGCTCGTCGATGTATTCCACCCCCAGAGCCGCCACGCCGATGCCCACGGAGCCCACCCAGTGCAGACCGGGCCACTGCTGCTGCAGCGCTTGCACCAGCGCCTGCGCATGCGCCGCGTAGTGGTCGCTGAAGTAGACAAAACCCAGCGTCAGCGGCGCCGCGCGGCCGGCCTGCACCGCCGCTGCGCGCTGCGCCACGGCCGCCTGCACCTGGGTGGCCGCCAGCACCAGCGCCGCCCGCCAGTCGGGGTGGGTGGCATG
>JAYSXE010000052.1:0-67794 GCA_043717565.1 Burkholderiales bacterium | reverse complement strand
GCGCCGGCGTACCGTCAAGGGCCACCCCTTCACCAGCCCAGCCCCAGGCGCAGCGGCAGCAGCACCGCCATGCCGGTGATGATGGTGCCCAGAATGTCGCGCCGCCACCAGAAATAGGCCGCACCGGCCAGCGCGGCAAAGATGCGAGCATCCTGCCAGTGGCCGATGATCTGGCCGCGGGTCATCAGGATCTCGGGCAACACCACGGCGGCCAGCGCTGCCAGCGGCGCATAGCGCAGGCCCTGGCGCAGCCAGTCGGGCAGCGGCAGTTCACGCCGCGTCAGGAAAAACGCGCCCCGCGTGGCGATGGTCAAAGCCGTGAGGCCCAGCACGGCAATCGTGCCTTCCCAGAAGTCCATCAGGTCTGGTCTTCCAGCGGCTGCGCGCCCTTGTTGTTCTGCAGGTGCTGCCGGCCATGGTCCATCAGCAGGCCCATGGCCACCGCCGTGGCTATGGCCACCACGATGTTCAACCGGAAAGGCAGCGCGTAGGCCGCAATGGCTGCGCAGCCCGCCACCGCACCGGCCACCGCCGTGGCACGGCCCTGCACGAGCGATAGGCCCAGGCCCAGCAGCGCCAGCGTGCCCGCAAAGCCGATGCCCCAGTGCACCGGCACGGCGTCGGCCAGGAAAATGCCGGCCAGCGACGGCACCTGCCAGGCAAACCAGTTGGTCAGCGTGCCACCCCAGAAGTAAGGCGGCTGCTCGGGCGCAGGCACCGGGTCGGGGAAGCGGCGCATGAACATCACGTAGTTCAGGTCGGCCGTCAGGTAGGCCCAGCGCAGACGCTGCCCGAAAGGCAGGTGCATGACGTAGGGGCGCCACTGTGCGCTGAAGATCATGAAGCGCAGGTTCACGCACAGCGCGGTGCCCCACACCACCCACAGCGGCGCGCCGGCACTCATCAGCGGCAGCACCGCCAGCTGCGCGCTGCCGGCAAACACCAGCAGCGACATCAGCACCATCAGCGCGGGCGGCATGCCGCTCTTGCCCATGGCCACGCCGGTGATCAAGCCCCAGGCTGCGATGCCCACCGCAGTGCCCAGCATGTCGCGGGCGCCGTGGGCGAATTCGGGGTGGCGCCAGATGGGCGCGGTTCTGGCGGTCTGCACTGCAGCATTGTCGCCGCAGCGGCTGTGGGATCTGGCGCGGACAGCTCTCCAGGGCCCCGGTGCGATGTGCGAACTAGCGGCGCACGACGCTGCCGCTGCCGATGACCGACTTCTTCAGCGTGGCCGCGCCGGTGTACTGCACGTCGCCGCTGCCCACGATGCTGACGTCCAGCGTGGCCTGGGCCTGCACAGCCACGTCGCCGCTGCCGGCCACCTTGACCACCACATCGTTGGCGCGCAGGTCAGCCAGCCGCACATCACCGCTGCCCGACACGCTGACCTGCAGCCGGCGCGTGTTGCCGCTGCCGCGCACGTCGCCGCTGCCGGCGATGCCCACCTGCACGTCTTCGCTGGTCAGGCCCGTCAGCACCACGTCGCCCGAGCCCGCAACCGACAGCTTCAACGACGGCGTGTTGAACGGCTCGATGCGCACGTCGCCGCTGCCCATCACGCTGACGGCCGACAGGCGCGGCATGACCAGCGCAGCACGCACTTTGCTGGTGCTGTAGACGCGGGTGCCACGCTTGTAGCGCAGCACCAGCGTCGGGCCCTGACTGCCGGCTTCGACCACCGTTTCCAGCGCCTGCAGCACGCTGTCTTCGGCTGTCAGCACCACTTGGGCCACGTCGCCCTGACGCACGGTGACATCGATGCCGGCTTGCACAGTGATGGCCTGGAAATCAGGCAGGCTGCGGGTTTCGCTGGCCGCCAGGCCCGGCACGGGGGCCACCGCCAAGGCAAAGCCGGCAACGGCCATCAACCAGGGCGCGATGAAAGCGGCCAAGCGGGTGGCCGCGGGGCGGTCCGTGAAAAATGGGCTCATGTCGGGTCCTGCGGGTTTGAAGGTGCGATGGCGCACTGTGCCCCTGCAGTCCCGACGTTGCACCTGCCATGCGACCGCCCGCTGCCGGCCGCGACGAACGGTGGATGGCAGCCGACGACCGGCTGCCGCCATTGCGCAGCCCGGCGCTGCAGCGGGTGCGCTGCCCACGGGTGCGCCAGCCACCCGGCGCGGCACGCGCTCAGGGCTTCTTTGCCCCGCCCTTGGCGCCAGCCTTGCTGTCAGCCGGTGTGGCGGTCTCTGCAGCGTCTTCAGCCGATGAGGCGGCCGACGCAGCCGGTGGTGGAGGTGGCGGTGGCGGCACGGCGTCGATCTTGTTTTCCCGCATGTAGTCGTTCATTTCTTTCCAACCCGCGAAAACCGACGCCTTGTCGGCCTTCTTGTTGGTGACGTAACACTGCTCCACCGACCGCGCAGCGTGCCGGCAACCCGCGCCAATGGCCTTGCCCTCGGCCTCCTTGCGCGCAGCCGTGGCCGATGCCGACTCGATGCCCAGCATGTCGCAACCCGTCAGCAGCGCGGCTGCGCCAGCCAACAACATCCAGCGGCTGGTCGGTTTGGGGGCGGTGATGGGTGGTGGGCTCATCGGTCTTGCTTCTGTAGAACCCGTTGTATCGGCAGGTATCAGACCGCGCTTGAGCGGTGGTGTGCGGCAGACCACCAGCGCGACAGCGCCAGCGCTGGGCGGCAAATCGCCAGGACGGGCGGGTTCAAGGCCCCAGCCGGCGCAGAAACTCAGCCACCGGCAGCCGCTTGCCACCGGCTTGTTGCACTTCCAGCAGTTCCAGGACGCCTTCGCCGCAACCCACCACCAGTTGGTCGGGGTTTGACGCCAGCCGCACACCGGCCGGCCCTGAAGCAGCCGCGCAGCGGGCGCGCCAGACCTTCAATTCAACATCGGGTTGCTGGCCGCCGGTGTTCCATGACAGCCGGGCCTGGCAGCCCGGAAACGGGTCGAAAGCCCGAACCCGGTGCTCCAGCACCGCCGCCGGCAAGGCCCAGTCCAGCAGCGCTTCGGCCTTTTCCACCTTGTGGGCGTAGGTCACCCCCGGTTGCGGTTGCGCCTGGCGCACCACAGGGCCGGCGGTGGCCGCCGCAGCCCCGGGTTGCTGCAGGTGCTGCAGCACCTGCACCACCTGCTGCCCGCCCAACGCCGCCAGGCGGTCGTGCAGGGTGCCCGTGGTGTCGTCGGCATGGATGGGCTCGCGCGCCACCGACCACATGTCGCCAGTGTCCAGCCCCTCGTCCATCTGCATGATGGTGATGCCGGTTTCGGTGTCCCCGGCCTCGATGGCGCGGTGGATGGGCGCCGCCCCCCGCCAGCGCGGCAGCAGCGACGCGTGGATGTTGATGCAGCCCAGCGGCGGCAAAGCCAGCGTCCAGGCCGGCAGGATCAGCCCGTAGGCTGCCACCACCAGGGCCTGTGGCCCGGCCGACAGCAGTTGCGCGCGGGCCTGTTCCGCGTCTTGCGGGAACTTGCCGTCCAGCCGCAGGCTGCGCGGCTGCGCCACCGGCACGCCCAGCGACTGGGCCAGCTGCTTGACGGCGGACGATTGCAACTTCATGCCGCGACCGGCCGGCCGGTCGGGCTGCGTCAGCACCAGCACCAATTCTTGTCCGGCGTCGTGCAGCGCCTGCAGGGCCACCGCTGCGAAGGCGGGGGTGCCCGCAAAGGCCAGCTTCATGGCCGCTGCCGGCAAGACCGGCGGCCCTGGTCCTCAGCGGCCACGCTCTTCTTCACGCGTCTTCTTCAGCATTCGGGTGCGGATGCGCACGCGCTTCAGCGAACTGAGGTATTCCACGAACACCTTGCCCATCAGGTGGTCCATCTCGTGCTGCACGCACACCGCCGCCAGCCCTTCAGCCTGCATCTCGAAGGGCTGGCCTTCCCTGTCGAGCGCACGCACGGTCACGTGCGCATGGCGTTCCACGCGGTCGTACACCGCCGGCACCGACAGACAGCCTTCTTCATTGACCGCCATTTCTTCGCTGCGGCTGGTGATCTCGGGGTTCACCAGCACCACGGGCTGGTCGCGGTTTTCCGAGGTGTCCATGATGATCAACCGCAGGTGCCGGTCCACCTGGGTGGCCGCCAGGCCCACACCGTCGGCGGCATACATGGTTTCGATCATGTCGCTGATCAGGCCGCGCAGCGCGTCGTCCACCGCGGGAACAGGCTTGGCCACGGTGTGCAGGCGGGGGTCGGGGTAACGCAGGATGGGGAGTTGGGCCATGGACGGGTCAAGGCATGAAAAAGCACCGGCTGGCGGCCCGCAGATGACGGGCCTGGCCGCCAGTTTGTTGGCGACATCAATGGTTTAGATGCAGAATCTGTCAAACCATATGAAGATTGTCGCTGTTCTTTCTGGCCTGTGAGGGGGCCCTGCGGCTTTGCAGGGTTTTGGGGTGCCACCGCGCCATGGGCCAGGCCCCTGAAACCGTGCGTGCAAGCTTCTGGCACCGCCAGCCCCAGCCGTCCGGAGATTGAAGCTTGAAGAGCCCGCACCTTCGAACCCCTTGCCCGGCCTGCAGCCCACCCAACCCCTGCACAGACGCGCCAGCATCCGCGACGGTTCGCCTTGCACAACGCCATCATGGGCACTGACATGTCGATCCTGAAACGCACCACCTTGGGCCTGGTCGTGGCACTTGCCAGCACTTCAGCGGCCTGGGCGCAGGGCAGCCGGCTGCCGGTCACCCCCGAATGGCGCGACACCGCCAGCCGCGTGGCGCAGGCCGGCGTGCCGCTGTCCGACCTGGCACCGAACGCTCCCGACAGCTACACCGTCAAGCCTGGGGACACGCTGTGGGACATCTCCGGCCTGTTCCTGAAAACGGCCTGGCGCTGGCCCGAGCTGTGGGGCATGAACCTGCAGCAGATCCGCAACCCGCACCTCATCTACCCCGGGCAGGTGCTGGTGCTGGAAAAGAGCAACGGCCGCGCGCGGCTGCGCGTGGCCGGTGGCGAGCCCGGCACCGTGAAGCTGTCACCCCGCGTGCGTGCTTCCACGCTGGACAACGGCGCCATCGCGGCCATTCCGTTGAACCTGATCGGCCCCTTCCTCAACGAGGCCGTGGTTTTCAACAGCGATGAACTGGACAGCGCGCCGCGCATCGTGGCCACGCAGGAAGGCCGGGTGATGGTGTCGCGCGGCGAAACCGCCTATGTGCGCGGCGACCTGGCCGGCGCGCGCGACTTCCGCATCTTCCGCCAGCTGGTGCCGCTGGTAGACCCGGTGAACAAGGAAGTGCTGGGTTACGAAGGCCGTTACGTGGGCACCGCTGAACATGTGCGCAACGGCGGCGCACCCGCCAATGCGGTGGGGCCGGGCGTGGTCGTGCCCAGCACCTTCACCATCACCAGCACCCGGCTCGAAGCCGGGGTGGGCGACCGCCTGTCGCCCGTGCCGCAGCAGGAATTGCTGGCCTACGTGCCCCGCGCTCCAGCCGGTGTGGTAGACGGCCGCGTGGTGTCGCTGTATGGCGACGGCCTGCGCGCCGGGCAAAACCAGGTGGTGGCCATCAACCGGGGCCAGCGCGACGGCCTGGAGCGCGGCAACGTGCTGGCCGTGTGGCGCTCGGGCGCTGCGGCTGTGGACACCACGTCGGCCACCAAGACGCCGCTGCGCCTGCCCGACGAACGCCACGGCCTGATGTTCGTGTTCCGCGTCTTCGACCGCGTGTCCTACGCGCTGGTTCTGAACGTGCAGGAACCCGTGCGCACGGGCGACCGCGTCACCCAGCCCTGAAGACGACAACGGCCCGCACCGCGGCCTGACCCTGGCGCGCCATGGCAGCCGACGACGACTTCGACGCCTGGTTCAGGCTGCTTGAAACCCCAGGTGTCGGCCGCGACACCGCGCGCCGCCTGCTCGCTGCCTGTGGCTCGGCGCAAGCGGTGTTCGACACGCCCGTTGCCGCGCTGCGCGGGCTGGTCGGTGCGCCGCTGGCCACGGCCTTGCTGGCCCCCCCGGGCCCCGAGCAGGCTTCACGCGCCACCGTCGCGCGCGCCTGGCTGAACGGCGCGCCCGACCGCCACGTGTTGAAGCTGGGTGACCCCGCCTACCCGCACCCGCTGCTGCAAACCGCCGACCCCCCGCTGCTGCTGTACGTGCAGGGCAACCCTGCGGCCCTGAGCGCCCGCTGCGTGGCCGTGGTGGGCAGCCGCAATGCCACGGCGCAGGGCATCGACAACGCACGGGCCTTCGGGCGAAGCCTGGCGGAACGCGGGCTGGTGGTGGTGTCGGGCTTGGCGGCGGGCATCGACGCTGCGGCCCATGAAGGCGCGTTGTCGGCAGGTCCGTCTGGCACGTCAGGCACCGCAGGCGACAGCGCCCACCCGCCCCTGACCGTGGCTGTGGTCGGCACGGGCCTGGACCGCGTGTACCCGCCCCGCAACCAAGCGTTGGCCCAGCGCATCGCCCAGCACGGCGCGCTGGTCAGTGAATACGCCCCAGGCACACCCGCGTTGCCCGAGCACTTTCCGCAGCGCAACCGCATCATCGCTGGCCTGAGCCTGGGAACCCTGGTCGTGGAAGCGGCCCTGCGTTCGGGTTCGCTCATCACCGCGCGGCTGGCCAGCGAAGCCGGTCGCGAGGTTTTCGCCATCCCTGGGTCCATCCACGCCGCACAGTCACGCGGCTGCCATGCGTTGATCAAGACCGGTGCCAAGCTGGTGGAGTCGGCGCAGGACATCCTGGAAGAGTTTGCGCCCACCGCTGCACGGCAACCGTCCTTGTTCGAACCGCCTGCACAACCACCCGACGCCGAGCCCGCCCACCCACACGCGCAACAGGCCTTGCTGGACGCGCTGGGCAACGACCCGGTCACCACCGACGCACTGGTGTCGCGCACCGGCTGGCCAGTGTCGGCATTGACCGGGCAGTTGATGGAACTGGAGCTCGAGGGGCTGGTGGCCCGCCTGCCCGGGGGCCTGTTCCAACGTCGTCACGCGGGCTGATGCCCCTGGCGCCGGGGCGGCATTCGCTCGGGTATAGTGAATCGATGTTTGATGTGCTCGTTTATCTGTACGAGAACTACTGGCGCCCTGACGCCTGCCCTGAGCCCAAGCTGCTCTCGCGCAAGCTCTCGGCAGTGGGGTTCGAGAACGAAGAAATCCAGGACGCGCTGCGCTGGCTGGACGGCTTGGCCGATTCCGCCGAAGCCTGCACCGGCAGCCCCGTACAGGACAGCCTGCGCATCTATGCGCCCCAGGAGCAGGGAGTGCTGGGCGAAGAGTCCATCGGCTTCCTGACCTTCCTCAGTTCTGCGGGCGTGCTGTCTTCGGCGATGCGCGAGATGGTCATTGACCGCGCCATGGCCGTGGGCAGTGGGCCCATGGAACTGGAAGACCTGAAGATCATCGTGCTGATGGTCTTCTGGAGCCTGGGCGAAGAGCCCGACGCGCTGGTGCTGGACGAACTGTTCGTCGCCTCGGAAGACCGCCTGATCCACTGAGCGCCGGCGCCGCCCTGGCGCGGGCCCTGACGCCAGCTTCACGCCCGCCGCACCGGCGACACGCCGCGCTTCAGTTCAGCAGCCGCGTGCCGTCCACGTCCAGCTTGGCCAGCGCGCTTCGCGTGGCCCGCACCGTCAACGCCTCGTCCTGCGCCGGCAACAGCAGGCCAGCCTGCAAATAAGAGGCGAGCCGATGCTGCTGGAACAGCACGCAGCGGCCCTGCTGGGTGACGAACAGCGACAACTGGTTGCGCATGCCCTGCCAGGCCAGTTGCACCGCTTCGCTGTGACCGTGCCGTTCCAGCATGAACCAGCTGCCCACCTGCAGTTCCCGCGCCCATGACACCATGGCCGGCGTTGGCAGCGACCCGCCCTCCAGCACCACCTCGAGCTCGGAATTCTGGTGGCCTGACAGGTCCAGCACCATGGACTCGTCGATTTCCACGTCCTTGGCGTCGGGCAGCAGTTCTTCCAACGTCTCCAGGCGTTCCATCATCTCGCGCAGGCGGTCGTCGGGGATGACGGCCGCCTTGGCACTGAAAGCCGCGGCCAGCGCGTTGTTCAGCTGGTGAATCTGCTCGTCCTGGCGCGTCGCGTCCATGCCGGCCGAAGCCATGCCCTCGCGCAACGACTTCAGCAGCGGTGGCAGCCGGCGCAGCACCTCGGCGCGCTCTTCGCGCGTGACCTTGGCGCTGGCCGACCAGATCAGGTCGGCTGCTGCACGCTTCATCACCCTGGTCTGCGCGCTCTGGCCGCCATAGCGCACGGCCGTGGTGGCCAGCACATCGGCCCAGACATGGAACAGGAACTGCCGCACGCCTTCCTGCACCGGCACCTCGTTGAGCATGCGCCGCAACTCGATCGTGTACTGGATGGCCAGCGTCTCGCGCTGCTCAACCTGCTGGGCCAGCGAGACGCCTTTGCGGGACGCCTCGTTTTCGTTCTTGAAATAGTGCTCCAGGAACTTCTCGAACTCGGTCAGCACCGTCTGGAACACCCGCCGGCCGGTGTCGGGATAGGCTTCCACCACCTGCACGATGCGCTTGATTTCCTTGGACAGCGACTCACCCACGCCACGGCCCACCGTCGTGTCGAAGCCCATCACGCAAGCGCCCATGCGGTCGATCAGCCGCCGCGCCGGGTGGTCCACAGTGGCGAAGAAGTCGGGTTCGGAAACCGCCACCCGCAGCACCGGCATCTGCAGCCGCGCAAACCACACCCGGATGCTGGCCGGGATGCGGTCTTCGGTCAGGATGCTCTGGAACAGCAAGGCCACGATCTCGATGGTGGCGCGTTCTTCGGGTGAAGCCGCCGCCTTCTTCAGCACCTGCTTGCGCTGCTGCAGCTCCTCCAGCATCACCGGTGTGGTGACGACAAAGCCGCCGGGCGAATCGGTGGGGTCCAGCCGCTGCTGGATGCCCATCTGCGCGCTGTGGATGGCGCGCGACAGGCCTTCGGACAAGGGTGTCGGTGTCCGGACGCCGTATGGCCGGGACGTGACGGCGAAGTCGGGCACATGGCGCGCCACCAGCCGGTTCAACCGCCCCATCACGGCCTCGGCGTTTTCCTGGCTGCGGGCCAACGGCGCGCTGCGCGTCATCAGCCGGGTTTCTTCGCCCACCGGGTTGGAATTCAGACCGTCCGTGCCCTGCCAGTTGCCGAGAGAGCGCGTGGTCTGCGCCCCCGCCGCCGGGCCCAGCCCGGACTGCAGCCCCGAAGCGCTGCTGGCCACCGTGGCCATGCGATCACCAGGCGCCAGACCGCCAAAGACGCTGCTCACCTGCCAGCCCATTGCAGCTTGCGGGTGCGTGCGTGAACGCCTGACCAGGGGCCGCAGGTCCACCTCAGGCAAGACGCCCTGTTCGGCCAGCGAGCGGTTGGCCTCGTGGTATCCCTCTTCGACCAGCAACGCGAACTCGTCGTTCAAGGTGCCCTGCACCTCGCGCCAGCCGTCAAGCGTCAGGCCCGCGGCGCGCCAGGCGTCGAAGACGATGCGGGCCAGCACGTGGGCTCTCAGCATGTCCTGGGGGTCCAGTTCCTGCCGGCCTTCCAGGTGGGCCACCCGCGAGCGCAGATCGGAAAATTCCCAGGAAGCCCGGTCCATGATGGCCAAAGCCAGCCGCGACGTGACGATCTCCAAGTCGATGGTGTCGTCGGACACCAGACTCAGTGAATCGCGGTTGGCGTTGGCCAGGCTGGACAACTCGGCCAGCTTGGATGGCGCCGAGCCCGTGTTCAGAAGGTGGCGCAGCGAGGTGACGATGCCGCGGTGCCACGCTTGCGCATCCGTCATCAGCGTCTGCATCAGGTCGCGCCGGCGCTGGAAAACCGCGTGCTCCGACGGCTTGTCCAGCAACTGCCGGGCGGTGTCCATCACCGCCTGCACCAACGGAGTCAGGCCCTTGACCAGTTCCTCGATGTACAGCCGCCGCGCCTGACTGGCCATGTTTCCCTGCTGGGCACGCGTGGCCATGTCAGGTGGGTTTGCAACAGGTGGGCGGCATTCAACCCACTCTACACCACCGCTCCAGCGTTCGGGTCGTTGGGGTCAAGGTCCTTGCCGCTGCCCCCGCCCTTGATCAGGTCTTCGCGCCGGACTCCCAGCCACATGGCAATGCCAGCGGCTACGAAGATCGACGAATAGATGCCGAAAAGGATGCCAATCGTCAAAGCCACTGCGAAATAGTGCAAGGTCGGGCCACCGAACAGCAGCATGGACAACACCATCATCTGCGTACTGCCGTGCGTGATGATCGTGCGGCTGGTGGTGCTGGTGATCGCCCGGTCTATGGTCTCGGGCGTGGTGAGCTTGCGGTACTTACGAAATGTTTCACGTACGCGGTCGAAGATGACCACTGATTCGTTCACCGAATAGCCCAACACCGCCAGGATGGCCGCCAGCACCGCCAGCGAAAATTCCCATTGGAAGTAAGCAAAAAAGCCCAGGATGATGATCACGTCGTGCAGGTTGGCCACGATGCCGGCCACCGCGAACTTCCACTCGAAGCGCAGCGCCAAGTAGGCCATGATGCCCAACACGGTGACCAGCAACGCCCAGGCGCCGTTTTCGTACAGCTCGGCGCCCACCGACGGGCCGATGAATTCGGTGCGCGTCAACTCGAAGGGCTCGCTGCCGTCGGCCTTGGCACAAGAAGGCCGGGTGACCTGACCGCCTTGGGGGGTGGACGTCTGCTTGGTGCCGACGGTGCCCGACTCGGACTTGCACAGCGCCTGGAACACCAGGCCCGAGACCTCGATCTGCTTGATGTCAGGGCGCACCGGCAGGCGGATGAGCACGTCACGCGACGTGCCGAAGGTCTGCACCTGCACTTCGCCGAAACCCAGTTTCTCCACCGTCACCCGGGTGCGGGGCACATCGGCAGCGGCTGCGTACTGCACTTCCAACAAGGTGCCGCCCGTGAATTCGATCGACGGGTTCAGCCCGCGGGTGACCAGGAAGAACACCGCCAGGCCGAAGGTGATGAAGGAAATGACGTTCAGCAACAGCGCATGGCGCATGAAGGGAACGTCTTTTCTGAAGCGGAAGAATTCCATTTGTGTGCTCCGCTTGCTTCAGGCCTTGGCCCGGGCTTCTTCGGCAACGGCCGATTCGGGTGATTCGATCGTCTGTCCTTCAGGGCGCCAGACCTGGCCGATGGAAACCGACTTCAGGCGCTTCTGCCGGCCGTACCACACGTTCACGAGGCCGCGCGAGAACATCACGGCCGAGAACATCGACGTCAGGATGCCCAGGCAGTGCACGGTGGCAAACCCGCGCACCGGGCCGGAACCGAATGCCAGCAGCGCCAGGCCGGCGATCAAGGTGGTGACGTTGCTGTCCAGGATGGTGCCCCAGGCCCGTTCATAACCAGCATGGATAGCCTGCTGCGGTGCCACGCCAGCACGCAGTTCTTCGCGCACACGTTCGTTGATCAGCACGTTGGCGTCGATGGCCATGCCCAGCGTCAGCGCAATGGCCGCCATGCCCGGCAGGGTCAAGGTGGCCTGCAGCATCGACAACACCGCCACCAGACACAGCAGGTTGAAGGCCAGCGCCACGGTGGAGAACACGCCAAACAGCAGGTAGTAGGCGCACATGAACACGGCAATCGCGATGAAGCCGTACAGCACGCTGTTGATGCCCTGCGCAATGTTCTCGGCACCCAGGCTCGGGCCGATGGTGCGCTCTTCGATGAATTCCATCGGTGCGGCCAACGCGCCGGCGCGGGTCAGCAGTGCCAGGTCGGCCGTTTCCTGCGGTGTGAAGTTGCCGCTGATCTGGAAGTCGGTGCTGAATTCGCCCTGGATGGTGGCCACCGAAATGGCCTCGCCCTTGCCTTTTTCGTACAGCACGATGGCCATGCGCTTTTGCAGGTTTTCACGCGTCACGTTGCGCATGGACCGGCCCGCCACGTCATCCAGGCGCACCGACACAGCGGGGCGCTGCTGGCTGTCGATGGTGGCGCTGGCCTGCTTGAGCTGTTCGCCGGTGGCGATGGCATCGCGTTTCAAGCCCACCATCATCACCGGGCCGTCGCTGCTGCGGCGCATGGGCACGGTTTCTGCCGCCGTGGCGGTGTCTTCTTCTACCAGCCTGAACTGCAGGGTGGCCGTGCGGCCGATGATGTCCTTGGCGCGGGCCGTGTCCTGCACACCCGGCAACTGCACCAGCACGCGGTCCAGGCCCTGCTGCTGGATGACAGGCTCGGCAACACCCAGTTCATTCACCCGCTTGTGCAGCGTTTCGATGTTCTGCTTCAGCGCCTGGGTGCCGATGTCGGTGATGGTCTTGCCTTCCAGCCGGCCCACCAGGCGCAGCCCTTCGGCGGCGGGCTCGGTGGCCCATTGCAGCGAAGGCAGGCGGTCGGCCAACAAATCACGCGCAGCCGGGCCCACCGACGCGTCGGGCAGGTTCACCGTGATGCTGGCACCGTCACGCGTGATGCCGGCAAACCGGATGCGCTTTTCGCGCAGCGCGTTGCGGGCGTCGCTGGCATAGGTGTCCACTTGTTGCTTCACGGCGGCGCGCATGTCCACCTGCAGCAGGAAATGCACGCCGCCGCGCAGGTCCAGGCCCAGGTACATGGGCAGGGCGTGCAGGCGCGCCATCCAGGCGGGTGAGTTCGACACCAGGTTCAGGGCCACGATGTAGCGCGGGTCGGCGGCATCAGGGTTCAGCGCCTTGTTGATGGCGTCCTTGGCCTTGATCTGGGTGTCGGTGTCCCTGAACCGCGACCGCACCGAGTTGCCGTCGAACTGCACCTGGTCTGAAGCCACGCCCGCGCCATCCAGCGCCTGCCTCACCCGCGTGACCGTCGATTCGTCGATCTTGACGGTGGACTTGCCACTGGAAACCTGCACGGCCGGCGCTTCGCCAAAGAAGTTGGGTGCCGTGAACAGCAGGCCGATCAGCAAGGCTGCACCGAGGATTGCGTATTTCCACCAGGGGTAGCGGTTCATGCAGAGTTCCTAGAAGCCCTTGCCGCCGCCCTTGGGGCTGCTCTTCAGGGCAATTGGTGGGGCGGGTAGCGGGCTGGCGGTGGTTCGGCAGGCCTGATGGTCGGGCCTGGAGCGTGCACACGCCGCGATTGGTGCTGGATATGGGGCGGCACCCCGGCGCATCAACACGCCGGTTTGAGGGGGGCGTATCGCGGCGCCCCCGTGCCGGAGGCCGGCAAGACCTTACTTGAAAGTGCCCTTTGGCAGCACCTGCACCACCGCGCCGCGCTGCACCTGCACCTCGGTGCCCTGGGCGATTTCGACATGCAGGTAACTTTCGCCGAGCTTGGACACCCGACCCAGCACGCCACCGGCGATGACGACCTCGTCGCCCTTGCCCAGAGCGTCGATCATGGCCTTGTGTTCCTTCTGCTTCTTCATCTGCGGGCGGATCATGATGAAGTACAGCACCACGAACATCAACACCAGCGGCAGCAGGCTGATGAGGGTTGACTCTGTGCCACCACCGGCAGCGGCCGGTGCGGTCTGGGCGAAGGCTTGGGAGATGAACACGGCGGGCCGTCCTGTGAGGTTTGAATTGGGGGCAGCCGACATCGACGCCGGCCAACCCGCCATTTTAGCGACCTGAACCGGCGGGTTCACCGACCAGCCGCAGGGGCTTGCCCGGCTGGCCGGTCAGACCAGCACTTCAGCGCTGCGCGGGTGCCCCAAGAAGGCCTGAGGGCTGGCACTGGCGCCATAGGCACCCGACTGGTAGACGACCACCAGGTCGCCCACATCGGCGGCCGGCAGGTCCATGCGATCGGCCAACAGGTCCAGCGGTGTGCACAGCGGGCCCACCACCGACACCACTTCGCGTGCCGCCGAATCAACCCGGTTGCCGATGGTCACCGGGTAGTTCTTGCGCACCACCTGGCCAAAATTACCCGACGCAGACAGATGGTGGTTCAAGCCCCCATCCGTAACCAGGTAGACATGACCGCGCGAGACCTTGCGGTCCACCACCCGGGTGACGTAAACACCGGCCTCGCCCACCATGTAACGCCCGAGCTCGATGACCAGGCTGGCCGAAGGCATGTCCTTGCGCGCGCGCGCCTGGATGTCGGCCAGGTTGGCACCCACCGGCGCCAGGTCCAGCGGACGCTCACCAGGGAAATAAGGGATGCCGAACCCGCCGCCCAGGTTCAGAAACTGGATGTCGACACCGGCCTCGGCGGCCAGGCGCAGCGCCAGCGCATAGCTTTTCTGCTGGGCTTCACAGATGGAATCGGCACGCAGGTTCTGCGAACCGGCGAACAGGTGAAAACCTTCGAAGGCCAGGCCCAGCGAGCGCATCAGGGCCAGCGTTTGCGGCACCACCTCCACATCCACACCAAACTGCTTGGGGCCGCCACCCATCTTCATGCCCGAGCCCTTGAGCTCGAAGTCGGGGTTGACGCGCAGCGCCACGCGGGCAGGCAGACCCAGGTCTTGCGACGCCTGTGCCAGCACCGGCAGTTCGCGCATCGACTCCACGTTCACCAGCACGCGCCCGGCCACCGCCTGGCGCAATTCGATGTCGCGCTTGCCGGGGCCCGCGAAGCTGATCTCCGCCGGGTCGGCGCCCGCGTCCAGGGCCACTTGCAGTTCACCGGCAGAAGCCACGTCGATGCCGTCCACCAGGCGCGCCATGTGCGCCACGACGGCCGGCATGGGGTTGGCCTTCATGGCGTAGTGCAGCTTGATGCCCTGTGGCAGTGCTTGGCGCAGTTGTGCGACGCGCTGACTCAGCAGGCTGCGGTCGTAGGCGAAGAATGGTGTTTGGCCGATACGGGCCGACAGCCGGCTGATGGGCTGACCACCCACCAGCAGCTCCGCCCCTGCAGCCGCGAACTGCAGCATGGGCGAATGAACGGGGGTGGTTCTCTGAGCGCCGACGGGTGCTGCTGTCGCGGCCTCGATGACTGGTACGGAGGTCATGAAACAGACAGCGGCCCCGAGGGCCGCTTCATGGGTGGAAACGCAGTGATGCTAAGCGAATCACGGTTTTGGGGCCCTGACAAGAAGCGCCGCGTTTTGAGGACATACCGTGTAGGAAAGGTCAACGTGTTTTTACGGCGCCCTGTCAGCATGGTCGCCGTCGGTCAGGTGTTGCGAGGCCGATAGACATACACCACGTCGTTTGCACCATTGAAGTCCGCGCGGGGAAAGTAAATCACGGCCTTCACCCGAGGGTTGTAGGTCCATTTCTTATATGAAGAATTGACGGCCCAAGGAATCGATTGGCCGGCCCCGAAGGGTGCGCGCGTGGCTGTCCAGGGCTGGCGCAGATTGCTGGGAATCTCCACCTCGAAGATGGCTTGGTTGTCGCCGCGCAGCTCGCCGACCAGGATGCGTTGGTTGTCTTCGCACCAGCAGGCCGTGTTGAACCACTGTTCCAGCGCCACAGGCTGACTCAAAGTCACTGCCCCGATCCAGGACGGCTGGTTTTGCGTCGTGTCCAAATATTGCAGGCGCAACACACCCGACTTGCAATCGGCAAAGATCAGAAGATTGCGCTCCGCCACGTGGAACATCGCCCCGGAGACATCCCCCATCTCGGCATCGTTCAGGCGCAACTGGCCGGTGCCTGTGACCCAGGTACTGGTCGTACGGTCGAACCAGGACAGGCGTTGAATACCCCCCGCGGCGCGGGATTCGATGTAGATCCGGTTCTGACCCGGCACCCAGGCCGTCCAGTTGGGGGGCGCCAAGTTGCTGGCGCGACCTCCGGGCCCGCCGTGGAAACCATGGTTGTCGGTGACCCGCTGCCACTGGTAGGGCCCGGAGGTGGTTGCAAAGTCAACCCGATGCGCGGCCTCCGCGCCCACGCTGCCGTTGAATCCGGCGGCCGAATTCAAGACTCGCATGAAGGTGCCGTTCGCTGCCCCTCCGTGGGCGGGGCCAATGACGTCGCCACAGCTGTAGCTGTGGGGCGAAGCGGGTTTGCCGTCGATCAAATACTCCGCATACGTCATGTTGACGAACGTGGTACCCGAATTGAGGGTGTTGGCGGCCAATGTGGCGTTGCTGTTGTCGCTGCCGAACAAGGGTGATGGATCGACCAGGCGCCTGAAGCTGCACGTGTCGGGCCCCACGATCAAGGCTGCAAGTGTGTTGTCGTTGGTGGCTGCGTGCCCGCCGCCAAAGAACAGAACGGCGCCATGACTACCGAAATACGGGTTCAAAAAACTGCCGCTGTAGTCGTTGACGATCTTCGCAAAGTAGTAAGGCGCGAAGTACGGGGCACACTGGCTGATGAAACTGTTGGTCAATCGGCCGTTGCTCTGCGACAACAGGCCGACCTGACCTGGCAAAGGCAACCACGCTGGCGCAGGAGGCCGAGTGACTGCAGGCGCAGGCGCTGGTGCTGGTACAGGTGCTGGTACAGGCGCTGGAGCAGGCGCTGGTGCGGGCGCTGGTACTGGCGCTGGTGCGGGCGCGGTTGCTGGAGCCGGGCTGGGCACAGGCGTTGGCGTCGGGCCGGGTACCGGCGCAGCAATCGGCACCGGTGCCGGGCTTTCAAGGGCTACTGGAGCAAGGCCAGCAGCGCGCTCCGTAGGGGCTGCGCCAACTTCATTGCCTGATCCGCCGCCACCGCCACAGCCCACCAACAGATGGGCTGGGCCCAAAGTCAGCAACGCCGTGCCGAAGAACGACCTCCGATGAAGATTGACGGGCGGCTCGAGCTCGACGGCCGTGGTGGCAGGTCCCGGGCAGGGTGTGATGGTGCAGGATGGTGGGCGCATGCAGCTTCATATCGGCACGGCGGGTGGCAACTTGGGAAGCGGGCACGCTTGAACTGTGAGTGAACGTTTTTTTGAACTTCACCGCTCACGGCCCGTTGGCGATGCAACTCGCCGGAGGCGCCGCACGAACCCCGCTGCGCGGCGCGGACAGACCAATCGCACGGGCCCGCGATCTGCAAAGTTTGGCACGCGCGGCGCGGCAAATCCTACAAGCCAGCAGCATTAAACTCATCTCTGGACATCACCGCTGACGAACGCCCAGACCAATCGCATGTCGTTGACCACGCAAGTCCTATCCGTTTTGGATGAGGTGCTCAGCCTGAACGGCCGCAGTGCGTCCTTTGGGCCGGACACCCATTTGCGCGGGGCGGTGCCCGAGTTGGACTCCATGGCCGTTGTCTCCTTGATTTCCGCGCTGGAAGATCACTTCGGTTTTGTCATCGATGAGGACGACATCGGCAGCGACACCTTTGAAACGGTGGGCGCGTTGGTGAGCTTTGTCGGCAGGCAGAGCAAAAGTTGAAACCCGGCGCCACCTGCCGATCCGCGGCGGGACTGAGCACGGTCACCCTGCACGATCTGAACGCGGTACCGCCTGACGTTGAGCAACTGTTCGCTCAGGCGGAGCAGGAAGATCCTCAACTCGGGCTGGCTTGGTACCGCAACTTGTCCGCCACGGTTTTCGGACCTGACGCCGACCTGCGAATTCACGTGCTGCGTCGCCACGAAAAGACCATCGCTGCACTGCCGGTGTTTGCAAAGCGCACTTCCGGGGCGCGAGAGGTTTATGCGCTGGGCAACTACTACACATCTCTGTTCGCGCCCGCCGTCTGTGACTCCGCGCAAGCATCGGATCTGGCAGTACTGCTGCAGCACCTGATACGGGCGCACGCGCCTGTGAAGTCGGTTCGCATCGCACCCATGGCCATCGAAGGGAGAGGATTGACGCTGCTCATGCAAGCGGCAACGCACGCAGGCCTGGTTCCGTTCGACTACTTCTGCTTCGGCAATTGGTATCTGCCAGTGGCTGGCGACGCCGAGGGTTACCTGGCCAGTCGCCCCGGTGAGGTGCGAAACACGCTCCGCCGCATGGGCAAGAAATTCGTGGCCAGCGGCGGCCGGTTCGAGATCGTGTCCGCACCCCATCAGGCCGCTCAGGCCGCTGCCGAATTCACGCGGGTCTACGGCAGCAGTTGGAAGCAACCGGAACCGTATCAAGGATTCATCCCGGGCCTGGCGACCCTTTGTGCCCAAAAGGGATGGCTGCGCATGGGGCTGGCCATGGTGGGATCGCAGGTGGTTGCGGCACAGTTCTGGATCGTCGCGTCCCAAAAAGCAAACATCTACAAGCTGGCCTACGACCCCGCCTTTCGACAACTGTCACCGGGCAGTCTGCTGACCGCTCACCTGATGCGGCATGTCATCGACGTCGACAAGGTTCGTGAAGTCGACTATCTGTGTGGTGACGACGCTTACAAGAACCAATGGATGACCCACCGGCGCGAACGGCGGGGGTTGATTGCATTCAACCCGCGTACCGCAGGTGGCCTGACCGGGCTGCTGCTGGAGAGTTGCGCGCGCGGCCTGAAGCCCCTTTTGAAGCACCGGCGCAAAAGGCTTTCGGTGTCCGACCCTGGCTTGAGCACCTGATTGAAAATGAACCACGCCCCCTCGATTCCATACGGACTGCATGCCGGCTTTCTGATGTCGACGCAGCGCCACCCTGATCGACTTGCATTGGATGTGTCCGGACAGCAGTACAGCTATGCGCAGCTGCATCAGCGCGCAGCGGCCCAAGCCTGTGTTCTCACCCGCCATCGCCCGGGTGCAAGCCCTGCCCGGGTGGGCGTTCTGGCAAGCCGTTCGCTGCCGGTCTATGCCGGTCTGCTCGGGGGGCTGATGGCCGGTCTGGGTGTCGTGCCCCTGAATCCCGGCTTCCCCGTCGAACGGACGCGACAGATGATCGAGCTGGCGGGCCTGGGTGCCCTTGTCGTCGATACGGCTGGCCAAGCCCACCTGCCGGCGCTGCTGCAAGGTCTTACACAGCCCCTGCTGATTTGTCTGCCTGGCTCCACAGTCGATACGGACCTTCAGGCCCAATGGCCGCAACATCTTTTCTTGGCGATGGCCGATGCCGAGGCGCAGGCCGGGTTCCAGCCCATTTCTGTAAGCCCAGACGCACTGGCCTACCTGTTCTTCACCTCCGGCAGCACCGGGGCACCCAAGGGTGTGGGCGTGTTGCACCGCAACGTGGTGCGCTTTGTCGAGATGTCGGTTGAACGATACCGGGCCATTGGCCTGAGCGAACAAGACCGCTTTTCCCAGTTCTACGACATCACGTTTGACTCGTCGATGTTTGATCTCTACGTGTGCTGGGCCTTCGGCGGTTGTTTGTGCTGCCCGACGCAGATGGATTGGGTCAACCCCAACAAGTTCATCGAAAGCAAGGCGTTGACGGTGATCGACATCGTGCCTTCGACAGGCCACAGCATGAACCGCAGCAATGGCTGGCGAGAAGGCCGCTTCCAGGCATTGCGCCTTTGTCGTTTCGGGGGCGAAGCACTGTCTGCCGATCTGGCGGCCGCACTCGCCGCTGCTGCACCGGCCGCTCAACTGGACAACGTCTACGGTCCGACGGAGTGCACCGTGGACGCCGCCTACTACCAGTGGCATCGTGAGCGCTCTGCCGCCGAGTGCGTGCATGGCGTCGTGCCCATCGGAGTGGCCGGGCCCCAGGTCGGGTTGATGGTCGTCGACAGCTCGATGCAACAAGTGGCCGAAGGCGCAGAAGGTGAGTTGCTGATCAGCGGCCCGCAAGTGACCCCGGGGTACTGGAACAGCCCGGAGCGAACAGCCGCGGCATTCGTTGCCCTGCCCGGTGCAGACACCGTGTACTACCGAACAGGCGATTTGGTGCGCCGCCCACTGCCTGGACAACCCATTCCGTATCTGGGGCGGCTGGACTTTCAGATCAAGATTTCCGGGGTTCGAATCGAGCTGGGCGAAGTTGAACAGGCCCTGCGTCAAGCGGCCGGCACCGACCTGGCCGTTGCCGTCGGCTGGCCCGTCACGACCAGTGGAGCGTCGGGCATCGTGGCATTCATCGTCAAGGTTGACTCCGACCTGTCAGGCATCCGTCGGCAGCTGAAAGAAACGCTGCCGTCTGTGATGGTGCCCAGAGACATCCACGTCATCGCAGAACTGCCTCTGAATGTGAACGGCAAAGTCGACCGCAAAGCCCTGCTGGCCCGCTTGCAGGTGCAGCAAGGCCAGACCTGAGAGTCAGGCCTTTCAGGCCAGCAGTTCCTGGTGGCGCTGCAGCAATGCGCCACGCATCAACAGCAGCCGTCTTCCGGGATCTATCTCCGTCACGTCGATTGGCCAGTTCGGGAGGGGCCCACGCAACCGGACCCGGCCATCAAAGTCGAGCGCACGCATGCGCGAGTAAAGCGTGAATCCAGCCTTGGTGTGCGCGCGAAGCGATGCCTTGTTGACCCAATCGACATCAGACCAGGCAGCCGTACAACCCGGCACATGCCGTTGTGCAATCAGCTTCAGGAAACACGGAAAAAGGCCTTGACCCCTGTGGGAAGGCACGATGAAGATGTCACGCACCCAGAACTCGGTGGGCTTGATCGGCAAGAACCAGTTCACCTCGTCGACATAGCGGCCGTTCCCGATGGCCGCCCAGGTCGAACCGAGCAACCGCTCGTCGTGAAAGAACGCGAAATAGCGCAAGCCGTTGCGAAAACGCTGGTCCATCCGCGTTTGCGACATGCGATGCGACATGCTCTGGTGCAGCTGCAGAATGCGATCGGCTTGATCGAGTCGCAGTTCAACCGATTGAATCTCGCGTGCCAGCCTGCCGGGGCTGGAAGGATCGGCCGGGCGCGCTGCCATCAGCACGGCGACGTCGTGAAGAAAAAACTGTCTTCGTGTGGGCCACAAGCGCATATCAGGCGTGCTGGTGCGCGCAGGGTCCCGCGGCCGCAGCGGTCTCGGTTTGGTCGGCTTTGGCTTGGTGGGAGCCCATCACCTGCAGCAACCAGTTGAAGGTCTGCTCCTCGACAGCCCGTTGCGCGGCGTGATCAGAAAAAGTGTGATCGGCTCCGTCGACATCGAAGCGGCTGACATTGCGCTGCGCCAGATTGCTGCGCCACAGGGCATCGGTCGCCGCGGTCTCCACAAATTCCTTGGCTGTGTAGTCGTTGCCGCTGAGTACCACCAGCTTGTGGCCCGGGTGCTGCTGCCAGGCCTGCGCCATGCGGCCCTGCAACGAAAGCTCAACATGCTTGCCGCGCGCCGCTGCCGTGGTGACGGCGCTAGAACCCGTGCTGGTGGGGGGTGACACAACAGGTGTTGCTGACGTGTAGCCCAGCGCCAGGCGAACGTTCTGAACCAATTCTGCAATGGCTTTTCCAGGCACGCCACCCCTGAGCAGTTTGCTCCAGAAGTCAGCCTGTCCCAGGCGCTTCAGGTAGTAGTGCTTCAAGTGAGTGCGCGCCAGAGTCTCCTCGGAGCGCACCCACGGATTGACCAGCACCATGCCGTGTACCCGCTTGTCTTGCGTCAGTCGCCAGTACAGCAAAGCCGCTGAGGCACCGCCGCACAAGCCCCACAAGACGACACGCTTCACGCCAGGAATCCCGAGTTGCAGTGCCTGGATCGCTGCGCCCACATCGGGCTCAATCTCTTCAAGTGTTCTTTGTTCGCCACTGCTGTCGCCCATGCCGCGTGTGTCAAAGCGCAAGGTGCTCACGCCTTTGCCTGCCAATGAGCGCGCCAGCTGAACGTACTGGCGATGGCTGCCAGCCCGGTACTGCGGACCACCCACGATGATGACCACGCCCACGTCGGCCAGGGCCGAAGCGGCAGGGGCGTCTGGCGAAGCCGGCGTCAGCACGCCCAGCAGATGCTCCCGCTCGCAAGCAAAGACCAGGGCCTGCTCTTTCACGCCATCACCTGCAACGCTTCGGGGTGCGGATGCAGAAGCTGCTCTGCAGTGGCCTTCACCAATTCCGGCGCATCCTCGATTTCCACCGTTTGCCAAAAAGGCGGGCCCGCCAAGGCCTGGCTGCTGACCGCATAACCTGTTTCGCGCCACTTCGCAAGCACTGGCATGGCCGCGGGCAGCAAGGCAGCAGGTACGCGTGACGTGACTTCGAGCCACACAAGCCGACTCTTGCCAGCACCCATCGGTGGAGGCTGAAGCGTGGCTTCGGCCAGACCCAGGGCCAACGCCGGGCTCAGCCGGTAGCCAGCCACTTCAACCGAATGCCCCTGTTTCAGATCTGACATCAGACCTTCAGTAACGCCTTTATTGGCACCCTGCTGCATCTGACTGGCCATCTTCAGTCGCAAAAACTGCTGCAACATCAATTTTCCAGTGACCTGGGGCTGCCAGAACAGGAAGTGCTTGACCCCCCGCACGTGAGGAGCGGCCGCGGTGGCCAACAGGCAGCCGGCGCGTTCTCCCCAGAGCCACAGCGGGCCTGGGAAGCGCTGCTGCAGCCACGCTGCACCGGCAACGGCGTCATCAATCCAAGCGGCCCAACTGGCATGCTCAAATTCACCCGTGCTGTCTCCGCACCCCATCAGGTCGATCTGCAGTACCGCCAGTCCGCTCGCGGCCAGGGCCCGGGAGGCCATGGACGCCATCCGGCGCGACTTGTTCATTTCTTCGCCAAAGGCATGCAGAAACAACACCGAGCCACGGCAGGGCTCTTGCGGGCTGTGCAGCAACGCCAGCCTTTGGCCACTGGCCGGCGCAATGCGCTCCAGGAAAAACGCCGTTGGCGCTGCCAGTGAGCCGGCAGTCGGGATCGAACTCAAACCGCACTCAGGCCGCGAGCTTGCCGCTGACAAAATCCACCAAGGTTCCCACGTTGGCGAAGGTCGCCCCGTCAATGTCATCGTCGTCCACAACGATGCCAAAGGTCTCTTCAAGTGCAGTGATCATCGACACCACCGCCATTGAATCGAGTTCAGGAATGGCACCGAGCAGATGGGTGTCGCGTGTGAAGGCGGCGGCCCGGCCTTCCAGGCTCAGCACTTCATCCAGCAGTCGCAGGATTTCTTGTTGAGTGTTCATCTGCCGGCTCCAAGCTCGCAATTCGTTGACGTCGATTTTAGTTTGTAACGGGAGCAGCCCAGGAATGGAAGTGCCTGCGAAATGCAACAAGCGCACATCCGGCCACCGGCCTTGCCTGAGGGCTCAGCTGTCGGGCAGCAACTGCACCAATTCCACCGCGTAGGCTCGCGTGAAAATGGGCGGGATGAAATTGCAGAGAAAGTGACCGGCACCACGCACAGGCTCGGCTTCGAGCATCTTGACACCGATCGCAGCCAGCTTCGCCATCGACTCAGACAGGTCGGGAACGGCAAACGCCAGGTGGTGAAGGCCGCCCAAACCGCTGTTGAAGTCGCGCAAGGCACCAGTTGGTCCTGGAACGACAAACTCTAACGGTGAACCCCCGTTGCCGTGCGCAAAGATGCACAGCGCGTCCCAGGTGGGCACATGGCCGCGGTAGTGTTCACGAAGGCCCAACCTGGCCATCTGGGCCAGCGCCAGCTTCTCGGAGTGCACCACGATTCCCACGTGGTGCAGGACGGGGTCGCTCAAGACAGACAGTATTTGCGGGCTCATGCCGGTTGCGCCAAACAACGCGTGCGGGAAGGCGGGCTTTTGCGCAGCGCGGTGCAGCAACTCCGCCCGCTGCGAAGTGGAATCAAGACGCGGTGGTGCAGCACCATCTCAGGCCCCAGGTCGCGGCTGATAGACATACAAGGGTCGCTGGTAGGCGTCGAGGAAACCGAAATTGCGCAGATTGTGGTGGGCTGCGTCCGGCTTTTCCTTGCTGCTGACCGCTGTTTCGGTGGTGACCCATTGGCAACCCGCCGCGTGTGCGTCTTCAAGTTGCCGGGCCACGATGCCTGCATGAACCCAGCGCCCGCGGTGACTGGCATTCACCGAAGTCCAACCCAACCAAGCCACACCGTCGCTCACGTAGGACAGCGAAGCACCAACGGCTGTCTGGCCGTCCATTGCCAACCAGCGGCGCCAGCCGGGTGCGCAACTTCCTGTTACCAACAAATTGGCAACCCCTTCAGGCATCTTGAAGTTCTCGCAGCACACAGCCGCCACGGTGGGTGCAAAGTCAGGACCCACCGCTTCGACACTCATCCCTGTCGCTCGTTGCCAAGCTGCATACCGCGGCGGCGGTGCTGAGCCGTCGCGGTACAGCACCTGTACCGGCAATGTCCGGCGCAACCGGTGGGACTTCAACATGGCCGGCAGATCACCGGGCACGGCAGCAGGGCTGACCTCGACACCGAAAGGCGTGGTGCCTTGCGAGTACGCAGCAATCAAATCGAGCACCTGATCCGTGCTGGCGGGCTGAAACACGCCCAGACCCAGTACCCGGTTGAACAACAAGGTCGTCTTGAGGGCCTTCGCCCGCAAAGCCACCCGAGACCCTGCACTGGTATGGCCGAAACCACCGTCTGGATGCGCCTTTTGCGTGTGAGCAAACAGACTGGCGTAAGCCCTTGCTTCGCTGCCCTCTACCAAGCGTGCAAGATCCAACCCCACCAAAGCTGGGGACGAGGCCAGGTTTCGTACCTCAGTTGATGATATTTCCGGTGTTTGCGACATTCGTCAGGTCGAGTATCAATTTGTCGCGATTCTGGTTGTGGCCCATGCGATCAATAGCCTCCAGATCGTAAGCCACGTACATTCGATCCAGCCAGAGTTCTTCATGAAACGGACGCCGGCTTCGTACCCCTCGCCAACGGTCGATCTTGACACCAGAGTTGTCACGATTGAACTCCTCGACAGCCAGCAGTTCCCCCGCAAACCGGTGATAAAGCATCGTCTCTACATCATCAAGATAGATAACCGTACGAAACAGCGTTTTGCGGTTGGGCAAACTCAGGATTCGCAAGGCGTCACGGGTAGAACTGTAGAAGTCGACATCGATGGAAATGAAGCCCAGTGGGGCCGGCATTTTCGTGGCCAGGAATTCCGGCACGGTATCGATAACGTCACCCAGAATCAATTGGGTCTGAGGACCCAAGCGTGGGCGAAGCTGATCCCAAACCATGGGGAAGTCCCCTGGCGACCAGATTTCAGGGTGATCTCGAAAGTCGCCAGTGCCCTTGGGCAAGCCCGCGCCAGTGTCAAAGCCCAGCACATGAATCTTCACACCCGTGGCAGCCTGCACCCTTTCGGCATAAGACTGCAGGCAAAGCAGGCCAGCCCCGCCCGCCACGCCAAACTCGGCCACCGATATTTCCTTGACTTTCGATTCGAGCGCCTGGTCAGCAGCACGCAGCACGCCCAACAAATAGTTGGGCCGCTCGGCCGCATCCCACTGGGAAATCGTTCGGATGTCCGAAGAAAACCGCTTGACCAATGCCTTCCCAAAGAGTCTAAACGGCGGCTCCTCCATCAAGCGCGCCAAAAATCCACTCGGTCTGTCACTCATTTTTTACTTTCGTTTACCGACAAACAGCAATATTGAATCAATCCATTCCGACCTGATTTGCAGGCGAAGAACCAATTTGCAGGGTTTCATAAATTGTTTCGAGCAACAATTTCGAGAGCAGCTTCGAAGTTCACCATACCCATTTGGTCTTCAAATCCCATGCTGAAGTCAAATTCTTCTTCGATGGCATTGATCAAATGAATATGGTTCAACGAATCCCATTTTTCACAAGTTTGTGGTGACAAACCAAGGTTCACCTGACCCTCGGGCAGGTCCAGAATGTCAGCGAAAATGGATATCAGCTTTTGCTGACCTTTGCGAGAAGACTCCACGTCAATAACTTTCCGCTTCACCAAGCTCTACAGCAATGAAATCTGGCCAGGGCAGTACCCCGCTACCGGTCGGCACCCGAAAATCGACTTCGCCCGCCACTTCCGCTGCACGAGTAAAACCTTTGCTGTCCAAGTATTGCAGGACTTGCTGGTTGCGCGGGCCCCGGACCACACGGGCAGCCAGCGAAGTGCATCCCGCCGCCAAGGCACGGCTGTGTGCGTAGGCCAGCATGGCATCTTCAACCCCGCGACCCAACGCCCTGCAACTCAGTGCCATGTTCTCAATCTCGAACTGTGTTCCGGTCTGGGTCACCTGGAGTATGCCTATCAGCCCGTAATCGCCAAACCGGTCGGACAACGACGCAGCGTACAAACAACCGCCTCGCTCCATCAAACCCAGCAGAACTTCCTTGCTGGGTCGCAGAAGGCTGAAGTTGAACTGGTTGGTCTTGCCCAACAACTGATGGATACGGTCCACCGTCGCCCCACTGGCCGGCAGCAGGCTCAAGTGCAGGCGGCAGTCGGCCAGGAAGCTGGCCAAGTCAGTCACGGCAGACCGCAGTTCCTGCCGGTTGGCTTCTGCGGCATAACTGTCAGCCCGATGGCGGTCCTCGTCGGTGACACGGATCGTGTCAAAGGCTTGTGTTCGCAAAATCAAGTCGACAAACCGACTGGGGTCTTGCCCAAGCTCCACAACTTCGACTTCTGGCAGTGTCTCGCGCACCTGTGCACATTCCATGGCACTGTCATCCGCAAAGACAAAGCTGTCCAGGCCCAGACCCAACTGTTGAGCAATGGCTGCGATGTTGGCGGGCTTGTCGATCCAGTTGATGCGGCGCGCGCTGAAGTGCTCGGGTTTCAGCAGCATCTCAGGCCGCCGCTCGAATACAGCCATGGCATCGGATTCATTGTTCTTGCTGGCCAGAGCCAACAGTACGCCCGTCTGCCGCAGGTCCAACGCCATGCGCTGCAGATTCAGAAACGCTGAGCCAGGAAATTCTTGGCCCAAAGCGATCCCGTCCACGCCGTCTTCACCGACAACACCGCCCCACAGCGTGTTGTCCATGTCGAGCACCAACACTTTGCGGCGCGGCCTGAACAGGCAGGCCAGACTGCGTGCCAGCACCCTGGCAACGGGTGGCAAGACACGGTGCACAAAAACTGAACGGGTTGTGAGATAGCCGCGGGGGTCAAACCACTGCGCGATGCCGATGCTGTCCGCGTTCAGATCCAGCAGATGGACATCTTTCAGCTGCTGCCCCAGCGGGATCAAACCCCGCTGGAATGCATCTCGTCGCGCCGCGCGGCCCAGGTGTACGTCAAAGGCCTGGGCGTTAGGGCTTGTGGGCGCCTTCACCACCCCCAAAAACAGTGGTTTTGCGCTGCGGCTGCGCCAAATCTGCAAAAGTGCCTGCAGCCGATTCAAGGCATCTTCGGGCGCGGTGGAGAAATCTTCACCCAACAACTCCGCATCGTGGAGCAACAAGACGACAACGTCGGTATCGTCTGCAAGCGCTGTTGGCCACTCCAGCAGGGCGTTCTGCCAGCGGCCAAGCTGGACGTAGGTGGTTCGAGCCCGCCAGCCGCTGGCGTACGCTTCAACCTGCAGGAAAGGCTCAAGGGTTTCGAGTGTGAAAGATGACAGCAGTGCTACGCAGTGCTGCTCATCGGGTGCTGTCGCAGCCGGCAGGCGCGAAAGCCAGTGTTTGTATGTGAGTGTTCGAGGCGCAGCGTCCAGAACGTCTCGCAAGGCCGATCGGGCGCTCACTTGACGATCAGGGTGCAGAAGCAATTGCTGAAGTTCAGTCTCGTCCATGAAAAGGTGACTTGAAACCACCGCCCGCCGCTGCTGGAAGCGAGCAGGCGCTGTGAATCCGTGGGCGGCGACTCGCTGCCGCTGAAAGATTGTAGGTTGGCTGTACAGGCCGCTATTCGGACGACGCCCGGCGTGGCAGCTTGGAGCGTAGCCGGTCGACGACCGAACGGACCTCATTCATCACGGGATGATTCATTGCGGTCAAGGTGGCCAACCAAGCCAGCAGGGTCAACGGTGCACCGACCAGGCCGAAGACCAAGTAGTTGTCCAAGGTCACACCGGCATACAGAGCCCACAAGGAGACGGGCGCGACCGCCCCAGCCGTGACCAGCAGACTGTTGGCGCAAGTCCGCAAAATACGGCGGGTGCTCAGACCCAGCAGACGCTTCAGGTAAATCTGTGCGATGACAGCGCCCATCAACGTGGCGACCAACACGCCAACTGCTGCCCCGGTGATACCCCAACGCACGGCCAGCAGCAGACCTGCTACCTGCAACACGACCATCCAGATCTGGAGCGCGTTTGCGTTTTTCGCATGGCCGCCAGCCAGCAGCGCCTCGCGAGACATTGAATGCACCAGTTCCATGGCAAAAGCGGTCACCAGGATTTGCGCCACCGGCACCGCAGCATCCCACTGCGGGCCATAGACGATCCGAATGGCTGAGAAAGCCCCGATACCCATAAAGGCTAGGAAGGGCCAGCCCACAGCCGTCAAGTACGAAACGCTCTTCAGGTACGCATCTGCAATCTCGCCTTCTTCCCGGTCACTGCGTGCGAAATAGGGCATGCAAACGAACAAGACGGGGCGCAACACCATGCGTTGAAACATCTCCACCAGGCCACCGGCGCGACTGAACATCGCCACGTCGGCCATACCCAGCGCGCGGCCAATGATCATCTCTGGTGCACCTTTGCCGACCTGGCCGAACAGGTAGACCAGACTCGCGAACTTGCTGAAGTGGAAAACCTCACCCACGCCCGACCAACCCGGCCATCGTGGCAACGACGACGGCCTGAACCACATCGAGCCGCCAACCGTCACGATCATCGATGCCAATGCAGCCCAGGCCAAGCTCATGTAGCTGAATCCCAAGAGAGCCAGGGCAATCGAAACCACGAAGCCCACCACATTGCCGAGAATGTTGCAGATCAGTACCGGTCGAAAATTGAGTTCCCGCCTGAAGTAGGCCATCGTCACAGCGCCAAAAGGCACCAGCAAGAAGCACAGTGCCTGTACGCGCATGACCTCACCCACACCGGCGTCCTTGTAAAACGCCGCCACCGGGGTGGACCCAACGAAGACCGCCAAGGCCATGGTCCACGAAACGATGATGTTCAGTGTGAGCGTGGCGGCGATCTTCTTGCGAGTCAGATCCTTCTCCTGGATCATGTACTCGGCAACCCCGAAGTCCCGAAACATGCTGGCCAGGCCCGTGAAAACCGCCGCAACGGCCAGGACTCCAATTTCCTTGGGTGTCAGCAGGCGCGCGATGACAGCAGTGCTGACCAGGCGCAGCACCAAGCCCAAATAACTGTCAGCCAGCGTGATCCAGAGGGACTGACGAACTGCACCCACGCCGGCGTGCTTACTTCTGCACCGTCAAGGGGGCACTGGCTTTCGGAGCACTTTTAGCAGCCACGGCGCGCATTGGGCCGGTCTTGCCGCCCGCACCCGAGTCAGAAGACTTGGCGGAGCTATTCAATCGGTCGAGTCGTGACCTCAAGGCGTTCTCGTTGGGAAGAATCGTCAGCCCTTGCTCGAGGACGGCCTTTGCGTCGTTGCGGCGACCCGACTGCACCAGCAGGTCGGCGAGCCCTGCATAGGCGGGCCAATAATCGGACTTCAGCTCGCGCGATTTCTGGAAGGCTTCTGCCGCCTCGCCGTAGCGCTTGAGGGTGCGGTAGTAGTCTCCCATCAGGTAGTGGATCTCTGGAAGCAACACCATGTTGGGTGGCGCGCGTCGAACGACGTACAACATGTCATCGATAGCAGTCTCGACCAGATGGTCCCGACGATTCTGGTTCAGCCCAGGAGCCATCGAACGGTGCACCGCAATGCGCGCCCAGCAGTAGTGGTGCATGTCCCAGAAACTGCGGCCCATCTTGGCTACCCACATGGGCGCACGCGGCGACTCGCGCACGCCCTGCTCCCAGCCATTGACGGTCTGCACATCCTGACAAAACTCCGGCATCAGAGCCAATTCGCCCGGAGTGAGGTTTCGGTCATATGAAGCTTGCGCCAATCCCATGCCCGTTGCCAGACACAGCGCGCCGAAGAACTGCAAAACGTGTTTCATCTGAGCAGCCTTGGTTCCTGAAGAGTCATTTCGCATAACGCCGCTCAACCCAGTCGGTAGACAACAATTTGCGGTCAATCTTGCCGTTGGGATTGCGAGGCAACGGGCCGCTGACGGATTCGCAGCCTGCAGGCACCATGTAGGCAGGCATGCGCTTGCGGCAATCGGCAAGCAACGCCGCGGTGTCCACGGTGTCCCGGCCTTGAACGGGTGTGACGATGACCTGGATGGCCTGACCCAACATCTTGTCGTCAACCCCGAAAGCCACGCACTCCCCCACGAGGCGGGTCGCGTACAGGACCTCTTCCACTTCCACCGGGCTCACGCGATAGCCCGATGTCTTGATCATCTCATCGCGGCGGCCGATGAAATACAGAAACCCTTCGGCATCGCGGCGCACCGTGTCACCCGAGAACACGGCGTACTCGGGCAACTGCAGTCCCTCTGGGCGCCTCAAGAAAAGCTTGTAGCGTTCGGCTGTCTTTTCATGGTCGTTCCAATAGCCTTGGCCGACCAGAGCGCCCCGGTGTACCAATTCGCCGGGCTCGTCGTCAGCGCACTCGGTGCCGTCCTCGCGCAAAACCACAATTTCGGCATTGGGTATGGCCTTGCCAATCGAGTCTGGCCGCCGATCAACCTCCTCAGGCGGCAGGTAAGTCGACCGAAAGGCCTCCGTCAAGCCATACATCAGGAATGGTGAGGCCCGAGGCACCCGGGCCCTGAGCAGATCCAGCGTCTCGCGAGGCATCCGCCCGCCCGTGTTGGCGAAGTAGCGAAGCTGCTGACCGATGGCGTGCGGCCAGTTCAGTTGCGAGAGTTGTATGTACAGCGGGGGCACCGCAGTCAGACCTGTGACGCCTTCGCGCTCCATGGCGCGCAGCACATCCCTGGGCATCAGGTAGTTCAACAGCACCGTCCGGGCGCCGGCGTGGAAGGCGGTGGTCAGCTGGCTGAACCCTGCATCGAAGGACAGCGGCAGCGCAGCCAGCAGAGTGTCTTCCTTGATGTTGCCCAGGTATGACGCCACGCTCTTTGCACCCACCACCATGTTGCGGTGCGAAAGCACCACCCCCTTGGGCCGGCCAGTGCTGCCAGACGTGTACAAGATGGCCGTCATGTCTGCGTCAATCACGCGATGGCCTTGGCGCGCGCCAGGCTGCATCCACTGGGCCCAGTCATGGCACTGCACATGGGCAGGCATCGTCACGGGCTCGGTCAAGACCCCGGTCAGAACGACATGTCGCAACTCTGCGCACTTTTCGAGCGCAGTCAGAATCAGAGGTAAACGCTGCGGCGAAGTCACGAGGACCCGAACCGCGCAGTCGGAAAGAATGAAACCGACCTGATCGCTCTTGAGCAGTGGATTCAGCGGAACAAAAACCCCTCCAGCGGCGGCAGCGCCAAAGCTGGCCACCACCGTCTCGAAGCGCTTCTCGAGGTAGATGGCGACCCGGCCGCTGCGTTCAAGACCCACTTCGACAAGCCCACTGGCAAATCGGCGCACGTTGTCGTGAAGTTCACCGTAAGACCATGAGGAATCGTCATACGTCAAGGCAACGGCGTGCTCGTCGCGACGCGATGACACCTCAATCAGTTCGTGCAGCAGAGTGGACTCGGGCATGGGAAGACCATTGGCGCCTGGTTTCGAAGATGCGCTTGCGCCGGGCCTTGGCCAGGCCCAAGCCGCGAAGCCCCCAATCTGTGGACCGCTGCGCATCGCTGCAAAAGTATGTCACGCCAGCCCTTGGCGGTGAACGCCCTGCAGGTGGCCGTTGCGCACTTCGGCACATATGCCTCCGATGGCAGTCAGGCACGGCAACCTAGAATCAGAGGCTCCACTGCCATCAGTCCACAGCCTCCGGCCCCCGTCTGAGACCCCGCCAGGACCACTGCTCGGCCCACATGCGAATTCTTTACCACCACCGTATCGCTTCCAAGGACGGACAGATAACGCACATCGAAGAGATGGTCGAAGCTCTGCGAGGCATGGGGCACGAAGTCCGTATTGTCGGCCCCGAGGTGCACCGCGGTGACTCTGGAAAGGGCGGCAGCCCGGGCTGGGTGGGCAAGCTCAAGGCCCACATGCCCACAGGGCTGTACGAGATTGCCGAAGCCGCCTATTCCTTGGTCGCATACCGGCGACTGATGCGGGCGATAAGGTCATTTTCGCCTGACGTCATTTACGAGCGATATGCGCTGTTTCAGCCTGCGGGCGTATGGGCCAGCCGTCGCACCGCGGTTCCTCTCTTGCTGGAAGTCAACGCGCCTTACGCCATTGCCCGGCGCAAGTACGGCGTCATGGCGCTGGGCGGATTTGCCGACCGGGTGGAGCGCTTCACGTTCCGCGGGGCCACGCGGGTGTTCCCGGTCACTCAGGTGCTGGCCGACATGCTGGTTGGCATGGGTGTGCAGCAGGAACGCATGCGCGTTGTACCCAATGGCATCAATCCGAAGGATTTTGCGCAAGTACCGACCACCGAAGATGCCAAGGCCGGCTTCGGGCTACAAGGCCGAATGGTCATCGGATTCATCGGATTTGTCCGGGAATGGGACCGACTCGACAGGATCGTCAGCTGGCTGGCCAAACGCCCTTTGAACGACCCGGCCATGTTGCTGGTGGTGGGCGACGGGCCCGTCCGCACGCAACTCGAGTCGCAGGCCCAGTCGCTGGGAATTGCCCACAAACTGAAATTCACGGGTGTGGTTCCCCGCAGTCAAGTCCCGGCGGCCGCAGCCGCATTCGATATTGCGCTGCAAACGGCGCTGGTACCTTACGCATCGCCGCTCTGCCTCTTCGAGTACATGGCGCTGGGCAAGGCCATCCTGGCCCCCGATCAGGCCAACCACCACGAAGTTCTTGTCGGTGGCATTGACTCTGCGCTCTACGATCCCGAAGACAGTGGGGGCATCGAAAGAGGTCTTGACACTTTGTCATCTGACCCGGCCTTGCGGGCACGGCTGGGAACTGCCGCGCAGCGCGCGTTGCAGGACCGTCAGTATCTGTGGTCCGGCAATGCAAAGCGGGTCACCGAAAGCGCGGCCGATGCAATTGCGGCGTCGCGGCACGCCCGCGCCTGAAACGAAACTCCACCGAAGAAGCGCGGTTCGCCGCGATTGCCGAGACTTATGACCAAACTCCCCGACGCCCTCGCACTGGGTTCGCCACGTTTCAATGGCGGCACTCCACCAGCAGGGGCAGACATTTCCAAGGTGTGGGGTGCCCTGGTGCTGGAGAAGGGCGGGGTTGCCGCGGCGGCCAGTGTTGCCGGCGACTTCGCAGTGGGTCTGACCCAGGCTGATGGCAGTGTTTTCATGGCCGTCGACCGATTTGCCTCGCAGTCACTGTGCTACCGGATCGATGGCGACGCCTTGACGTTCGCCGAAAGGGCCGACCAACTGGCTGGGCCAAACCCCGAATTGGATCCCCAAGCGCTTTTTGACTACCTGTACTTTCACGTCATACCGTCTCCGCGAACGGTGTTTCATGGCGTTCATCGTCTCACCGCAGGCCGATGCGCGGATTTTCGTGCGGGGCAATTGGCAGTTACGCCCTTCGTACAGCCTCAGTTCACGTCCACAGCGAAGCCCAGCTTTGCGGCGTTGAAGGACGAGTTTCTGTATCTGCTTCGCCAGGCTGTCAGCCGGCAACTTGACGGTACCAAGCCTGCGTGTTTCCTCAGCGGCGGTACGGACAGCTCGACAGTGGCTGGGATGATCGGTGCTGTCTGCAAGGAAAAGCCGATCACGTACTCCATCGGCTTTGAAGCCGAAGGTTACGACGAGATGGAATTCGCTCGCATCGCTGCCCGTCACTTTGGCGCCGAGCATCACGAGTACTACGTCACTCCCGATGATCTGGTCAAGAGCATCGGCCATGTGGCCGCTTCCTATGACCAGCCCTTTGGCAATTCCTCTGCATTGCCCGCGTTCTACTGCGCGCAGCACGCCAGGCGAGACGGCGTCACGCGAATCCTTGCAGGTGACGGCGGGGATGAGCTCTTTGGCGGTAACTCCCGCTATGCGATGCAGGAAGTCTTTGGCTGGTATCACAAGGTGCCGCAGGTTCTGCGCCGTGGGGTGCTGGAGCCCATCTTCAGCAATGCGCTGGTCGGAGGCATCCCGTTGCTGAAAAAGGGCACGGGTTACATCCGACAGGCCAACACGCCATTGCCTGAACGGTTGCAGGCGTTCAATCTGGTCCGGCGGCTGGGCTACCAGGATGTGCTGCAGCCCGCCTTCCTGTCCCGTATCCGCACGGACCGGGTCTCCCAGGAACAAGCCAGTGTCTGGGCGGAGGCTGAAAGCCAACACGAAATCGATCGCCACCTGGCTTACGACTGGCGCTACACGCTGGCCGAATCCGACTTGCCGAAGGTCAGGGGCACCACGCGCCTGGCAGGGCTGGACGTGGGATTCCCCATGCTCGATGACGACCTGCTGGCATTTTCCATGCGCTTGCCGCCGCAGTACAAACTGAACCGCCTGCGGTTGCGCTGGTTCTTCAAAGAAGCCCTCAAGGGCTTTCTGCCCCATGAAGTGATCACGAAGAAGAAGCAGGGCTTCGGTCTGCCGTTTGGGGTTTGGGCCATGCGGCATCAGGGTCTCAACAAGCTGGCCAGTGATTCGCTGCGAGGCTTTGCCGTCCGGGGAGTCGTGCGTCCGGAGTTTGTCGAAAACTTGCTGAAGACGCATTTGCCGTCCCACCCACACTACTACGGGACGATGGTCTGGATTCTGATGATGGCTGAGCAGTGGATGCGGGTACACGCACCCGACTACAAGCTGCGCAATTGATTGCCCGCGACACTCACGGATTCACCGCCATCACTGCAGAACTCGCCGTTTCGCGCTAAGAGGCGAAACGGGGCTTCACTTCAAAGCTGCACTGCCGATACTGCGTTGAATCGAACCGGTTTGCAGCACGTCGCGCTGCAGGCCCCATTGACGCATCTCGAACAGGGCAGGTCCCAATGTCAGACGTTTCTCGCAGAGTCGCACTCAAGGGTGTAGTTGCTTCCACTTCTGGCTGGGTTGCGGCTTGTGGTGGAGGTGGAAGTTCAAGCCCACCCGGCATGGAACAACCATTGGCAGCAGCGCCACCTCAGCCTGTGGCACCCTCTCCAGCGCCTGCACCCACGCCAGCGCCCTCTCCCGCACCGGCTCCTGCGCCAGCGCCAGCACCAGCACCAGCACCAGCGCCAGCGCCAGCGCCTGCGCCAGCTTCGCCCCCCGTGACGATCGTCCCAGCGGGCAAGTACAGGTCATCGCACACCTACCTCTTTCAATCGGTTTCGCAAGGCGTGCTGCCCAGGCGCTTGCCAGAAGGTGCGGACTATCCGCACGACGTCTACGGGCCCACGCACGAATTTGTCGACTTCCTGACGGCTTGGCCCTGGACGCGACGGGGTGGCGACTGGATCGATGCCAATCTGTTGCGCCATGGCGCTCTGCCCTGGTTTTCAGCACCTGTAGACGGCGTCGGAGCGAGTCTTGTTCGCAGCTACTCTGTGGACGCCACAGCAGCCGTGTCGCACTGCTTCACGACCAAACGATGGTGCGCCTTCTTGCTCACCGCCGTGAATGCCCCGCGCACCGTGGCGGGCAAATTGCATCCTCAACATGCAGCTCCGTCCATCGACGTCATCTACAGGAACGGGCAACGGGCCACCTTGCAGTGCCGAGTGATCGCCAGCAACACATCAAGTTCATATGCGCCTGTAACGACCTCGGCGCAACACGCCCTTCCGGCGTTCGTCGAATTCGAGCAACCGGCATCGGAGGTGAGTTCCGCCAGCCTCAGTTTCGTGGTCACCGAACACTGGAGTGGCAGCAACCCCACGGTCCAGGGCTTTCTGCTGGACCCGCCACAAAATGCAGACCCCGTTCGCCAGGGCGTTTCCGAAGCGGCAGGTCCGTTGGACGCCGGCATTACCGGCCAGGCGACTGTCCTGGGTGCGCACCGCTACGTCGACGCCAGCCCCTGGACAGACTTCGTGCTGCCCGACCCCATCAACTACAACGCTGAGGCCGAATACGACCCCTCCATCTTTGGCAATGGCGCCAGGGACCTGAGCAAGCTGCCTCACCGTGGATTGGGAAAGTGGATCAACACCAGCTCGGACTGGTCATTGGTCCCGTCCAGTTATCGGGGCGAAGGCTTCAGCCCCTTGGCCCCGGGCTTGGGGGCAATGCGCATCAACATGCCGGCACAACCGGGCATCTCCGATGGGTCAGTCGTAGGCGTTTCGGGCTCGACGGCAGGTAACGCAATGATCTTTCTGCCAGAGGCCTTGTTCGGGCGGTTGGGGCGGATCTTCGTCCGTTATTACTTCAGGCTGGGCGGGCCTTACCGGATCACGAAGGCAAGCCGAAAGCATGTATACCAGTCCGCGGGTCGGGCCGAGTGGACCACGCACGCTGGGAAATTCGGCATCGGCGCCGATCACTCCACCAGCTGGGGTGGTGTAAGCGGCACTTCGGGCGGCCCCTATGGGTGGCAAATGCGGGGCTCCTGGTATGACTGCGATGCCGAGCAAGGTGGTCCGGATGAAGGCGGTTGGGCCGTCGGCCATCACCTCTTCGACTACTACTATCAAAACCCGCCCGGGCACAACTACGGCGGGCGCGACGGCACGCCACAGCAGGAACGCTGGGGACAACGCGGGGGCATGGGAGGGATGATCTACGCGGGTCACTGGTACTGCCTCGAAACCGAGCTGAAGCTCAACACGATCTCGAACACCGCACCAGGCTTTCTGCCCGACGGCGAGTTGCGTACCTGGATTGACGGTCGTCTGTGCTACCAACGCACCGGCATGGTGTTTCGCAGCGGGCCTGTAGCAAGCTTCCCGTACCAGTTCAACAACATCAGGCCTTGCCGGGAGCTGGGTGTCAAGGGCCTCTGGTTGAATTGGTTCCATGGCGGCAAGACACTGGCCACCGTTGACCGCACCAGCTTCTACACGGGTCTGGTCTGGGGCACAGAGTACATCGGCCCCATGAAATTGGCGTAGGTCTTAAGAACCACCAGAACCGTTGTCAGACGGTTCTGGTGGGAAGCAGCAGTTGCTTCCGAGTTCTTCAAAGTCCTGCAGTTTTTGCGCAGGACAGTTCGGTACCCGCGGGGTCGCTGTCACCAGCGTCTGGCCGATCGCAACTCGTCGCAAACGTCCGGGCCTTTGCTCCTTCACTCGCGCGCGCCATCACCCGCAGAACGGCCGTGTACGCCAGCGGCGACAGCTCAGACCGCTTGCAGAGTCGTCCCGTGAGCGACCTTGAACCGTGCGTTGTACTGATTGAGCAGCAAGCGCAACGTCCATCTGGGCAAAGCAGTGTCCCAGGGCGTGAACCGCGGAAGTTGGAACACGTCGTCACCCGGGCTGGAGACACCGACTGCCGTGCTGACCGCTTGATGGAAGCCCAGGTCTCGGACCATCGCCACGTGCCGACCGTCGTAATCTGTGCCCGGCCTGCCATTGGGGTAGGCCAACGACACCACGGGGGCCTGAATCAATTGCTGCAGGTGCTCGCGCCCCTGCTGCAACTCGCGTCGAGCCTCAACGTCGGATGCCGCGGTGAGGATCGGATGGTTGACCGTGTGAGCGCCAATCTCCATGCCTGCGGCGTGCAGCGAGCGGACCTGGTCGCTGCGCATCATCAATCGGTTTGACAGTTCCGGGCGTCCGCAAGCTTTGTGTAGCGAAGACAGAATCTCAACGCGGCTATCGAGACCCTGATACTTGATCAGCGGTATCAAGCGATCAATTGCGGCCCTGCGCTCGGCCGCGCTTCCCGTGCGCAGGTTGCTGATGCCAAGTTCCTCAACGTCGATAGAGTCACAGGTGGTGCGCCTGATGCATTCGATGACCGAGTCATTCCACATTCGGCCTCCATCAAGGAAACCCGTGGAAACGAAAAACGTCGCGGGGAGCCGATAGCGCTGCAGTATGGGCAAGGCTATCTCGTGGTTGTCTGCGTAGCCGTCATCGAATGTGATGACCAGCGGTCGTCTGGGCAAATGCGACTCGCTCAGCAAACGAACCGCTTCGACCAACGGCAGAACCGTGAACGCCCTCGCCACCAAGGCCATGACCCGATCAAAGCGCTCGGCATCGACTTCGCCGGGAAACAAGACATCCGGCAATGGCAGTACACGATGAAATATCAGGATGCTCAGACGCGGGCCCAACAGCATTGAGCTCGCACCCGCCCAAGCCCTTGCCGTTTGCGCCAGCAGCTCTGGCCCGGCACTCATGGGCTCATGCCAGGCAAGGCTGTGGTTGGCGCTCGTCTGGGGCTTGCAGCCAAAGTGGACGTGCCCCGATCCACCGTATTCGGTTTCAGCCGAGCGGATTGGGCTTCTCGCACCGTGGCGTGCGTGACCACGATGATGGCCATGATGTAGTAAGCAACGTCCAGATGCATCAGCGACAGAAAGGCTCCGCCGCTGAAGAACCCGATCAGACTGACCTGGCTCATGCGCATCAGCAGAGGAACCCAGTCCTTGAACTCCGGGTCGTTCAAGGTCAGCTTCGCAGCGCGGGTGGCCATGCGCCATGTCAGGAAGCCTATGCTCAAGAACAACATGAGACCAGGGTAACCGTGTTCACCCAGCGCTTGAAAGTAGATGCTGTGTGCCACCCAGACCGTGCCCGTAAAAACGTTGTACGGGGCCTCGGTTGGCGCGTATCGCCGAAACACGTTGAGCGTGTCGGTGCCAAAGCCGCCACCTACGAACGGTCGGTCCAGGCTCAGATTCCAGAGCGTGATCCAGGTGTAGATCCGCGACATGGCCGAAGAATCGGCTTGGTACGACTTGATCGTATCCATGCGGGTGCTCCAGGTGTCCGGCATGAAAGCAATACCGATTGCCACCGCAACCGCAATGGCTATACCGAACCTGAACGGATATTTGCTCTTCAGACCCAGCATCGTCGCCATGCACAACAGGGCCACCAGTGCACCGCGTGACTGCGTGCCGAGCGCCGCGAAAGACACCAGCAGCAGGCATACACCCAGCGCAATCTTCACCCACCGCTTGCTGCTGGCAAGGAACAGGTACACCAGCAAGGGCATCATCATCACCAATGCGACAGCCAGCGCATTGTTGTCTTCGATCATGCCTCCAGGTGGCCCCCACACTCGCGCACCGCCGCCAGTGACGATGGTGAAGGCACCGCCTTTGACGCCATAAAACGCAACCGAGGCTGCAACCACCCACACCAGCAATTCGATCTGCTTGCGCTCGCGGATGAGCAGGATGGTGACCAGCACCATCACATGGATTTTCATGACGAAGACCCAGCGCCCCAGTACCCAATCGGGAATACCCAACGCGAAGAAGGACGTGACCGTCATCCACACGATGAGCAGCAAGTAGGCAACGACAAGGCCCGACATCGGAAAGGGCTTGCGCTCACGGTGAGCGAACAGGAACCCGGTCAGAGTGACCACTGCAATCATCTGGGCCCACGGAAAGCTGTGCGCAAAACCCCACGCCAGCTTGTGCGGGTTCATGATGGATACCCAGGCAAACAGCAAGGCGCCTATCCACGGGCGCTTGAACGCCAGGGGCAGCAGCCCTGCGATGACCAGTGTCAGGATGATGTCGCGCATGGAGGATGTTCAGTGCAAGCGCTCGTGAGTCGGCTCAGACTACCAGTTCAGCCCCTGCACCGAAGCCACCAACCGATCAGCGTTGGACAAGCGGGTCAGATCCAGCACCAACTGGTCCGGCCTGAGGCTGCGCTGTAGCGCCGCTGTCACTGAAGAGTCGCCCAAGGCCACAACCAGCATTTCGCTTTCCTTGATCACCGCGTCAATGTCTGCGCGCACCAACTGGCCGATGTGTGGCAGGTGTTGTTCGATGTAGCGTCGGTTGGCGCCCAGCAATTGCGACAGGTGAACGTCGGGGTCGTAGATGCTCAACTGCAAACCCTTGCCAATGAGTTGCTCGGCCAGGGTGACCAATGGGCTCTCACGCAGGTCGTCAGTGCCACTCTTAAAGCTCAAGCCGATGAAGCCGATGCGCTTCTTCCCGCTGGCCAGCACCTTGCTGGCCGCCTGCGCCAGATGCGCGTCGTTCGAATCCAGGATGCTGGACAACATGGGAACTTCGACATCATGGATCTTGGCAAGGTAGCTGGTGGCTCGCAGGTCTTTGGGCAGACAGGATCCGCCGAAAGCAAACCCGGGCTTCAGATAAGCCTTCGAGATGTTGAGCTGGGTGTCCTGGCAGACCAGGTCCATAACTTCAAAAGGGTCAACTCCCAAAGCACCGCACAGCCGGGCCGTCTCGTTCGCGAACGTGATCTTCAGCGCGTGAAAGTTGTTGCAGCAGTATTTCATCATCTCGGCGCTGCGCACCGAGGTCAGCAGGAACTTGCACGGCAAGTGACCGAAGAGTTCGCGCAGGCGCTCACCGGGATAGTCATGGTTGGCTCCCAGTATCGTGAAGGGCGGTTTGTCATAGTCCCGGATGGACGTGCCTTCGCGCAGAAACTCAGGCTGGAAGCACAGGTGGAAATCAACGCCATCCTTCTTGCCCGAAGCTTCTTCGATGATGGGCCGCAAGACGGTCTCCACCGTGCCAGGCACCAAGGTGGATCGAAACACCACCACGTGCGGTGAGCTCTTCTGTCGCAAAGCCCGCCCCATGGACGCCGCCAGCGCCAGGATGGCCCTTTGGTCCTGACTGCCATTGGGTGCTGAGGGCGTGCCCACGCAAACCAGCGACAGCTCGGAATCCAACACGGCCTGCTCAGTGTTGGTGGTGACGCTGACCAAACCGCTTGCCGCAACCTGCTTCATCAGGTCGACCATGCCTTCTTCGACCACCGGTGTCTTGCCGGTTGCGATCAGGTCCAGTTTTGATTGGTCAATATCGACGCCAATGACCTGATGACCGTCACGCGACAGACAAGCGAGTGAAACCGCGCCCACATAACCGAGGCCAAAAATACTGATCTTCATACGCTGGATTCTTGAGGTGTGTGGTGGCGCACGGAAGGGCCGGACAGGCAACGTTCGATGATGCCGTCAAGGCGCTGCATCGAGCGTGGCCACGCATGGTGACTGAGCATCCTGTCACGGCCAAACTGTGCAAGCCGGGCCCGTTCCTGGGCATTCTCGACGATGCGCAGCACGGCGGCCGCCACTGCTTGCGGTTGGTCGGCCACAAGCAGGTGCTTTTCAGCTTCGGCATCAACGCCGCCGGCTGCAGCAGCGCCAGTGACCACGGGCACACCCATGCCCATGGCTTCGAGAATCTTGTTCTGCGTGCCGCGCGCAATGGCCAATGGCGCCACCATCAACGCCGAGCTGCGGATGTAGGGCCGCACGTCAGGCACGGAGCCCGTCACCGTGACACCGGGCAAATCGCCCAACGCACGCATTTCAGGCGACGGATCAGCCCCAACGACCAGAAGCTTCATGGCCGGGCGTCTGCTTTTCAGCAGAGGCCAGACTTCCTTGCAAAAACGGGCCATGCACTCCTGGTTGGGGTAGTAGTCCATACGACCGATGAAGCTGATCGTGTCGGGGTCGTACACACCATCGGTGGGGCTGAAGTACCCGGCATCCACCCCATTCGGGAACCAGTCGGTCTGCGCGCCGGTTCCATAGTCTTCCAGAGTCTGCCACTCCGCACGTGTGGTGGCCGTGCACAGATCAAAACGCCGCGCCAGGCGCTTCTCTGCCGCCAGCATCTTGAGGCCTTCGTAGCGGTAGCCCAGCGACAGGGGAAACGGCTTGTAGTGGGCGTACTCCAGCCACTTTTGCGAGTCCATGTCGCCAAAGTCCAGGATCTTGGGAACATCCTGAACATGCTCCACGTACTGCGCGACTGACGAACAGTGCACAAAGATCAGGTCCCACTTCCGGGACGCCAACAATCGCCGCACCTGGGCAGCCAACTCTGCAGAATAGAAGTAGCCCATTGAAGAAGGCGTGGGGACTGGCAGGCGCACCACCATCCGGGCCCACTGCACCGGCTCACTGACGACCGAAACATCAAACCCGGCGCAATGGGGCGCAATGCCCTGGCCTTCTTCAGCCTCTTGCGGTGTTCGGGCCAAAGAGGCTACGTGTACATGATGCCCGACCGCCGAGAGGTGCCGGATCATGTTGAACGGACGGATCTTGCCGCCGCGCTTGGGCGGGAACGGGAATCGGTGACAAAGGTACAGGATGTTCATGCAGCAGCCCCTCTGCCGGAGCGGGCCAGGGCGTTGAAGAGGATGAGCTGTTCCTCGCTGGTTCGATCCCAGCTGAACCGCGTAGCGTATCGGCGAACTTCCGATCTCTGATTTTCGACCCCGAGCCCTTGGTCCAAGAGCTCGGCAATGGCCGCTGCCAGCGCATCTGGCGTGCGTTCTGTCACGACCCGCCCCACGAGTGAGTTCTGCACGATTTCCGGCACGCCGCCCACCCGCGTGGCGACGACCGGCGTGCCACAGGCCATGGACTCCAGCAAGACATTGGGCCAACCCTCACGGCTGCTGGCCAGGATCAACGCATCGGCAGCGCTGTACCAGAGCGACAGTTCGGTGTTGGGCACCGCCCCGACCAGGTGAACGGCCGAATCCAGTCCTAACGCGGCCGCTTCGCGCGCCAGCGCCGGACGATCAGGGCCTTCGCCCACCACGTACAACTCGGCCAGCGGGTGTTTCAGCCTGACCAGCGCGAGCGCCTGGATGGCCAGGCGCTGGCCTTTGTGTTCATGCAGATTGCCGACTGTCAGCAACACCGGCGCTTTGCCGATGCCCAGTTGCCGGCGCGACTCGATCTGCGAAAGCATTGAAAAACGCTGGGTGTCGACGCCGTTGCGCATCACGTGCAGGCTGTCGGGCGGAAAACCCAGGCCGCGCATGCGTTCAACAAGGGCCCTGGAAACGCCGATCGACGCCTGCGCACGCGACGCAGCCCACCGGACCAGGGCACGCGGAACAAAGTGGTTGGGGATCAGATTGACGTCGGTGCCACGGGCGGTGATAACCACCGGTTTTCCAAACCAGGCGCCCAGCATGGCCGCGGCCACGCCATCGGGGTAGTAGTAGTGCGCGTCGATGACATCGAAGTCAAAGCCCTCAAGCTGGACCTTGCGCAAGGCGGCACGCGCCGACAGCGCCAGAAAGAACGGTGTCACGTTCATGCCAATCTTGGGAATCACGACATACCGCGGATGCAGAACTTCGACACCGTTGTGCACTTCGCGGCGAGGCGTGGCAGCCATGGCAGCGTACTTTCCATGGCGTGCGTCGGCTGAAGGAAACCAGGGGACAGGTGCAACCACCTTGGTGCTCACGCCGCCACGGGCCAGCAATTCGCGCAGGCGGGTTTCAACGAACACGCCATGCAATGGGCGCGCACTGCTGGGGTAGAGCGTCGAAAAAAGAAGCGTTCTCACCACGCTTCGCCCCTGGCCCGTGCTCGTTCGGCCGCATGGTCGCAGCGCGTCGCGGCAAACGCTTGAACTTGACGCCGCGCTAGGGCCCCGCGGCGGTCACCGCTGGGCGCTGTTTCACTGCCATGACCGAGGTTCCCGGCGTCAGTACATGTCCCATCCAGCGCAAAGGCGGTACCTGTCTGATGGATTGAACGGCCGCGCGCTTGAGCCAGCCGGCCCGTTGCATGTCCAACAGATCGAATCGATCGAAACACTGCATCTGCCCACGCACCAGGTATTTGGCCAGCCCGCCATAAGTGAACCAGTGCACGGCAGGATAGCGGGCAAAGTTCGCCAGGCCCGGTCTGTCGGTGACCGCCGCCTTTTCGAAGCGCCGCTTCAGCGGCGTCGGGTACCAACTGTACAAAGGCAAGTTGAACTCCTGCTGCACAGGACACAGCGCATTGGTCGTGCTCAGATACAGCAGCCCATCCGGCGCCAACACCCGAACCGCTTCCCTGACACAGCTTTCCCAATCCTGCACATGCTCCAGCAGTTCGAGCATCAGACATACATCCATCGTCCCATCGTCATAGGGCAGGCTGGTTGCCGTGCCCAGGTCGAAGCTGACATCAAGACCGGCCCGATGCGCGCGCTCGCGCGCAACCGCGACCAGGTGTTCGTTGATGTCGAGGCCCGTGACCCGGTGCCCTTGCTCGGCCCACACGAGAGCTTGCGTGCCGGCATTGCAACCCACATCCAGCACGCGCAGCGGGAATTTGCCGTTGCCCAGCCGCGAAAGCAATGCAAGGGCTTTGTCGCGGATCCGCCCGAAGTGCTGCCTGGCAGCCAGCGAGGCACTCTTCTCTTCGTAGTATTCGCTGAAGCGCGGGTCCGACGAATGATCAAGCGGCGGTGACATTCCCATAGACGGCATAACCTCAAATTGAGATGTACGACGACCGGAGTATGGGCTTCAGGCAAATTCACAGGTTGCATCCGCTCCTCTCCATTCATGGGGTGACCACAGACCACGCGATAGGTCATGTGTAAGCAGTTGTTCTTTGAAGAGAGGATCCAGACACCACGAGAAACTATCTTGTCGCGGACTGACGAGCCCATCCGCTGACCAAAAAGATCTGTCCAAAAAGTCTTTGGGCCAAACGCTCAGGCCGCATCGGCAATACGCGTGGGCATCATCACCTTGCGCAGGAACGCGTCAAACATCAACATCGTCCAGATCGCTGTGCTGCAGTCTCGCTGGCCGCTTTCATGCTGCTCAACGATGCTGCGCATGATTTGGGGATTGAACATGCCGCTCTCCAGCATCGCACCACCCAGCAACGAATCCCGCACGCGCTGCTTCAATGGGCCACGGAACCAACGCGCCAGAGGAACGGAGAAACCCATCTTCGGCCGATACAGCACGTCGTTGGGCAGAAGGGGTTCATGGGCCTTCTTGAACAAGTACTTGCCCGTGCTGCCTCGCAATTTCAAGTCTGAAGGCAAGGTCGCAACCCACTCCACCAGGGGGTGGTCCATCAAGGGCTCGCGCACTTCCAGCGAGTGGGCCATGCTCGCCCGGTCGACCTTGGTATTGATGTCGCCGACCAGGTAGGTGTGCGTGTCTATGTACTGAATAAGCGCCAGCGGATCGTCGGTGTTTGCACGCGCTGCGTGACGACGAAACACCTCTTCGGCCTTGTAGCCGGCCAGCTCCTTGTTGAAGCTGGCACTGAAGAGTTCACTGCGAACAGGGTCACGCACGAAACCCATCGTATGGAAATAGGCCTGCACAGAGTCCCGTGCCATGCCTTCAAAAGTGGTCTTGGCGCGCAGCATCTTGGGCGCCCAGTCGGCCTTGGGATAAACGCGCCCCAGCAACCCGAAGAGAGGCCCGCGCACCGATTGCGGCAAGGCCGTGCGCATGCGTTCCTCCATCAGGTGCATGCGGTAGCGACGGTAGCCGCCAAAGGTCTCGTCACCGCCGTCGCCTGACAATGCCACCGTGACATGTCGTCGCGCCAACTGACACACCCGGTAGGTGGGGATCGCCGAACTGTCAGCGTAAGGTTCGTCGTAGAGCGAAGCCAGGGTGTCGATGAGGTCAAAGTCGTCGCTGCCGACGGTCTCGACCATGTGGCGGGTCTGGTAACGGTCAGCCACCATCTTGGCGAACTCCGACTCGTTGTACTTCGGATCGTCAAAGGCGATAGAGCAGGTGGTGACGGGCTCACTCGAAAGGCCAGCCATCGCCGCCACAACGGCACTGGAATCCACACCGCCCGAAAGGAAGGCCCCCAAGGGAACCTCGGCGATCATGCGCAAGCGTACCGACTCGCGCAGCCGATGCATCAGTTCCTCCTCGGCGTCAGCCTCGCTGATCTTGTTGTCGCAGGTGAAACGCACGTCCCAGTACTCGCGGGGCTCGGGAATGCCATGACCACGGCGGATGACCAGCGTGTGCGCCGGCGGCAATTTCTTGGCCTGCTTGAAGATGGTGCGCGGCTCTGGCACATAGCCCAGGGCGAAATACTCTTCCACGGCACACGGGTCGATCTGGCGCTTCAGTCCGTTGCCGCTGTTTTCATAAGCCAACAGTGACTTGAGCTCGGAACCAAACAACAGGTTGCCGTCGTCCAGCACCGCGTAATACATGGGCTTGACGCCCAAGCGGTCACGCGCCATGAAAAAAGTCTGCTTGTTGCGGTCCCACAGCGCGAAGGAAAACATGCCTCGAAACCGCTGCACACAGGCCTCGCCCCAGGACTCCCAGGCGTGCACGATGCATTCGGTGTCGCTCTTGGTGTGGAAGACGTGACCCAGCGCCTGCAATTCGGGAATCAGGTCCTGGTAGTTGTAGATTTCGCCGTTGAAAACGACGACCACCGAGTTGTCCTCGTTGAACAGCGGTTGTTGGCCTGTGGCCACGTCGATGATGGACAGACGCCGGTGACCAAGCCCGACGCCGGGTTCGATGTGAAGACTGCCTTCATCAGGGCCGCGGTGGGTCTGCGACTCGTTCATGCGGTGCAGCGTGGCTCGCTGCACTTCACGCGCACTGCGGGTATCGAATATTCCCGTGATTCCACACATCGGCTTCAGACCTTTCTGTTGTCCTGGCCCGCGCGGGCCCGTTCCCTGTCGTAAAGCGCCTGGTAGGCGCCCACCATGGCAGCCATGCTGAATCTGCTCTCAACCTCGCGGCGGGCTTCGTTGCCCATGCCTTGCTGGAGATCGGGTGAATCATGCAAACGGATCAGTGCGTGGGCCATCGCATCAACGTCACCCGCGGCAACCAGAAGCCCGGTACGACCATCCTGCACGAGCTCCGCATTCCCGCCCACGTTGGTCGCCACTACCGGCAGGCCGCAGGCCATTGCTTCAAGAATGGTGTTGGAAATGCCTTCTGCCAGTGAAGGCAGCACAAAGCAGTGCATGCCGCCCATGATGTCGGGCACATCTGCCCGCTCGCCAGGCAGCCAGGCCAGAGCTCCCACACCGGCCTGCTGCAAGACAGACTCCACCTGGGCCCGCAGCGGACCATCACCCACCATCACCAGACGCCAAATCGACTTCAACTCGGGCCTCAAGGCCAGTGCCTTGGCAAAAGCACGGGCCAGCAGCGTCTGGTCTTTTACCCCTTGCATGCGGCCAACCGTGCCCACAACCCACGGTTTCGAGGTTTTCAGCGCCCAGCCATCGATGGGGCCGTATGCCCCCTGCCGCGGGCGGAATCGATCGGTGTCGACGCCGTTGTAGATTTGTACGATGCGGTGTTCTGCGATACCCACCTTGTTCACCAGGTACGACTGCAGGTCTCGAGACAGCGCTACATAGCGGCTCACAAACGGGCTGTACAGCCGTCGCACGCGCTGCAGACTCTTGTTGTCGCCGTTCAGGTCAGCCAATTCGCGCCCATGTTCACCATGCACACGCACCGCCCCCCCAGCGGCGGCCGCAGCCACCTGCATTTCCAGCGGGCCCAGGTTGCGGGTGTGCACCACAGCAGGCCGCAACTCGCGCATCAGTCGCCAAAAGCGCGGATAGAGCTTGAAACCGTGGCCTGGCTGCTTGTTGAGCGCGACGAATCGCACGTCCCCGACCCTGACACGGTGGCTGAAGTCGGTGACATCGGTCAACGCCGCCACTGCATGACGATAGGCCTGCGCTGGCATGTGGTTGATCAGGTTTACAACGCCATTTTCCAGGCCCCCGGTATCGAAGCGCGACACCACATGCAAAACCAGCGGCCTGGGGTCTGACTCCGAATGACTCACAACGACTGCCGCTGCCGGGCCACGTGGAACCGCCTCAAAGGCGCCAGACGGTGAATCCCGCGCTGTGCAACGCCTTGGCATCAAACAACGCCTTGACATCCATGAACGGGCCGCCAGCCACCAGTTTGTCCGCCACGTCGCTGGGTTTCAACGCCAGGTATTCGCTGTGAGCCACGGCGGCCACCACCGCGTCAGCCTTGGGCAGCTCGGCCCAGCTGTGCAGCTTGACGCCATATTCGTGTTCAGCTTCTTCTGTTTCCGCCTGTGGGTCGGTCACATACACATCAATGCCGTAAGTCTTCAACTCGTTGATGATGTCAATGACCTTGCTGTTGCGCAGGTCACCACAGTTTTCCTTGAAGGTCAGCCCCAGCACATTCACCTTCGCGCCTTTGATTGAACTGCCCGCAGCGATCATGTGCTTGATGGTCTGCTCGGCCACGAATTTGCCCATGCCGTCGTTGATGCGCCGGCCCGCCAGGATGACTTGAGGGTGGTAGCCCAACATCTCGGCCTTGTGCGTCAGGTAATACGGGTCGACGCCAATGCAATGCCCGCCCACCAGCCCGGGCTTGAACTTGAGGAAGTTCCACTTGGTGCCCGCTGCTTCCAGAACTTCCGTGGTGTCGATCCCGAGCTTGTGGAAGATGATCGCCAGCTCGTTCATCAGCGCAATGTTCAGGTCCCGCTGCGTGTTCTCGATGACCTTGGCCGCCTCTGCTGCCTTGATGCTGCTGGCGCGGTGAACCCCGGGCTTGATGATGCGTTCATAGACGGCAGCCACCTGGGCCAGCGTCTCGGGTGTGTCACCGCTGACGATCTTCAGGATCTTGGTCAGCGTGTGTTCCTTGTCGCCCGGGTTGATGCGCTCGGGGCTGTAACCGACAAAGAAGTCCTGCTTCCATTTCAGACCCGATTCACGCTCGAGCACCGGAATGCAGACCTCTTCAGTTGCGCCCGGATAGACCGTCGATTCATACACCACGATGGCACCCTTTTTCATGTGCCTGCCCACCGTGGTGGACGAGCCAATCAACGGCCTGAAGTCGGGAATGTGCGCCTCGTCCACCGGTGTGGGCACGGCGACGATGATGACATCGGCCTCGGACAGCATGCTGGGTTCGTCGGTGTAAACCGCATGTGTCGCGGCCGCGACTTCAGCGTCGCTGAGCTCGCGTGAAGGGTCCGTACCCCTCTGGCACGCTTGCACCTTGTTCTTTGCAATGTCAAAGCCGATCGTCCTGATCTGCTTGCCAAACTCGACCACCAGCGGCAGTCCCACGTATCCCAGCCCTATGACAGCCAAGGTGTTCATTTCAATCACTTTCAATCAGGTTTCAACGGCATTTTTGGCAACCACCACTCAACCGGGCGCCAGCGGTATCAACGGCCGGAGGCCTCCATGGCCAGCAGCGGGGCGCTGACAACACCCAGTTGTTTGCTCACCAATCGATCCAGGGCCTGTCTGGCCTCCTGCATGCTTTGGGGAGTGTTGCCTGCTGGGGTGTAAAAGATCAGCACTGCGGAGTCATCGCCCCTACCGACCAGGCGGCTGAATGCCAGCAGCAACTTGGCACGCGCGTCGCTGACGGTGTAGGTGTTACCGCCCAACCAATAGATCTGCCAAACCAAGAGACGCTGGGCGGCCGGGCTGCCTGGTGTTCCCGGGCCGCGCATCAGGGTCTCCTTGAATGGCAGCGTCGTGTCCAGGGCAGCAACCGACCGGAGTTCACTCGAGACTTGAGCCCATTGGGATTCCTCCACGCGCGAAAGCGCGTTGGACGAAGACACCAGCTTGTTCAGGCGCCCTTGTTCGCGATAGTGGCCCGCCCAAATGGCCACGGTCTGGGGACCGGCACTGCCAGTCGCCTCGGCCACATAAACACGGCTGTCGATGCTTCTGGCTCCAGAAAAAGCGGGGACCCAATCGGTGATGCTGCTGGGACCCGGCTTCCACTCGGACCCCAGCTCACGCGGCAGACTCAAGGCCCTCAGGCTGTCAGACCGCGGGCTGGCAAGCGACCAAACGATCGCGTGCACGCCAATCATCACCAACACCGCAGCCGCTGAAGTCGCCCACAACAGGGATATCGGTCTTGCAGCCACTGCGGGCAACCGCGCAAGGCTTTCGCTCGCTGCTGGAGCGTCTGCACCCTTCGCCATGGGTTCGTTGGGTTGCGACCAGCGTGCACCAATCATGAACATGACGCCGATAACGAGGCCAAAGAACACCCACCCGTAGATGAGGTGATCAACACCCACGGCAAGCCGATTTCCAGACAGATGGCCCAGCATGACGATCATGTAGGCGCGCAACCAGTTGGCGACGACGGGCACCACGATGGAGATACCCACAAACAGCAATCGCCGCTTCCACGACGTGTAGTTCAGGTAGGCGAACAAGGTGCCCACCATGAACGACGCGATGAGATAGCGCACACCGCTGCAGGCTTCAACCACAGACCAGTTGCCGGACGGAATGACGAACTGCAACCCTTCGCGGTAGACCGGAATACCGCTGAGTCGTAAGGCCATGACGGTGAAGTCAGCCGTGTGTTCCATCATCACGGGCAGCAAGAACAGCCCGATGGGAACGGCAAAGTACAGGAAGAGCAGCGGGAACAGCAGCAGCTGAGTGACGGCAAAACCGTACACGGCGGGCACGATGAGAATGAGCAGGCTGACCAGGGCGAACTGCGTGGCAGCGTTGACGACGGCCAGTTCCCCGACCAACCACAACAGCGCCGCCGCAACCATCAGCAGCAGAACCGCGGGTTGCGGCTTGACCGGTGCCTCGGCCAGCGCAAAACGCTGCCGCCAGATCAGCCAGGCCGAGATCACAGGCACCAGGTACGCGTGCGCAAAGGTCTCAGAGCGGTCGTAGGTGGCGATCATCTCCGCCACGGTGTCCCGGAACAAGAGCAAAAGACAACAGACGACCAGCAGGCCAGGCAGCAACTTCAAGGCGGTACCCGTTGGGAGGTGGATGCGCGAGAGGATGGCATTCATGCCCTCAACCCCGCAGCAGCTTGGAGATAACGGTCCAGGCGGGCCATGCGCTCGGCCCAGCTGTAAGCCGAACAGACGAACCTGCGCGCGGCACGGCCCAGTTCCTCAGCCGCACCCCGTTCATTGAACAGTCGATCCAACTGCGAAACAAAAGCCGGCTCGTCTTCGGCCACCAACAGGTGTTGTTCGTGCAAGGCTTGCAACGACTCTGCACAGGCACCGGTCGTCACCACCGGTCGACCCATGGCCATGGCTTCCAGCGCCTTGTTGATGATGCCGCGCACCACCCGAAGCGGCGCAACCACCGCTGCGGCGTGTTGCAACCAGGGCCTGACATCGGGTACTGAACCAGCCACGGTCACGCCCTCGCCCGCCAGATCCCTGACAGCCGGTGACGGATTGCGGCCGACGATGTGGAAGTGCGCCTGCGGCCAACGGGCACGCAGCGCGGGGAGGATCTTTTCGACAAACCAGCACACAGCATCAACGTTGGGGTGGTAGTCCATGGTGCCCACAAACACGATCGGCAATTCGCCCGCAGCGTAAGGCGACACACGCTCGGCCAGCGGCTCGAAGTAGGCCGTGTCCACACCATTGCCCAGAACCTCGACACGCGCCGCGCTCTCGGGTGCCAAAGCACGGAACAGGGCTGCTTCGCGCCGGGTGGCAAACAGCGACATGCGGGCTTGCTGCGCGCCGCGCCGCTCTTCCCTGAGCAGAACAGCCGATTCCCGTCTGTACAACCAGGACATCGGCCACCCGTGCGACAGGCTGTAGTCCCCCCACTTGGAGGAATCCACATCATTCATGTCAGCGATCAATGGTGCTTTGATGGACACCGCATATTGCAGCATGGTCGAGGAATGCACGATCACCGCGTCCACCGGATTCAGGGCCATGGTCTGATTCACCCAGCGCGACATCCCCGCATCCCGGTAGTAGGCCACGGTCAATGGCTTGCCCAGTGCCAGGCCGCTCAGGCTGCGCAGCCTGGCCCAGGCGGGCCGCAGACGCGCTGCGTGCAGCTCGGCACACATGGTTCTGACCTGCGGCACGTGTTTCTCGTCGCGGGCATCGTCGACGAAGGTGCCCAGCATCAGGCGGTGCCGCTGGCCCAGGTGGCGCAACAACTGATAGGTGTGGATCTTGTCTCCCTTGTCTGGCGGGAAAGGGATTCGGTGGGTCAGCAGCAGGATGTTGGCCATCAACTCGTCAACCCAGCCCGCGTACGACCATCGGGCCCAGCCAGTTCGCCACACCCAGCGGCAGGCGCCGCCAAGTCGCGATCATCAACTTGTACTTGGCATTGGTCGGGTTGTTCTGCGGTACAGCGTCGCGCTTGTACAGCTGGTACTCATAGTGCAGCGGCGTCGGCTCGAAGCCCCAATTCTTTTTGAAGGCGTAGGGGCCTGTGCCCTGCTTGCTGCGCCCGTAGTCGAAAGTCTTCAGGCCCCGTGCGCAAGCCTTGCGCATCAGCTCCCAATACTTGAAGTCGTTGGCTGCCAGGTCGCGCGCCGCCACCTCATCGCCGGCGTAGTAGGGCAACACCTCGTCTCGAAAATAGAAACTCAACACCGACGACAACACCTGGCCCGCGGGGCCGGTCACCGTCAGCACTTCGCAGTCGGATCTGAATTCCTGCTTCAGGCGTTCGAAGTAACGCTTGGGCATTGCTGGCGTGCCATGGCGCAGCACGTTGTCGGCATACACGGCGAAGAACCGGTCGACATTCGGGTCGATGTGGCTGGTCAGCCCATTCTTGATGCCTTTGCGCACCATGGCGCGCTGCTTGCGCGGGATGGCCAGCATGTTGGCTTCTTCGTCAGCCAGGATCGTCTTGCGGAACGTGACGTACAGGTCCTGCTGGGGCCAATCAGCATGCCGCCGCGTGACATGCCGCAGCTCGAGGTGTTCCACGCCCAACCGTTGCGCCAGCTTACAGGCGCGGGCTTCAAGCGCAGCGGCGCTGGCCGGATCTTCTGCAGCCACGCCACCGTAGACCGCAAATGGCAGGCTGGTGAGCGCATTGCCAAAAAGCATGGTCTTGACATGGGCCAGCGGCAACACACCGGTGATACGCCCGGCCTCGTGGGCATACAGGTAGTGGGTGGGGTGCCTGAAGATGTCACCAATGACCCGCTGCCACCCCGCACGGTGAAAGAAACTCGCGCTGGGGCTCGCCAGTACGAAATCGTCCCAGGCTTTGGCGGTAACGGTGTCGTCGGGCGACAGCAGCTCGATGGTGGGCACTGGTTGGCTCAGTGGGTGGCCACGGGTCGCGGCAGAAAGATGTCGTCCATCCGGCCCCACTGGAAGTCAGCCAGAAGTTGCTGCAGGCGCCCTTCCATGCGCGGGATGTTCACGTAATGACGAAAGCGCGTCTTCAGGTCGATACCGGGCACACGGGGCTGGCCGGCGTCGATTTCCCAGGGATGGAAATAGAAGATGGCGGGCTCCTTTTCCTGCTGGTTCACCCGGTTCAGCAGCCAGCGCGAAGCCGCGTAGGGCAGCAAGCGGAAATAGCCACCGCCACTGGAAGGCAGGTTGCGCTTCATCATGCGCACCGTGGTGACGGGAATCTCCATCAGGCCAGCGCCCACCCGGTAGGCGAAGCGGGGCGAATCCGGCATGCCGTAGTGGTCGTGTTTGATCGGGTACACGCTGCTGCTGTAACGGTAGCCTGCCCGGTCCAGCACTTCAAAAGCCCACAGGTTGCCAACGCCAATCGAAAAACTCGGCGCCCTGTAGCCAAGCACCGGCTTGCCACCCAGGTCCTCCAGCAGCGACTTGGCCCGCGTCACGTCTTGCCTGAAGGCTTCACGGCTCAGGTCGCTGGCCCGTTCATGGCCATACCCATGGCTGGCCAGTTCGTGGCCGCCAGCCACGATGCGGCGCACCACCTGCGGGTAACGCTCGGCGATCCAGCCCAGCGTGAAGAAGGTGGCCTTCACGTCCCGCTCTGCCAACAGGGCCAGGATACGGTCCACGTTGCGTTCCACACGACACTCGGCCGCGTCCCAGTCGGCGCGGGCGATGTAGGGTGCAAAGGCCGAGACCTGGAAATAGTCTTCGACGTCGATCGTCAAGGCATTGCGCAAATTGCTCGGAACCATGGGCTCGGTGGATTTCAATGGAAGGTCGGGGTCAATGGAGTGGGCTCAGCCTGAGGCCTTGACCTTTCGCGCGGCAGACCGCCAGCCTGCGCGTGGTCCGGTTCAAGGCCCTGCTTCGCGGTCGGGCTTCTTCACCGCGTTCACCAGTTGCTGCAGCATGCCCAGGGTCTGAACGTTGACGCGCTCCAGCCTCAGCAAGCTTTTTTCCAGCCGCTGCAACTGGTCGCCCCGTTGGTCGGCCGTGAGCGAGGCAATCTGTTGCGACATGGCCTCGGCACTGTCGGGACTCAAGGCCACCTGGCTCAGGTCAAGGTCCAGCACTGCACCGGCCATGCCTCCGGGCATGGTGGGTTCACCACCCCGTTGCGGCGCCGCCGCCGGGTTGCGTGTGGGCACGGCGTTCTCTTGCTGGAATTCCTGCACCACTTCCTTGACGTCCGCTGACGTCAAGTGGGTACGCCCGGCCAGAAAACCTGCCAGCAGCAAACGATCGCACAGGCCGTTGATGCGGCGCGGGATGCCGCCCGTGGCCTTGAAGATCACATCGAAAGCATCGGGGTCAAAACTGGGTTTGTCCTTGGCGCCGGCGCACTTCAGGCGGTGGTCGATGTAGCCCTTGGTCTCGTCCAGGTCCAGCGGCCCGATGTGGCAGGTGGCGGCCACGCGCTGCCTGAACTGTTCCATCTCGGGTTGCTGCAGGATTTCGCGAAATTCAGGCTGCCCCACCAGGAAGCTCTGCAACAACGCCTGGTTGCCGAACTGGAAGTTGGAGAGCATGCGCAGTTCTTCAACCGCACGCGGCGTCAGGTTCTGCGCTTCATCCACCACCAGCAGGCAGCGCTTGCCTTTGCTGGTCTGGCTGATCAGGAAGGCTTCCAGCGTGATCAGCAGTTCCGATTTCGGCACATCCTTGACGCGGAAACCGAAAGCGGCCCCCACCATCCGCAGCGTATCTTCGGCGCCCAGCTGGGTGGTCACCAGATGCCCGGTGATGACATTGCTGCCGTGCAAGCCTTCGATCAGCGAGCGCAGCACCATGGTCTTGCCAGCGCCAATCTCACCCGTGATGACAATGAATCCTTCGTTGCGCGAAACGCCGTATTCCAGGTACGCCTTGGCACGGCGGTGCTGCTTGCTAGCGAAGTAGAAGTTGGGGTCTGGATTGAGCTGAAAAGGCTTGCTGCTCAGACCGTAGAAGGCTTCATACATGGCTAGAACCGCAGGCTCAGCGACCCGGTCAGGGCGGTATCGCTGTTGGAGTTGGAGGCACCGCTGTACACCCCGTGACGGGCACCCGCGGCGGCCGTCAGATGGCGATTTACCGTTGTGGTCACGTTCACCGAGATGGACTTCAGATCACTGGCTTGCCCTTGACTCGAGTTGCGCTGCAGTGCCACCAAGACCGAGCCCGTGGTGGCCGGCGTCAGCTTGTGCACCACTGCGGCGTCAAGCCCACGCTGTTTGACAAAGGCCAAGCCCCGTTGGGCGGTGATGTTGTCGAGGATCTCGTTCGTGCCAGAGCTGGCGCGAAGGGTGAGGTTGGTTCTGGGCATGCTGAAGGTGTAGGCCAGGTCGTCGCGGCGCTGAAGCGTGACGGCCGACGTCGCGAAGCCACCACCAATCACCGCATTGGGGTTCAGACCGGACACGCGCAAGAGTTCACGCACGCGGATGTCCCGCCGGGTGAGGTCGGGCTCTACCGACTGGTACTGCCGCATGAACAGCTGGTACAGCGTCAAAGGCTGACCGACACCCGCAGCATCGCCGCTGTTGGACGCGTCTTTGGTGCTCGTGAAACGCAGCGTCGAACGGCGCAAGCGGTGTTCCAGCGCAACCTGGAAGCTGTCGCCGAAGTAGCGCCGGTCCACGCCAACATTCACCGAGGTGCGAGGTGTGGGCGTCCAGCGCACACCCCCGCCCCAGTTGTCATAGGTGCGGCGCTGCAGAGCACCCACGTTGGTCGACTCCTGGCCGGCACGCAGTTCCAGCGTCAGGTCAGGTTCGGGGGTGAAGGAAACCGAACCGATCGCCCGGTAGTTGTCGGTGGAACGGCCACCCTTGTAGGTCAGCCGGTCTTGCGAGCCCTGGAAGCCCCAACCCACCAAGGAACCACGCCTGGGCGAGCCGAGCGTGAGCGACGAGCCCAGAGAGTGGGAGTCGCCAACCGTTGCGCCCCGAACTTCGGTCAGAGCGCCTTTGAGTCGCAGTTCATAAGTTGCCAGGTCCAGCAACTCGCCCCGCACAAAAGGTGAAACCCGGAGGTTCAAAACCTCCTGTTGATTGCCGTTGGGTGCCAGGCTGTCCGCAGCCGTTTGCTGGCCCAACAAGGAGATGCTTTGCTTGCCCACTGTCGCGCCAGCATCGATATAGGCCCAACCCGGTACCGCTTCAGCCCGCAGGTTGGCGGTCAGGTTGTTGTCGAACCGGTTGGAATCGGTGCGCCGGGAATGAACAATTCCCAGCAGCTGATAGTCCAGCGTGCCCTGCAGCCGCCCTGACTGCTTGGAGATCTGCAAACCTGGGCCGAAGGAGGTAACCAGTTCCAAAGGCGCATGCCCCCCGGAGCTGCTCTTCACATCGATCAACTGCGTGGACACGTTGAACGTCGTGTTCAGGTTGTAGGGCCGCGACACCGCTGCATCTTGCGCCATGGCCGGCATGCAGGTCAGGGCCATCCAGGCCAGATTGCGCGCAAAGGGTGCGCGCAATCCGCCGGCAGGGGCCTGCAGGCCCATCCGGCCTTGTGCGCTGCGTTTCATCGTCTCGGTGGCAATCAGGTCTTGGCCTTGCTCACGCCTTCGCCCGGGGTTGTATTGGCCCGCGAAGCAGCAACGGAGTCGGCCCCGACCAGCGATGTCTGATCGCCATCACCTTCATTGCCACCGTAGCCGCCATAGCCGTAGCCATAGTCGTAGCCATAACCGTAGCCATAGCCGTAGCCGCCATAACCCCCGTAGCCCCCGATTGCATCCGGACGCGCCTTGTTCAGCACCATCATCTTCACGGGGCAGGTCTCGATGGCGGACAGTGCCTGCTGCACCGTTCCCTGCAGCGTGCGGTCTGCATGCACCACCACCACGATCTGGCCCATGTGGGTGGCCAGCACACGCGCTTCGGTGGTCAGCAGCAAAGGCGGGCTGTCGAAGATGATGATCCGGTCCGGGTAGCGCGTGGACATGTCATCCAGCAACTTTGACATCGCGTCACTGGCCAGCAATTCCGTGGCCTTGGCATGCGGTGTGCCGCTGGGCAGGATCGTCAGCTTGTCCACATTGGTGCGCATCAGCACGCTGGACATGTCCGCCTTGCCTTCCAGCAGGTCCAGCAGGCCCGGCCCCGGAGGCAAGCCCAACATGCGAAGGATGGACGGCCGCGCAACGTCAGAGTCCACCAGCATCACGGTGTGGTCCAACTCGGCGGCCATGCTCATGGCCAGATTGATCGAGGTGAAGCTCTTGCCCTCACCCGGCAAAGCACTGGTGACCATGATCAGGTTGCCATGCTTCACCGATGAGGCACCACGACCCACCGCGTTGGCGATCAACGGCCGCTTGATGACGCGGTATTGGTCGGCCATCTGCGACCTCGGCGCCGCGGGAGTGACGATGCCCGAAGCAGCAATGGCATCCAGATTCAACGTCACGCGCCGCGACTGCGCGGCACCGTCCCAGGTGCTGTCGGGCGCAACATGGCGTTGGCCGTCTCTGCGCAGAGCCTGTGCGGGGGCTTCAGCCGCGGGGCCGTTGCCGCCCAAGCCAGCGGTGCCGGCATCTGCAATTTCTGGCGTCACGACGCCGGCTTGGCGCAGCTGCTCCAGGCGTTGCGCAGCTTGTTCAATAAGGCTGCTCATTGGTTCAACCCCCGTAGCGATTCATCAAGGTCATTGCAATCAGACCTGCAATGAACAAACCCACCAACCCCCCGGATGCCGTCACGAAACGGAACAAGCCCACCCGCTCCCGGCGCCGATCTTCATCAGAGATCAGGCCGGTGACCACGCCCAGCAAGGGCAACCCGGTCTTCGCACGCAGTTCGTTGCCGTCGGAAAACGTCGGCCGCAGCTGCGCCGCCGCAAAGGCGAACAGAAGGCCGGCTGCCAACGCGCTGACCAGCGCCAGCGGCAGCAACAACAACCGGTTCGGCGACACCGGTTTGGGCGAGACCCGCGGCGGGTCGATGAGCCGGAATTCGGCCACGCCCGAAGCAACGTCCAGCTCGCCCGACATCACCGCAGACTGGCGGCGGGCCACCAGGTCTTCGTAGTTCTTCTTGGTGATCGCGTAGTCACGGTTCAGCTGGGCAGCCTCGGCCTCGATCTGCGGCGCAGTCTTCAACGACTCCCTCAACTGAGAATAACGACCGGCGTATTCATCCACCCGGGCCTGCAGGGCGGCCACCTGAACTTCTGCTGTGGCCATCATCCGGTTCAATTCCTGCACAGCGAGGTTTTCAGCCGCCACAGGCGCGGGCGCCGCTGGGGCAGCCGCAGCCTTCGCCCGCAGTTCTGCAACTTCCTTGGCCTTGGCGCTTTCCAGGTCGGTCAGCAAACGGCGGGTGTTGGTAACGTCAGGGTGCTGGTCGGTATACCGCTGGAGCAGGTTGTCCAGGTTGCGCTTCTGCGCCTCGATGCGGGCATCGATCTCGGGGGTCGAGACAGACGTGTTGGACGCCTCTTTCAGCAAGTTGGGCAACGCGCTTGCAGAACCACCCGTGCTGCGCGCTTCGGTCAACTGCCGCCGGGCAGCATCCCGTGACTTTTCAGCTTCGCGCAATTGCAGCTTTGCCGATTCCAGCTGCCCGCCAATCTCGGAAAGACGGGTTGCCACGTCTTTTCCGTCCGGCCCTTGACGGTCCAGGTTGCGCAGACGGAACTCCTTCATGCGCGCCTCGGCTTCTTCGAGACGCGCCTCGAAGGTCTTGATCTGCTCTGCCAAGAAGGTCTTGGCCGAATCGGTGTCCTTGCGGCTCGCACCCAATCCGGATTCAACAAAGATGGACACCATGGACTGGATGACGCGCTTGGCCTTGTCCTGCTCGGCATCGCGATAGGCCAGGGTGTACAGGTTGACACCACCCGCGGTCTGAATCTGGATACCCTTCATCAAGCGTTCGACCAAGGCCTCTTGTTCGCTCTTCGATTGGGTCTTCAGGTCGAGGTCGGCCATGCGGATGAGCTTGTCGACGTTGGGCCTGCTCAAAAGCGTCCGGCTGAGCATCGAGATCTGCTGTTCCACATTCGGCTGCACAGCCAGGCCCGACATCAACGGCTTCAGGATCGAATCGGTATCGACATAGATCCGGGCGGCGGCCTCGTACTGGTCTGGTATGCGCCAGATCACCATGACGGCGAGCGCGGCAACCACCCACGCCACCATCACCGCGGGCCAGCGGAATTTCCACATGCCACGGACGGTTGCCAGAATCTGTTGTGCTATTTCTTGCATGGAGGGCTCTGTGACTGGACCAGGGCGTCAAGGAAGCGCCGAGCGGGAAAGAAACCGGTGCCGCAGCGGGCGGCATGCAACGAGCACTGATTCAATCTCGGAACGAATCAGCTTGTCTCCGCGCTCTAGAAGAAGCTCTGCGGGATGATCAGGATGTCGCCTGGGCGCATCTCCACATTGGCGGACACGTCTCCACGCTTGACCAGATCTTTCAGGCGGACAGCGTATTGCTTGTTGCCATCGGCACTGCGCAGTATCGAAGCGCCGTTGCCATCAGCAAAGTCGGTCAGGCCACCCACGGCGATCATCACGTCCAGCAGCGTCATCTTTTGCTTGAACGGCAGGAACTGCGGTTTGGCAGCTTCGCCCACCACGCGGATCTGTTCGCTGTAGGGCCCAACAAAACTGGTGACGATCACCGTGACGACTGGGTCGCGCACATATGTCGACAGCTTCTTTTCGATGTCGCGCGCGACTTCGGAAGACGTCTTGCCTTGCGCCACCAACTCATCGACCAGCGGGGCCGAAACCTTGCCGTCAGGGCGCACAGGCACGGACAAGGACAATTCCGGGTTTCGCCATACGATGATGTTCAGGTTGTCACCGGCGCCGATCAGATAGCTGTAGTCCGCCAAAGCCGTTGTGGCAGGCGCGGCGGGAAGACGATTTCCAGACCCCGCGCAACCAGCAAGAAACAGCGTCAACGCTGCAAGAGCGGTGCGAAACGCCGCAGCTTCGGTCAAACGCGCAAATCGTGTCATCAAGGCAAACTCCAATCAAACAGGGCAGTGCAGCCTTCTCAGGCGCCAACAGGGCCCGCGACAAAGCGCAGTCAATGAAGCAGCGACCGGGCCACCAGCACTCAAGAGATGAATGATGGCATAGCCGTTACCAATGGTGGCATGGGCGCAGTTACAGGTTTTTGTACCCGCGACACTTTTTTCACGTTCAGAGACACGACGTGCCAAAGCGACCAGATTCGAACGACGGCAGTTCCGGTGACGACAGTGTGCGTCGGGCCGGCTCCACCTCAAGCATCTGAAGGGGCCGGCGGGGCTGGGTGCTCCACCAGCAGCGTCCGGTGAATGCCTTGGAAAACGCGCGGCTTCGAGCGCGTTCACGCTTTCCCCGGACTGCGGTGTGACCGATCGCCAACGACTGCACGTCAAGGTGCAGAAATCACGGCTGTTTTCTTCCCACTCCGACAAGCCACGGCCTTTGCCGCTTCTGTTCGATACCCCTGATTCACGGGGTCTTCTCTATCAATAGTTTGAGATTTCGGCAAAGTGGATTCGACCAACGGTCGAAGGTACGACTGTCAGGGCAGGCAGAGATACATCCAAATTCTGGCATCCTCCACTCAAGAAATATCGAATCGAAATCGGCCGCAGAAACGGCTCTGCGGATCGCAGCCCCTGACTTAGGGGCTGTTGTCCGGGTCGCTTTTCAGCTTCAATTTGAGGGTGAGGAGAGCGCCTGAAGTCGCCTTTCGGTTTCAAAATTCGAACGGAGTTCCAGGGTCTATCCGGCAGTCTGGTGCAGACCACTTTCGGCAAGTCACTCAGAAAAGATCCCTATTCCCGCCCTTGGCTTGGTCCATTACCCGTCCAAAGCCTGGGGCTACTCCCTTTTCACCCCGGGGTCGAGGGGGGCCAGAGCCAACATTTGTCGGCTGGCGCTCCCTACAATGCCCACAGGCGATCATCACGGTCGGAGACTGCACATGCATTTCAAGTCCGAAATCAAGAAGACCGCGGAGAACGTAGGTTCTGCGGAGCCCACGCCGGTTGGCGTGAGTCGTCGTGCGTTACTGCGCGCTGGTGCAGGGGCGAGTCCCGTGCTTCTGACGTTGGCCAGCGGCCCTGTTGCTGCAAACCCGTTCGCGAACAATGGAACCTGCACGGTGGCGTCTTCGTTCGTCTCCGTCGCAACCTTCCAGAGCCGGAATCCGAAAGTAACATCGTTGGCTTGTGCCAAGCAGAATGCGGACTTCTGGCGCGCGTTGGCCGTCAGTGCGCCAGCCACGCCCAGCCTGAATGTGACGGTGGCAACGTTGATGGGGACCACGGGTTCCAGCTTCAACAACCAACTGGTCAAAGACGTTCTGCTGTCCGGTGGCGCCATCCAGACCTCCGCCGAGGTGGGAACCTTGCAGCATCTCATTGCGATGGCATTGAACCTGAATGCGGGTGCGATGACCTCAGGAGCGGGGTTCGACCTGGGCTACGTGCAAAGCATCTGGTCGAACTACAAGGCCAACGGCAACCGCTACAAAAAGCCCGGCACTCAGATCGACTGGGGTGACACCGAGATCATCGCCTGGGCCCGCTTGCTGCTGGGTTACACGATGTTGCCTTGACTGCGCTGCACCACGGGTCTGCAGATCAGAGTTCGGCGCCTCGGTATGCGTGCAGCCCGGACCTGCTGGTTCGAAGTTGGGCCGGGGAGTCAGCTGCGGCGGTGTACCAGCCTGGAACCGTTTCGACCCATCTGGTCAGTGAGCTGGGCGCGTCTGTGCTGGAAATCGCGAGAACCCAGCCGTTGACGTTGCAAGACGCCATGGCGCTGCTGGGTACGGCATCTGAGTCGGTAAACTCCGAAGGGTCTGACATCGGAACCGACCTGCTGCTGATGGAAGAGACCATCAACGGTTTGGTTGCAGCCGGGTTGTTACGCCGTGTGGAATGACCACCTGCCTCAGCGAGCTTTCAGCGTCACAGACCCGCAATCGACTGGCCAACAAGAACGGCTTGCGGCTGCGAATGGGGCCATTCAGTGCCGCCATTCAGACCCCTCTGGGGTACCTCGCCGACTCCATCCAACGGCTGTACGCCCACTATCCGCTGGTCGCTGAAGGGGAGTTCACCGACTTTTCCGTCAGCGTACGCCGGCCCAAAGGCATCAGGCGCTACTGGGACCGTCAGGTCACCTTCGCGCTGGACGGGCAGGAACCCTTCAATCCGCTACCCGGTGATCAGGGCTTTCCTTTGCTGGAGTGGGGGCTCAACTGGTGCATCTACGGCATGTGTCACCAGTACCAGATTCTTCACGCTGCCGTGCTTGAACGCGATGGGCGGGCACTGATACTGCCGGCGCCGTCGGGATCGGGCAAGAGCACGCTCTGCGCCGCGCTGCTGTTTCACGGCTGGCGGCTGCTTTCTGACGAGCTTGCGCTGATTTGTCCGAAGACGGGTGACCTGATCCCCAACCCGCGGCCGGTCAGCCTGAAAAATGCTTCGATCGATGTCATCTCGAAGCTCGTTCCCTCGCTGGAATTTGGGTCGCGGGTGACCGAAACCACCAAGGGGGTGGTTGCGCACTTCCCGGCGCCCGCCGACGCCCTGTTGCGCTCCCAGGAACGTGCCCGGCCGGGTTGGGTGGTGTTGCCCAAGTACTCGCCCGGCTCGCCAACCGCGCTTCAACCTCTCGAGCGGGCGCAAGCGTTGTTGCAATTGGCCGGCAATTCGTTCAACTACGACATCTACGGGCGGGAAGGTTTCGAAATGTTGGCGGGCCTGGTCAGCCACAGTCAGTGCTTCACCTTTGAATACAGCAACCTGCTGGAGGCCATGGATGTCTTCGACCGCCTCGCCAAGGACCCACACACGAGCGTGGCCTACCCGTGAATAGGAACGCACACGGCTGCGAGCCAAGGGCGTTTTGCTTGTGAATTCAGCAAGGGATCCATTGCTGCAGGTGCTGCGCAACCCGCAGCAGGCCACTGGTTGGTCCGGCGCGCAGTGGGCTGAGGTGCTGCGCAAAGCGCGTTACTGCGGGTTGACGGGCCGACTGGCCAGTCGGTTGCTTGACGAACCGCGTGTCGGACCGCCCTTCTATCCCGATGCCCTCAGCGAACATCTGCAAGCCGCTTCCAGGGTGTGCCGAGCCCAGCAGGCCGAGGTCTTGCGGGAGACTCGGCATCTGGACCATGCGCTGTCAGGTCTGGAAGCCCCGGTCATCCTGCTCAAGGGTGCGGCCTACGCTGCCGCTTCGCTGCCAGCTTCACAGGGACGGGTGTTCTCAGATGTCGACATCCTGGTGCCGAAGGCGGCCTTGGCCAAGGCTGAAGCCTTGCTCACCCTGCACGGCTGGATGTCAACGGAAGAGTCCGATTACAACCAGCAGTATTACCGGCGTTGGATGCACGAATTGCCGCCCATGCAGCACATTCAACGCGGTACGGTGCTGGACGTTCACCACACGATACTGCCGGAAACGGCCCGGTTGAAGCCCGATGCCGGAAGGTTGATAGCGTCAGCACGTCACCTGCCGGGCACCCGGGTGCTGCACGTTTTGGCGCCGGTGGACATGCTGCTGCACAGCATGACCCACTTGTTCATGAATGACGACATGACGCACGCCCTGCGTGATCTGTCAGACCTTGAAATGCTGCTCAGCGGGCTGCAACCCGATGACCCGGTCTGGGCCGAATTGGCGCCCAGAGCCGAGGAACTGGACCTGGGCCGGCCGCTGTACTACGCGCTGAGGCAATTGGAGCGCACCCTGCAGTTCGCGGCACCAAGGGGCACTGTGGCCATGGCTTGCCGATTTGCACCGCGCCCCATTCTGCGGGCATTTATGGACGCGATCTGGTCGCTGGCCTTGTCCACGCCAGTGGCGCCGGCAAGCCCCCTGCTCCGAGACACGGCGCTGGGGGCGCTCTACCTGCGCGGCCACTGGCTGCGGATGCCGCCGCTGATGCTGGCCAAACATCTGTCGATCAAGGCGCTGGGACTTCACAACACACAGAAAGCAGATTCACCCAATCCACCGACGCCACGTTGACGACGATTTCTGCTCGCTGTCGTCAATCCCGAGCGACGGGTCGCCCTGTTGTGCAGAAATTGGCGATGTCCGCGACCTTCAGACTCGGCTTTCACGCGCGGCTAACTATGCTCACGGAACGGTTCGCTTTCACCTCAAGCTCACGATCATGAGAGCCGAGAACGCTTTCTCAACCTCGCCTGTTGGTGCAAGAGGTGCCGTTGCGGTAACTCAGTCCTCAAGCCCCCCCCTCAACACGGGGATTGTGAGACGAAGTCAGCCGCACTTACATTTTTGGACGTGGTTGTAACCTCTATGCTTCGACTCGACTTGCCAGGCTGCTGCCGTGGCGGCTCGTAAAAATCCGGTGGCTTTCAGGGCAGCGCCAGTCATTGAACCAGTGCGATTCCACCGCTTTACCCTACAGCCATGATCCGGATATTCAATCATTACGTGCACCGAGCCTCGTTGCTGGGGATGCTGTTCGATCTGGGATGGGTGCTGCTGGTGGCTCTGGTGGCCATCCTGATGCAGGTCGACCGACTGGACCAGGTGGTTTCACTGGCTGGCACCCATGTCGTGTCATTCGCTGCCTGCCTGGTGGTGATTGGGGGAGCTTCGGGCTTGTATGAACCGCCGGCATACCCCCGCGTCGGGCGTTCTTGGTCACGGGCCCTGCTCGTTTTGCTGGTAGCGTTACCTCTTGCCTACGCCATCTTCGGATTGCTGCCTTCAGGGCTGGTCAACCGGGGAGCCATTCAATGGTCCATGATGGCTGGCGTGGCGGCACTGATCTTGAGGCGCGCATACATGGCTCAATCAACGGCTACACCTGCGAGCCGGGCACGGATTCTGATTTACGGCGCAGGACCGGCGGCGGAGACGGTAGGGCGAACACTCAAGGCATCGGATCCCAACGCCCACATCGTGGGTTATGTGGTTGGGCCCAACGAGAAAGACCCCAGCGTTCCCGCCAGCGAACTGCTTACCCCTGCCGATACGTTGTCTGAAACCGCCAGCCGGCTGGGGGTGGACGAGATCGTGGTGGCCTTGACAGAGCGCCGTTCTGGCAGCATGCCGCTGCGGCAGCTGTTGGACTGCAAGGCGGCCGGCGTCAAGGTCTACGACCTGAACACACATTTCGAGAAGACGCTGGGGCAGATTCGCCTGGACTATTTGAACGCCAGCTGGCTCATCTTTGGTGACGGTTTCAACCAGGGCGCATGGCGCACTGCGGTCAAGCGGGTATTTGACATCGTCAGTGCCGGGCTGTTGTGTGTCCTGTCGCTGCCCCTGATGGTGCTGGCGACCCTCTTGATCAGGCTCGAGAGCAGCGGCCCGGTTCTATACCGTCAGGAACGGGTGGGGCTGAACGGGCAGAAGTTCAGCATTGCCAAGTTTCGCAGCATGCGTACCGATGCCGAACAGGACGGGCAGCCCCGCTGGGCGGCTGCCAACGACGACCGCATCACGCGTGTGGGCCATTTCATCAGGCGCGTGCGCATCGACGAGCTCCCGCAGCTGTTCAACGTATTGCGCGGCGACATGAGTCTGGTCGGCCCCCGCCCAGAGCGTTCATTCTTCGTGGACCAGCTGACGCAGGAAATCCCGTTTTATGCCTTGCGCCACAGCGTCAAGCCCGGGGTGACGGGTTGGGCACAGGTGCGGTACCCCTATGGCGCCACCGTAGAAGATTCGCAAGAAAAGCTTCAGTACGACTTGTACTACGTAAAGAACCACAGCCTCTTTCTGGACTTGGTGGTGCTCTTCGAAACCGTGGGCGTCGTGCTCACGGGCAAAGGCGCGCGCTGAACCCGACGTGACCCCGGCCTGAACCCGGTGTGAAGCTGGCAGAGCGCGAAGGCGCAGGGTGCGACCAGGCGTTACAGTGGTCCGCTGACCTTGACGCGACCCCAGGGCCCGCCCGCCAGCAGGGGCGCTTGAGGCTCAAACGAATTGCCGCACCGCCAGCGGGCGACACACCAAGCACATGGGCCCAGCGAACGAAGTCATCGCCATATACGGGCAGGCACTGTCCGCCGTCATCCACCTTGTATTTGCACTGCAGATCCTGTGGGCCGCGCGCCCCCGGGGCCCAGACAACAGCAAAGCCTGGCTGCTGATCTGGGCGCTTCTGGCCAGCAGCGCCTGGGCGGGCCTGGCTGCTTATGCCGCGGCCGAGCCCCGGGCCGATTGGCGCCAGTTTGCGGCCTGGGCCGACCTGGCGCGCTACGGCCTGTGGTTCGTGTTCCTGCACCAGCTGCTGAAGGTGACCCCGGGCACAAGCCTGCCGCAGGCTACGCAGGTCTTGCGGGGCGGCATGGCCCTGGCGCTGGCGGGTGCGACCTTGTGGCTGATCCTGTTCGGTGTCGGTGCAACGCCTTCACTTGCGCCACAAGGCAGCCTCGCATTTGCGTTGGCGCTGCCCTTGCTGGGCCTGATCACGGTTGAGCAGGTGTTCCGCAACGTCGGCGATGACGTCCGCTGGGGCGCAAAGCCCGTCTGCCTGGGACTTGCCTGCATCTTCGCGTACGACATCTATGTCTATGCCGAGGCTGTGCTGCTGGGCACGGTGGACACGGACGCCTTGGGCTTGCGCGGTGTCGCCCACACCGTTGCCGTGCCGCTCATCTGGCTGGCCGCGCGGCGGCGCAAGGACTGGCTGCGCCGCATGCAAGTGTCGCGAACCGCGGCGTTCTACTCGGCCACTCTGCTGGTTGCTGGCGGCTACCTGCTGTTCATTTCCGGCCTGGGCTACTACGTCAGGTACTTCGGGGGCAACTGGGGCCGTGCGCTGCAATTGGGCCTGCTGGTGGTGGGCCTGACGGCGTTGAGCGTCTTCCTGATGTCGGCCTCCAGCCGCGCCTGGATGAAGGTGTTTGTGGGCAAACACTTCTTCAGCTACCGCTATGACTACCGTGAAGAGTGGTTGCGTTTCACGGCGCTGCTGTCGTCCAGGCGTTCGCCACAGGAGACCGGTGCACTGATCGTGCGCGGGCTGGCCGGCATGGTGGAATGCCCGGCAGGCAGCTTGTGGACCCGCGCATCGCCTGACGCCCCATACACCGAAGCCACGTGCTGGAACATGGCCCAAAGTGGCGGCATCGAGCCGGCAGACTCGTCGTTCTGCGTGCTGCTGCGCGACAAGGGCTGGGTCATCGACATGGGCGAGTACCGCTCTTCGCCCAAGCGCTACGGCGACCTGACCATGCCCGCCTGGCTGTTGGCTGCCAACAACCCCTGGCTGGTCGTCCCACTTCTGGTGGACCAGGACATGCTGGGCTTTGTGCTGCTGGCCCACCCGCGCACCGCTACCGACCTGAACTGGGAGGTGCTGGACCTGCTGAAAACCGCAGGCCGGCAGGCCGCGGGCTACCTGGCGCAGATGCAAGCCACCGAGGCCTTGCTGGAAGCGCGCAAGTTCGAAGCCTTCAACCGCATGTCTGCTTTTGTCGTGCACGACCTGAAGAACATCGTCACCCAGCTCAGCCTGATGCTGAAGAACGCCGAAAGGCTGCGCGACAACCCAGAGTTCCAGGCGGACATGCTGCTGACGGTGGAGAGCTCGCTGGAAAAAATGCGCCGCCTGATGCTGCAGCTGCGCGAAGGCGCCACACCCGTCGGCGCCGGCCACGGCGTGGACCTGCTGGCCATCGTCAAGCGCCTGGAAGCCCTGGCCGTCCAGCAGAACCGCAAGCTGGAGCTGAAGACGCTGGAACCCATCGCCACCCGCGGCCACGAAGACCGGCTGGAGCGGGTGCTGGGCCATCTTGTGCAAAACGCACTGGACGCCACACCCACACAAGGCACAGTATGGATAGGCGTTGAGCGCAGCAGCGGCCAGGTGCGCGTGGACGTGGGCGACACCGGCGGCGGGATGACTGAAGAATTCATCCAGTCGCGCCTTTTCAGACCTTTCAGCACCACCAAACACAGCGGCATGGGCATCGGCACCTACGAGAGTCAGCAATACATTCGGGAACTGGGCGGCCAGATCAGCGTGCGCAGCAAGCCGGGTGAAGGCACCGTCATGACGGTCGTGTTACCCCTTTTCGAAGCCGAACGGGGTGCCCCCTTGCTGCACCAGAAGGCTTCATGAGCGCCGCAGGCAGCCCACCGCTGCTGATCGTTGAAGACGACCTGGCGCTGCAAAAGCAGATCAAGTGGTCACTGGACACCTTCGAGTCGGTCACCGCCAGCGACCGCGAGAGCGCCCTGCTGCAGTTTCGGCGC
>JAYSXE010000051.1:0-4178 GCA_043717565.1 Burkholderiales bacterium | reverse complement strand
CTGACCTGGGTGGTGCCCGCCAACAAGGTGGGTCCGGCCTACAGCTGGGTGGTGATGCTGCCCAACCTGGGCACCAAGGCCTCGGCCAGCCCCGGCGAAACCTACCACTTCGACGACATCAAGCTGGTGGTGCCGGCCGCACCGACCGCGCAGGTGTTGGCGTCGTTTGACGGCAGCCCGCTGCCCACCTTTGAAGGCTTCAACGGTGCCGAGACTTCGGCCATTGCTGCAGGCCCCACGGGCGGCAGCGGCAATGCGGGCAAGATCATCCGCCTGGGTGGCGAGGTGTGGGCGGGCGCGAAGGCCAACGTCGGCGTCATTCCCTTGACGGCCAACACCCGCACCCTGTCGGCCCGCGTGCATTCCGCGGTGGCCGGCGTGCCTGTGGTGCTGAAGCTGGAAAACGCCAGCGACCCCAACGTCAACACTGGCGACATCCAGGCCACGCAGGCCGTGGTGGCGGGCTGGCAGACGCTGAGCTGGGTGGTGCCCGCCGGCAAGGTCGGCCCGGCCTACAGCTGGGTGGTGATGCTGCCCAACCTGGGCACCAAGGCTTCGGCCAGCCCCGGCGAGACCTACTACTTCGACGACATCAAGCTCGAGTCGGGGCCGTAAGCGCGGGGCCGCAGCGGCGCGGCTGCGGCGGCGCGGCTGCGGCGGCGCGGCACGGGCTCCAGCCGCTGCTGTCAACAGCACGGCCGCGGGCCCGATCAGGTGGGCGCGGCCTTGCAGTGCTGGGCGATGTACTGCTCATGGGTCGGCATCTGGTCCACCACCGCGTGCATCACCGCCTTCACGTTGCCCAACATCTTGTAGACCGGTTCATCGGCTGAGTTGTCCACCAGCGGGTGGTAGCCCTGCGGCTGGATGCCCTGGCCCAGCATCACCTGCGCCCAACTGGCGTCGCCGAAGAGCTCGTCGTTCTTGTGGAAGAAGCGCCCGCTGCTGCTGAACAGCTCGGTCTTGTGCTTCAGCGTATCGGGCACGTCCATGTGGCGGCAGTGCTTCCAGAAGGCCGAGTCGTCGCGTCGGGTGGCGTGGTAGTGCAGCACGATGAAGTCGCGGATCTGCTCGAATTCCGTTGCCGACTGGCGGTTGTATTCGTCGATGTCGGCCTGGTGGAAGCCGCGGTTCGGAAACAGTTCGATCAGCCGCACGATGCCCTGCTGGATGAGGTGGATCGACGTCGATTCCAGCGGTTCGATGAAGCCGCTGGCCAGGCCGATGGCCACCACGTTCTTGTTCCAGAACCGCTTGCGTTTGCCGGTGACGAAGCGGATCAGCCGCGGATCTGCCAGCGCCTTGCCGTCCAGGTTGCGCAGCAGCACCGCTGTGGCTTCGTCGGTGCTCATGAACCGGCTGCAGAACACATGGCCGTTGCCGATTCTGCTTTGCAGCGGAATGCGCCACTGCCAGCCGGCGCTGTGCGCGGTGGAACGCGTGTAGGGCAGCAGCGGGCTCGTGGACTCGCAGGGCACGGCCAGCGCGCTGTCGCAGGGCAACCAGTGGCTCCAGTCGTCGTAGCCAGTGTGCAGGGTCTGCTCGATCAGCAGCGCGCGAAAGCCTGAACAGTCGATGAACAGGTCGGCCGTGTGCACATCAGCATTTTCCATCGTCACCGACGTGACGAAACCCGTTTCGGGGTGCGTCTGCACACTGGTGATCTTGCCTTCGGTGCGCGTGACGCCGCGCTGTTCGCTGTAGCCGCGCAGGTACTTGGCAAACAGGCCTGCGTCGAAATGGAAGGCGTGGCGAAGGTCGGCCAGCGGTGAGTTCGGCATGTCGCTGCGCGCGCGCGCAAAGCGGTTCTTCTCGCAGGCCAGCAGGTTGATGGAATAGTCGTCCAGCCGGTCTACCTGGCCGGCCTGCCGGGCCTTCAGCCAGTAGTGCAGAAAGTCCACCAGGCCGGTCTTGCGGCCCATGCTGCCGAAGCCGTGGATGTACGAATCACCCAACGCGCCCCAGTTCCTGAACTGGATGCCCAGCTTGAAGGTGGCCTGCGTCTGTCGCATGAACTCGTCTTCGTCGATGCCGATGAGTTCATTGAACTTGATGATCGAGGGAATGGTCGCCTCGCCAACGCCCACGGTGGAGATCTCGTCAGACTCGATCAGCTGGATCTGGTAGCTGCGGCCCAGCGAATGCAGCAGCACGGCGGCCGACATCCAGCCGGCGGTGCCACCGCCGACGATCAACACTTTCTTCAGACACTGTTCACGCATCAACTCACCTCGTCGTCACGGGCGGCGCCCCATGGCCACCCCAGCTTTCATGTTGCGCGCTGCACGAAGCTGGCCACGGCATGCGCCGGCAATTCGACCGCATGCGCCGTGCCGTCCAGCGCCAGTGAAAAAGGCAGGCTGCGCTCGCTGCGGTTCAGTACCACCACCGCCACGCTGCCGTCGGGGTTCACGGCGGCGGTGCATTCCAGCGCCTCCAGCGTGGCGGCGCACAACACGCGCTGCGCACCGGGCTGCATGAAGCGCGCAAAGTGGCCCAGTGCGGCGTAGCTGCTCTGGGGGTGCACCATTGCGCGGCCGGCGTCGGCCAGCAGCGGCGCGCTGCAGAAGTTGCCCACGTGGTTGGGGCCGCCGTGTTCGTCCAGCAGCAGGTTCCAGTCGATCCAGCCCACGGTCCAGTGGTTCAGGTCCTGGATGATGGAGCGCGCATAGCGTTCGGCGAGCGACCATTCGCCGTGGTGCGGCCCGCCTTCCTGGCAGCCTTCAGTGAACAGCAGCGCCTTGTCGGGCCAGGCGTCGTGCAGGCGCTGCACGTGGTCAAACTGGTCTTGCACGTACCAGTGGAAGCCGGCGCCCCAGACGTACTTCGCGGCCTCGGGGTCGGCGTATACGGTCGCGGCGCGCTGCAGCAGCTCATCGCGGTTGTGGTCGTGCACCACCACCTTCACGTGGGCCAGGCCGGCGGCGTGCAGTGCCGGGCCCAGGTGGTCGCGCACGAAGTCACGTTCTTCCTCGGCGCTGTAAATGCACGAGTCCCAGCGCTGTGTGGCCTGCGGTTCGTTCTGCACGCTCACGCCCCAGATCGGCACACCCTCGGCCGCGTAGGCCTGGATGAACTTCACGTAGCACTGCGCCCAGGCGGCTCGACAGTCAGGGCGCAATTGGCCGCCTTCGTTCATGCGACCGGTGGTCTTCATCCAGGCCGGCGGGCTCCAGGGCGAAGCCAGCAGCAGCAACGGCCGCCCGGCCACACGCTGCGCGGCGTGGATCAAGGGCAGGATGTGCTGGCGGTCGCGTTCGATGCTGAAGTGCTGCAGCGCAAAGTCGCCCGGCACTTCGGCGTGCGCGTAGTTGCCCAGGCCGAAGTCGCTGCTGCCCATGGGCACGCGGCACAGGGCGTAGCCGTGACCGTGCACGGGGTCGAAGCAGGCGCGCAGGAAGTCGGCGGCGGCGGCCGGCGACAGCTGTTGCCAGGTCACCGCAGCGGCTTCGGTGAAGGCGCCGCCGAAGCCCAGCAGCGTCTGGAATCGGCGGTGCGAGTCCACGAAGACCGAAGGCCCCGCGGCGGCGGGGCCTTCGTGCCGGGCGGGGCGGGCCTGTTCAGCCAGCCGCCGGTTCCCTTCGCGGCTGCTGAGCCAGCAGCGCAGGGCCGGCTTCACTTCGACCAGTGGATGCCGTCGACGCGGATCTTGGGCAGCCCGGTGGTGTTCAGCGGCTTGCCGGTGAACGAGAAGCGGTCGGCGATGATGAAGCGGAAGTTCACGAACCGCAGGTCGAGTTTGGGGTTCTTTGCCAGGAAGGCCGAGACCGGAATGGACACCTGGCACCACTGGTTGGTGTTGCAGTAGCCGAAATCGCTGGGGCCAACCTGCAGGAAGACTTCCTGCGCTTCGCGGTCTTCGGTGTCGGTGCTGATGCCGATCTCGATCTTGCCCGGGTAGCTGTCGCTCTTCACCGCAAAGTTCAGGCGCCCGCCGCTGAACCCCGACAGGTCTTCGGTCACGCCGCTGGCCGAGTACTGGAACAGGCCCCAGCCAAAGTCCACCGGGTTGGGCGTGATCTCGAAACTGGTGGCGCCGTCGTTCGGCGCGCCGCCGGCCACGTCGGCATAGCCAGTGGTGGCAAACGGGTCCCACCGCAGGCCGGCGGCCCGGGCTTCGCCGGCCACCACGGCTTCGGAATACAGCGTGTAGCGGCTGGCGGTGACGGCCGGCGTTG
>JAYSXE010000006.1:0-10899 GCA_043717565.1 Burkholderiales bacterium | reverse complement strand
CACCGCCCTGGAGCACCACGTCGCCCTGCAGCGTGCCGTCGGGCAGCAGCGGCGCTGCGCTGCGCAGTTCGGTGCTGCCGCGCAGGTTGGGGCCCAGGCGGTCCAGCGCCACGATGCTGGTCACCACCGTCATGGCGCTGCCCGGCTGCCTGCTGCGCTGCGCCTGGTGGCCCCAGGCGCGCTGCCAGTGGCTGCCCTGGCCACCGGCCAGCGGCAGCGCTGCGGCGGCCAGGGCGTCCGCGGGCACCCCGGCCGCCTGCAAGGCCGCCAGCACCGGCGCCGGCAACAGGCCCTGTGCAGGCGGGCCGTTGGCCAGCGCGGCGGCGGGCAAGCACAGGGCCAGGCTGGCCAGACGGCGCAGGGTGACGAACAGCATGGCGGCATTGTGCGGGCGTCCCGGTCAGGCGCCCTGTGCTGAGCGGTGGTAGCCCTTGGCGCCGATCGTCAGGGCCAGCTCGCTGCGCGGTTCCAGCCCGGCTGCCAAGCGGCTCAGCACGTGGCCGAAGTCCCACCGGGGCTGCCAGCCCAGATCGGCGCGCGCGCAGGCATTCACGTACACCCGGTCCAGGGTCGGCAGCATCTTCTTCCAGCCCCGCGGCGCGTAAACGGCTTCGTAGCCGGGGTGGTGGGCCCGCAATGCGGCAGCAGCGTCGGTGGCCAGCAGCGGCAGGTCTTGCTGCGTGAACGGCGAGGTGGCGCTGACGATGTAGCGGCCAAAGCCCAGCGCGGGCGCCTTGGCCAGCGCCAGCAGGTGGGCGGCCACGACGTCTTCGATGTCGACACGCCGGTACAGCAGTTCGTTGACCTTCAGGTTCGTGTCGTCAAACGCGTGGCGGCGTTCGGCAAGGTCGTCGGCCTCGGGAAAGAAGCGTGACGTGCGCAGCACCACGCAAGGCAGCCGCTCGTTGCGGTGGAACAGCTGGCACAGGTCTTCGGCAGCGGTCTTGGTGGCGCCGTAGATGTTCTTGGGCACGGGCACCACGTCTTCGGTGATCCACGCCGCCGGGGCGCCGCGTGGTGGGGTCAGTGCGTCGCCAAAGGTGCTGGTGGTGCTGGTGCAGACGAAGGCCCGCGCCTGTTGCAGCAGCGCTTCTTCCAGCAAATGCAGCGTGCCGGTGATGTTGGTGTCAATGAACTGCTGGCGGTTGTGCGTGGCGACGTGCGGCTTGTGCAGCGTGGCCGTGTGCAGCACGCCGTTGCAGCCGTGCAAGGCCTCACGCACCGCGCCGCGGTCGCAGATGGACGCAACGATGTCGGTCCATGGCGATGCCAGGGTGTCGATGCCGACCACCGGGCGGCCGGCGGCACGCAGCGTGCGAACCAGCGCTTCCCCCAGATGACCCGCGCTGCCGGTGACCAGGGTTTTCATGCGGCGGTACTGTAGCGGCGGTACCGGCAGCGGCGGCAGCGGCGGCAGCGGTGGCAGCGGGGTGCTGGCGGGTGGCTGCTGGCGGCCATGCGCTCTGCGCCCACGTCCCGTGGGCGTTCCCGCCAGTCTGCGCGGGCCGCACCCAGCGTCTGGCACAGTTGCGTGATGCCTTCAAACGTACTCTGGCGGGTTGCAGCCTCCGGTTCATGAATCCCAGCGCCTCCATGCACATTCCACCTGACGCGGGTTCGCTGCGTCCAGGCCCATGCGGCGCCACCGGCCTGGGCCTGGACGCCGGCGGCACGCACACCCGCTGGGCCCTGGCCGGTGCAGACGGGGCGGTGCTGGCCGAGGGCGAGGTGCCTTCCATGTCGGGCCAGCAGCTGGCCAGTGCCGAAGGCCGCCAGCAACTGGCCGCCGCCTTGCAGGCACTGGCGCAGGCCGTGGCGTCGGCAGCCGCTGCAGCAGGGGCCCGCCCGCCGCAGGCCGTGGTGGCCGGCATCACCGGCTTTGACGGCCAGGCCATGCCGCAGTGGCAGACCATGGCGGCGCAAGCTCTGCAGCTGCCCGCAGACCGCGCTCGTGCGCTCAGCGACATCGAACTGGCCTGCGCCGCCGCCTTTGCACCCGGGCAGGGTGTGGTGTTGATTGCCGGCACGGGCGCGATCGCGGCCCATGTGGACGCCGCGGGCGTTTTGCACCGCGCGGGTGGCCGCGGTGCGGTGATCGACGACGCCGGTGGCGGCCACTGGATGGCCCGGCAGGCGCTGCAGCACATCTGGCGTGCCGAAGACGAAGCGCCGGGCAGCTGGCCCGCCAGCCCGCTGGCGCGGCAGGTGTTTGCACACATTGGCGGCAGCGACTGGGCGCACTGCCGCCAGTGGGTGTACGGCGCCACCCGCGGCGACATCGGCACGCTGGCGGTGGCGGTGGCGCGTGCGGCCGAGGGCGACGCCGCAGCGGCCGCCGACCCCGCCGCCATCGACATCCTGCAGCGCGCCGGCCACGAACTGGCGCGGCTGGTGCTGGCGCTGCAGCGCCGGGTGGGCCCGCAGCCGGTGGCGCTGAGCGGCCGCGTCTTCGACCTGCACCCGCTGGTGCTGGTGGCGCTGCGCCAGGCCTTGCCGGCCGCCACCCTGCTGCAGCGCATGCAAACCCCGGCCCACCACGCGGCGGCGCGCCTGGCGGCTGCGGCAGCGCCGCCACAATGGCAGGCCTGAAGGTATGGCGCTGCTGCGCGCAGCAACCGCCAGACCCTACAGGCCGCCCACTCGAAACGCCCGCTCGCCCGCCTGCCCGCTGTCACCCACCATGCGCACGCCGCTGACCACCCGCCGTTGCCTGCTGGCTGCCGCTTCGCTGCTGCTGTCGGGCTGCGCCAGCGTGGTGGCGCCGCCCGCCACGTCGGCCGGCACAGCCATCGACACCAGCCGCAGCGCCAAGGGGCAGGACAGCCGCGTGCTGTTCCTGGTGCTGCACTACACGGTGGCCGACTTTCCGCTGTCGATGAAGGTACTGACCGAGCGCGAGGTGTCGGCGCACTACCTCATCAGCGACGAGCCGCAGCCGCGCATCTTTCGCCTGGTGGACGAAAGCCGGCGTGCCTGGCATTCCGGTGCCAGCGGCTGGAAGGCGCACCGCATGCTGAACGCCAGTTCCATCGGCATCGAGATCGTGCACCCGGGATTCAAGCTCGGGCCCGACAAGGAACGCATCTACCTGCCCTTCCCGCAAGCGCAGATCGACGTGCTGCTGCCGCTGGTGCGCGACATCGTGCAGCGCCACCAGATCAGGCCCGACCGCGTGCTGGGCCATGGCGAAGTCACGCCGTCGTACAAGGAAGACCCGGGCCCGCTGTTCCCGTGGCCGCAGCTGGCCGCAGCCGGCCTTGTGCCGCCCCTGCCCGACACCGCGCGCGTGGCCGAGCAGCGCTTGGCGTTCGAGGCCCGGCTGCCCGAACCCCTGTGGTTCCAGGAACGGCTGGCCCAGCACGGCTACAACATCGAACGCACGGGCGTGTGGGACACCCAAAGCCGCCGAGTGCTGATGAACTTCCAGATGCGGTACCGGCCCGCCAGCCACAGCGGCCAGCCCGACGCCGAAAGCGCGGCGCTGCTGCAGGTGCTGACCATGCCGGCGGCTGGCGCTGCGCCGCCTGCGCCGCCTGCGCTGCCCACCTTCACGCCCTGACGGCTGCGGCGCCGAACACACCATGGTCACTGCCGGATGTTCAGACACGCCGCTGGCGCGCAAGCTGACACCTTTTCGGCGCAGCCTGAACGGTGATGCGGCGCTGTGGGTGTGCTGGCCGAAGCAGGCTTCGAAGGTGCCCACCGACATCACCGAAGACACGATCCGTGAACACGCCCTGTCGCTGGGCTGGGTGGACGTGAAGGTGTGCGCGGTGAGTGACGTGTGGTCGGGCTTGCGCCTGGTGGTGTGCAAGGAATTGCGCCAGGAATTGCGCCAGGAACTGCCCAAGGAATTGCGATGACGAACACCGTGCCCCGGCGCGCCGCGCGAAGGCGGGTGTTGCTGCAGGCCGCAGCAGCCTGGGCCGGGGCGATGCTGCCGCTGCAGGGCCCCCCAGTGGCAGCCAGGACGTTGCCAGTGGCCGGCCCGCAGCCGCTGCCGGAAGCCGAGTGGCCGCCCGCCGAGCCGCGCGAATTCCGCGCCGCTTGGGTGGCCACGGTGGCCAACATCGACTGGCCCAGCGCACCCAGCCTCAGCCCCGAGCAGCAGCGCCGCGAAGCTCTGGCCCTGCTGGACCGGGCGCAGGGCATGGGTCTGAACGCGCTGGTGTTCCAGATCCGTCCGGCGGGTGACGCGCTGTACCCGTCGGCGCTGGAGCCGTGGAGCGAATTCCTCACCGGCGCGCAAGGCCGCGCGCCCGACCCGCCGTGGGACCCGCTGGCCTTCTGGGTGCGCGAAGCGCACGCGCGCGGGCTGGAACTGCACGTCTGGTTCAACCCCTACCGCGCCCGCCAGTCGCAGGCCCGGTCACCACTGGCCGCGCCGCACCTGGGCGTGGTGCGGCCCGAGCTGGTGAAGCGCTACGGCGACCAGTGGTGGATGGACCCTGGCGAACCCGATGCCGCCGCCCACACGCTGGCCGTGGTGGCTGACGTGGTGCGCCGCTACGACGTCGACGGTGTGCACATCGACGACTACTTCTACCCCTACCCGGTGGGCGGCGAAGGCGCCGAGCTGCCCTTTCCCGACGACGAGTCCTACGCCCGCTACCGCCTGGGCGGCGGCACGCTGGCGCGCGACGACTGGCGCCGCGCCAACGTCGACGACATGGTGCAGCGCATGCAACGCACCGTGCAGTCCATCAAGCCCTGGGTGCGCATCGGTGTCAGCCCTTTTGGTGTCGGCCGGCCCGACCGCAGGCCGCCGGGCGTCATCGGCTTCAGCCAGTACGACAAGCTGTACGCCGACGTCGAGCGCTGGCTGGAAAACGGCTGGCTCGACTACCTGGCGCCGCAGCTGTACTGGCAGATCGACCGGCCGGGCCTGCAGTTCCCGGTGCTGCTGGACTACTGGGTGGGGCAGAACACCCGCGGCCGCCACCTGTGGCCGGGCCTGTTCACCAGCCTGATCACCAAAGGCGAGCCGGGCACCGTGCTGGGCCCACGCGCCTGGCTGGCCCGCGAGGTGCTGGACCAGGTGGCCCGCGTGCGCGGCCGCGACGGCGCGGCACCGGCCGCGTTGCTGGGCTTGTCGGCAACACCGGGCACGGCCGCCAGCCATTCACTGGCTGCGCCGTCAGCCCCGGTTTCTGTCAGCCCCAGCGGCGCTGTCGCCGACGCCATGCCCGCTGCACCCGCGCCCTTGCCTGCGGCTGCCCCCACCTCGGCGCCCGCAGCCATGCCCGCCAACAACCCCGGCGCCACCGGCCACATCCACTTCAGCATGGTGGCCTTGATGCAGGACCGCGACGGCATTGCCACCTTGCTGAAGTTCGGCCCTTACGCGCAGGCCGCGTTGGTGCCCGCCACGCCCTGGCTGCCGGCACCGCTGCCCGCAGCGCCGGTGCTGCGGCTGGCGCCCGGCGGCACCGCCACAACCGCGCCGCGTGTGGTGGTGCAGGTGGACGCCGCGGCCCAGCGCCTGGCCGTGTGGCGCCGCATCGGCGGCCAGTGGCGGCTGGCGGTGCAGCCGGCCAACCAGCCGGGCTTTGACGCTGCCGGCGCCGACGCGGTGGTGGTGTGCGCCATCGGCCGCAACGGGCAGACCGGGCCGCGCGCCGGCCTGCGCGTGGCCGCCTGGACGCCGCTGCGCGCGCAGGCTGCGAAGACCCCGTGACGGTGTTTCTCGAAGCCCTCTCACCCAATGCCCCTCAACGACGCCCCTCAACGACGCTCTTCACAGACGCCCTTTGCCGACAAGCCCGCCATGACCACCAGCCCCCCGCGCACCGAGCAGCCCCACCCCGGCCATGCCGGCCTGGACCGCTACGACACCGCCGCACTGGTGCAGGCCTTGGCCGGCGACCAGGCACTGGCCGCCCAGGCCGTGCAGGCCGCAGCGCCGCAGCTGGCGCAGGCGGTGGACGCCGCGGTGCCGCGCCTGCGTGCGGGTGGCCGCTTGGTTTACGTCGGCGCCGGCACCAGTGGCCGCCTGGGCGTGCTGGACAGCGTGGAACTGCTGCCCACTTTCAGCTGGCCGCCCGAGCGTGCGCTGGCGCTGCTGGCCGGCGGCCCTGGTGCGATGTTCAAGGCCGTGGAAGGCGCCGAAGACAACGCCGCCCAGGGTGCTGCCGACCTGCAGGCGCTGCAGCCCACGCCGCATGACGTGGCGTTGCTGGTCGCGGCTTCCGGCGGCACGCCCTACGCCATCGGCGCTGCGCAGGCAGCACGCGCGGCGGGGGCCCTGACCATCGCGCTGGTCAACAACCCCGGCTCGGCGCTGGCCGCGGCCTGCGACATCGCCGTGGTGCTGGACACCGGACCCGAGGTCATCAGCGGCAGCACGCGCCTCAAAGCCGGTACGGCGCAGAAGATGGCGCTGAACACCTTCAGCAGCGCGGTGATGGTGCGCCTGCACAAGGTCTACGGCAACCTGATGGTGGACCTGCGCGCCACCAACGCCAAGCTGGTGAAACGCGCGCTGCGCCTGACCATGCAGGCCAGCGGCGCCAGCGAAGCCGCCGCCCAGGCCGCGCTGCAGGCCTGCGAATGGCGCGTGAAGACAGCCATCGTGATGCTGAAGGCCGGGTTGACGGCTGCTGCGGCTGAACAGAGGCTGGCGGCCACCGAAGGCGACATCCATGCGGCCTTGGCCGCGGGCGGGCCGCCACCGGCCCGCTGAGCAGCGGCAGTTGTTGCGGGCACAAAGCGCCATGACCGAACGCTTCCGTTCGCTGGACGTCTTTCGCGGCGCCACCGTGGCGCTGATGATCCTGGTCAACAACCCCGGCAGCTGGAACGCGCTGTACCCGCCGCTGGCGCACGCGCCCTGGCACGGCTGCACGCCCACCGACCTGGTCTTCCCCTTTTTCCTGTTCGCGGTGGGCAACGCGCTGGCGCTGGTGCTGCCGGGCCTGCGCGCAGCCGGCGCGGCCGTGTTCTGGCGGCGCGTCGTGCAGCGCACGGTGTTGATCTTCGTGCTGGGCCTGTTGCTGAACGCCGCACCCTTTGTGCGCTGGGACGCTGCTGGCGACCTGGTGCTGCGCGACTGGAGCACGCTGCGCACCATGGGCGTGCTGCAGCGCATCGCGCTGTGTTTCGGCGCTGCGGCAGCCATTGTCTGGCTGGCCGGCCAGCGGGGTGCGTTGTGGGCGGCGGCGGCGCTGCTGCTGGGTTACTGGGTGGTGTGCGAATTGCTGGGCGCGCCGGGTGACGTGTACAGCCTGCAGGGTTGGTTCGGCACCGCGGTGGACCGCACGCTGTTGGGCGCCGCCCATCTGTACAAGGGCGAAGGCGTGCCATTCGACCCCGAAGGCCTGGCCAGCACCGCGCCGGCCGTTGCGCAGGTGCTGCTGGGCTGGTGGGTGGGGCAGATGGTTGACGATGCCGTGCGCGCGCGCCGCATGGACGCCACGTTGCTGTCGCGCCTGTTCGTCTGGGGCAGCCTGCTGCTGGTGCTGGCTTACGCCTGGCAGTTGCAGATGCCGCTGAACAAGAAGATCTGGACCAGCAGCTACGTGCTGCACACCACTGGGCTGGCGATGATGGCGCTGGCGCTGTGCATCCGCGTGCTGGAACGGCCATTCGTCGCGGGCCCACCGCAGGGCCTGCTGGCGGCAACCGCCCATGGCGTGGCGCGCTTCTTCGAAGTCTTTGGCCGCAACCCCCTGTTCATCTTTGTGCTCAGCGGCCTGGTGCCGCGCTTTCTGGGGCTGCTGCGCTGGCCGGTGGGCCAGGGTGCACAGGGCCAGACGTTGTGGACCACGCCGCTGCCGTGGCTGCATCAGCACGCTTTCGCGCCGCTGGGCCAGTTGTTCACCAGCGACCCACGGTTGGGTTCCTTGCTCTACGCCGTGGCCCACCTGCTGCCGTACGCGGCGCTGGCGGGGTGGATGGACCGGCGGCGCATCTACCTGCGGGTGTAGCCGGCCTGTCCCTCGCGCATGTGCGGTGGGGCCCGTGCGGGTGGTCACCACTGCCCGCTGTCAGTGGGCTCCAGCCAGCGGGTTGGGGCCGCAGATGCGTGGCCGGGCGTGGCCGGGCAGCGTTCCCTACCGTACCGTGCCGGTTCAGCGTCGCTATGCTCGGCGCCCATGCGCACCCACATCACCCTCATCACCGGTTCTTCACGCGGCCTGGGCGCCGCCCTGGCCGCTCAGCGGCTGCTGCCCGGTCACCGCGTACTGGGCCTGGCCCGCACCGTCAATGCCGGCCTGCAGGCCCAGGCCGAAGCGCTTACTGGCAGCGGCGTGCTGCTGGAGCAGTGGCCGGTGGACCTGGCCGACGCCGCCGCGGTGGCCGCGCGCCTGGCACCCTGGCTGCAGGCGCAGGGCGGCGCCTCGGCCGCCACGCTCACGCTGATCAACAACGCCGGCGTGATGGCCACCCCGGCACCGCTGGACCGTGTGCCGGTGGCCGACATCGTGCGCGCGCTCCGCGTGGGGCTGGAAGCGGCGGTCGTCATCACCGCAGCCTTTCTGGAAGCCACACGCCACTGGCCGGGTGCGCGCCGCGTGCTGAACATCAGTTCCAGCCTGGGCCGCAGGCCCATGGCCGGCGGTGCGGTGTACTGCGCAGCCAAGGCCGGCATGGACCACCTCACCCGCGTGCTGGCGCTGGAACAGGCGACGCAGCCCAACCCGGCGCGCGTGATGTCGCTGGCACCCGGCGTCATCGATACCGACATGCAGGCCGAACTGCGCGCCAGCAGCGCAGACCTTTTCCCCGACCGCGCGCGCTTCGTGGGCCTGCAGCAGCAGGGCCTGCTGCCCAGCGCGGCGGCCTGCGCCACGCGCGTGCTGGCGGTGCTGGAACGGGCTGACTTCGGCAGCGAAGTCATCACCGACATCCACCAGGTCATGCCGGTTTAAAACCCGATTCAGGCCCCGGCCTTCGCAGGTACGAAGACCGGGCAGGCGGCGGCTCCGCCGGCGAGCGCAGCCTGCTGCGCCACGCCCACTTCCGCCGTTACGCGTTGTCGCGCGTCACCGGTGCTGCCGGCGGCCAGTTGATGATGGTGGCGCTGGGCTGGCAGATGGTCAACCTGACCGGCAGCGCCTGGGACCTGGGCCTGGTGGGCCTGGCGCAGTTTGTGCCGGCGCTGCTGCTGGCCTTGCCCGCCGGCGCGCATGTGGACCGCAGCAACCGGCGCCGCGTGCTGGCCGCGGGGCTGGCGCTGCAGCTGCTGGTGGCCTTGGGCTTGACGGTGGCTTCGGCACGCGGCTGGCTGGGGCGCGAGCTGCTGCTGGTGGTGTCGGTGCTGCTGGGGTCGTTGCGGGCCTGGCAGATGCCGGCGTCGCAGGCCCTGCTGCCGCTGCTGGTGCCGGCGCCGCTGTTGCCGCGCGCGCTGGCGCTGCCGTCGTCGGCCCTGCAAAGCGCCATCATCGCCGGCCCTGCAGTGGCTGCTGCGGCCGGCGCAGCCGGGCCGTGACTGATGGGATCATGATTGCAAATTGATCGTAGAACGATCAAAATACAAGAATGTTTTCCCGTCAACTTCAATCCGTCATTGAAAACCGCCTGCAGCACGCGCCGGCCGTGGCGCTGCTGGGCCCGCGCCAGGTGGGCAAGACCACCCTGGCCCGGGCGGTCGCAGCCCGGTATCCGGGCGCCTTGCTGCTCGACCTGGAGCGCGAGTCGGACCGGGCTGTGCTCCTGCGCCCCGAACTCTTCCTGCCGCTGCACCGCAACCGGCTGCTGGTGCTGGACGAAGTGCAGCTCGTGCCCCAGCTCTTTTCGGCACTGCGCCCCGAAATCGACGGCGACCCGCGCGCCGGTCGCTTCCTGCTGCTGGGTTCAGCGTCGGGCGAACTGCTGCGCCAGACCGGCGAGTCGCTGGCGGGCCGCGTGGCCTATGTGGAGCTGGCGCCGCTGTTGGTGGCTGAAACCACCGCTGAGCCATTGGCGGGCGGCGCCGGCCCTGATGGCCCCATGGCCCGGGTGCAGCAGCTGTGGCTGCGTGGCGGCTACCCGCGCAGCCTGCTGGCGGCCAGCGATGCGGCGTCATTCGATTGGCGGCAGGATCTCATCAAGACCTTCCTGCAGCGCGACCTGCCCGGCCTGGGCGTGCGCGTGCCGGCCGAAACCCTGCGCCGGTTCTGGACCATGCTGGCCCACCTGCAGGGCCAGCTGTTCAACGCCTCGCAACTGGGCCAGTCGCTGGGCGGCGCCTCGCACACCACCACCACGCGCTACCTCGATACCTTGGTGGACACGCTGATGCTGCGCCGGCTGCAGCCGCACCTGGTGAACGTGGGCAAGCGCCTGGTGAAGTCGCCGAAGGTCTACGTGCGCGACAGCGGCCTGCTGCATGCGCTGCTGGGACTGGCCAGCGTGCAACAGCTGCAAGGCCACCCGGTGGCCGGCGCGTCGTGGGAAGGCTTCGTGGTGGAGCAGGTGGCCGCCGCCTTGCCGGCCGAAGCGCAGCTGGGCTTTTATCGCACCGCCGCCGGCACCGAGCTCGACCTGGTGGTGGAGCACCGGGGCCGCAAGCTGGGTATCGAGATCAAGTTTTCATCGGCGCCCAAGCCGCTGAAGGGCTTCTGGAATGCGCTGCAAGACCTGCAGCTGGACGCCGCCTGGGTGGTGGCCCCCGTTGCCCACCGTTATCCGCTGGCCGAAGGCGTGGACGTGGTGCCGGTCGGGGACGTGGCGGGCTTGCTGGCGGCTTGGGCGGGGTAGGCGCCACGCTGGTGGATGCAGCCTCCATCAGGTGCGGCCCTTGTTTCACGTTCAGGCTCGAAAGTGAAACAGCCGGCGGTGCCGGCTTCTCCAGTTCGCCGTGGCCCTCAGGCCCGCAATGCCGCCAGCACCTCGTCCAGCATCTTCTTCGCGTCGCCAAACAGCATGCGGTTGTTCTCTTTGTAGAACAGCGGGTTGTCCACGCCCGCATAGCCGCTG
>JAYSXE010000050.1:0-4188 GCA_043717565.1 Burkholderiales bacterium | reverse complement strand
CCACCGGCGTTGCCGGCCACGGCGCGCAGGCGGCTTGCCGCGGTGGTGCCGGGCAGCTTGCGCAGCGCGGCGCCAATGCTGGGCACTGGTGCCGCGGTGGCCAAGGTAAAGACGTGCACTTCGCAGGTGGTCGCTGCGTCGCTGGACGTGGTGAGCACAAAGACGCTCAGGCCATCGGCCGACAAGGCCATGGCGCGCGCATCCGAGGCCAGCAGCACGGTTTGCATGGCGCGACGCGCCGGGTCCAGGAAGAACAGGCGCTTGGCGTTGCCCGGGTCGACCACCGCCACCTGACCGTTGGCGGCATTGACGGCACCCACCACGCCATGCAGGTCACTGTCGACGAAGGCGCCAACGGCGGCCTGGCCCACCAAATGCGCCAGCGACAGCACCGGGTCCACCAGCACATCGAAGTCGTACGACTCGAGGATGCGGTTGGGCGCGCAGCGCGTGTCATCGCAGCCGCACTCGTCGTACAGCACGGGCACCTGGTCGGTCGGGCATTCGCGCCAACGCACGCACAACTGCAGGGTGTGGGTCAACGTGTCATGTGCCAGTGCGCGCACTTGCGGCAGGCTGGCGATGTCGATGATCTCTTCAGCGGGCACCAAGATTTCGTGGCCGCAGCAGTCCAGCGCCGAGCCGGGCTGCACCGTCACGTAGCGCACCCGGCAGTCGGGTGACGGGTGTTGTGCGACCTTCAGGCCGCACACCACGCCCCAGCCGTGCAGGCGCGCGTTGTGATGGCGCATCTTTTGCGAGTGATAGTGCGTTTCGGCCATGAATTCGGCCGCACCCATCATCTTGCCGGTGTAGAAATGGTTGCGCACGAAGGCGTCGAAACCGCACTCCGGGCACGACTCCACGCCATGTGCATGCCCACTGCCGGACTGACTTGGCAGCAAGTTGGGGGTGTTGTGACAGCAACCCATTTTCGTGTCCTCGGTTGATGGTGATGGGGTGGGGCGGTGTGGCGCGCTGGTGAGGGTTTTGTTGACGGTGACGCTCAGCTCAAGACCATGCCGCTGCCCACTCGGGTGTTGCCCGCACGCGGCGTGGTGTTGGTGGCGCCACTGAGCACCGTGCCCTGGCCCAGGGGTTGCGCGCCCTGCAGCGGATCGTCGCGGTTCGATGACTCGGCCCCAGGGTTGGCCAGATGCACCCCGCTGGGCGTGCGTGCCACCACGCTGTCCAGGCCCAGCATGGCTTGCTGGCCGACGCGAAAGCGCGGCGCCACGTAGTGCACATCCACCGCCACATGCGCCGGAATGTCGGTTCGAAGCAAGTGCTGCAGTGCGCGCTCCAGCGCCGGTGTCTGCTGCACGCCCGTCGGCACGAAAACGCTCATGCGATGCGCATCGACATGAAATGGGTCGCGCAGTGGGTCGGGGACGGCCAAGGTTTGTGTGACGCCGAGCCGGGCGTTGGCACCGAGCTGCGAGCGGTTGACGATGCTGGCGCCCCACAGGCGCGAGTCATCGCCGAGGCGGCCCGTGCCGGCATAGAGCCAGCGCCGCAACTGGTGGTGCTCGAGGATGAGTGGCGGCGGCGCGGCGGGGGTGCGCAGTGGCGGCGTTGCGCAGTTCAAAGGCGCAGGGGTGCAGCGCGGTGACGAACAGATGTCGCTGCGCACGTCCAGGCAGGCCTCCAGTGCGCGATCGAACCCCAGCAGCACCAGCAGCTGTTGATGCAGGCCAGCGCGGGTGCACCGCAAGGCAAAGCTTTGCCCTGCGCGTTTGAGCATCCAACGGCGCTGGGCCTCGGGCAGCTCACGCACATAACTCTGTCCGACCCAGGACGCCAGCCAACTGAGAAAGTCGCGCTCCGAACGGCCGCCGCCGCTGGGGGTGGCCAACGGCTCGAAGAAGCTGGGCAAACGATCCAGTGGCTGCTCGATCGAGCGCAAGGTGGCGTCGAACAGGGCGGTGAACCGATCGGTGAAGTCGGCGCCGTTGGGGTCTTCGCCAAACACGGCTGGCAGGTAGCGGCGCAGGTTGATGCGCGGGTACTCCACGCGCACGGATTCGATGCAGGGCGTGGCCAGACCATCGCTGTGCAGGGTGAGTTCCAACCACAGGTAGCGCCCGGGTGGGCTCATCACGAGTTCGTCGCGCTGGCACGCGGTGTCGGCACCATGGCTGTTGCCGGTGCTGCACCAGGCCGAGGTGTCCAGCGTCTGGATATCCGCTTCGGTCAGCGCAATGCTGGCCGTGGTGGTGCGCACGCTGACAGTGCAACCGCTGGGTATTCGGCCGCGAATGTCCACACGGTGCCATTGGCAACCGTCGATGCCGGAGTCGAGCATCACCGTGCGTGCCGTGCCGGCGCGCTTGAAGCGCCACACCGGCGGCGCCACCTTGGCCAGTGGCAAGCCGCGCTCGTCAAAGGCGCGCCATCGCGCTGGGGCCATGGCTGGCCCGCAGGCCTCAGTGCACAAGGCAAAGAACCGGCCCTGGTTGTCGATTTGCAGTGCCACCTCGGCGGCGCGCAGGGGTGCTGCTGGCAGGCCAGCGGCGCGCACGTCCAGCAGCACCGGAGCGGCCGCGCCGAGCCGCCACGCCTGCGCCATCTGGGCCGTGATCTGCAGCGCTGGTGCGCCGATGCGCGGCGTGATGCGCGCGCGCAGAACGCGCCCTGCATCCAATGACAAGGGGTGGGCCTTGCCGCTGCGGGTGGCGTCGAACTTCACAGCCCAATTGCGCCAGTCTTGCGCGGGCAACAGAGCCAGTTGCGCCGCCCCCAGCGGCTCGGACGCGCGCATGACAGCGACGTCGAATAGATCGCCTGCGGCCAGACCGTCCAGGCGCAGGCTCTGCCAATCGGTGTGTGCCTCGCCCTGTGCATCGCCTGGTGGTGCGCCGATGTCAAACTCGACAAACTGCGTGGACGCCAGGGCGGGCAGGATGGTCACCTGTTGGCCGCGCGTGGTGACGATCGGGTGATCGTGGCAGTCCAGCAGCAGCGCTGAAGCGCCGGCTGGCGTGGCCTGTGTGTCGAGCCAACGGCCGTTGATGTCAAAGCGGTCGATGCGCGTGTGCGCAGCATCCAGCACATGCAGTCGGCCTTTGCCGTCCAAGGCCAGGTCTGCCGGTTGCCATACCTGACCGCCGGCGGCCAGGGCGGCGCGCTCGGATGCCGGCAGTGCCAGTGCCATGCGCGGCACGAAGCCCGCCATGCTGTAGACCAGCACGCGTGCGTGGCCGGTGTCGGCAATGAACAATCGGTCTTCGCAGCAGGCGATGGCCAGGGGGCCGGCCAGCCAGTTCAAGGGGGCGGGCTTGCCAGGATTGAACGTGCCCAGGCAGGCATTCGCCTGGGTCCATGACGGGTCAGCGCGCAGGCCACAGGGCAGTGGCGTGAAGCGGCATTCGCAGGCATCAAAGACCTTCAACTGCGCGCTCGTGCGGTCCAGCAACAACACGGCGCCGCTGGCCGTGACGGCCATGTTCGGCGGCAGGCGCAAGCCGCCGAAGCTGCCGCTGGCCTCGGTCAGCCTGCGTGCGGTGTCTGCGGTGGCAGCCAGTTGCAAGGCGCCGTTGTGCTGTGCCAGTTGCGTGCCCATCGTGCTGGCCCAGCGCCAGCCCTGCATGGCCTGCGGCCCGACCCAGGGCGCCAGCAGCAGCGCCTTGGGGTCGTGCGGGGGTTCGCTCACCTGGGGCAAGCGCACCGGGGCGATCTCCTTCATCACGCCGCCATCTCCTGGTCGGCCTGCGCTTCGCGCAGCGAAAGCACTTGCACGCTGTGAGACAAGAGGTTGAGCAAAGCGTTGGGCGCAATGGTCTGTAGCAACACGTCGGCGCAGGCGGGGTGGGTCTCGCCGTCCAGCGTCAAGCGCAGATCGGGCACGCTGTCCACACCGACCACGCGAAAAACACGCTGCACGACCTTCGAGTAGCGCACCGCGCCGCCAAAGGGCCAGCCGGTGCCGGTGTCGCCGCCCAGCAAGGGGTCGAAATAGGTGCGCAAGGCCAGTTCGACCTCTTCCTTGACCTGGCGTGAATCGGCCTCGTCGCTGATGACCACTTGCAGCTGCACTTCCAGCGGCAGGTAGATCGGTGCGAGTACGTACACCTCTGTCGTTAGCAATCGACGTTGGTCGAGGTGATCGCAGACCATTCGGAGCAAGCCGTCGCTGGGCCGAGGCGGGGGTGTTCCGATGGCAGGCACGACCGGATGGCGTCGCCCGGG
>JAYSXE010000049.1:0-4209 GCA_043717565.1 Burkholderiales bacterium | reverse complement strand
CGCGTAGCTTTCGGCCCCCGAGTTTGCCGCGCTGCCGCCCAATGGCCGCAATTTGCTTTTGCCCGGACACCGCCTGACATGGGTCTGCTTTCTACCTTCAAGCGCGCTCCGGGCGCCACGCCGGCCACGGTCGACGACCCGCAGGCCATCGAGGCAGCGCGTGTGCGTGCGCGTCGGCGCTTGATCGGTGCGGTGGTTCTGCTCGGCATCGGCGTGATCGCGTTTCCGCTGCTGTTCGAAACCCAGCCACGACCCATTCCGGTCGACATCGCCATCGAGATTCCGCGCAAGGAGACGGCGCCACCGCTGGCCTTGCCCCCCATCGCATCGCCGGGGGTGGCAGCGGCATCGAGGCCCACCTCGTCGCCGGCCGGCGCTGCCGCCCCGCGGCCCGAACCTGCCGTTGCGCCGAAGCCGGAGGTCGTCGCAGAGTCGAAGGCTGAACCCAAGGCTGCACCCAAACCCGAGCCCAAGCCAGCGGCCCAGAGCGCGACCACGGAGCCGTTGCCCACAAGAGCCGCAGCTTCGTCGGCCGAGCCCGCGGGCCGCTTCGTGGTGCAGGTCGGTGCGTTTGCCGACGCGGCCGGCGCCCGTGGTGCGCGCGCCAAGGTCGAGCTGCTGGGCTTGCGCACGTACACCCAGGCGGTGGAAACGTCGAGTGGCGCGCGCACGCGGGTGCGCATCGGTCCGTTCTCTTCACGCGATGAGGCGGACAAGGCCGCAGCCAAGCTGAAGGCGGCCGGCCTTCAGGCAGCGGTGTTGACGCTGTGAACGCGGCCGCCCTCGGCTGGGTCGATTGCACGTTGCTCGGTGTGCTGCTGCTGTCGGCAGCCGTCGGGCTGTGGCGCGGCCTGGTGTTCGAGGTGCTGTCGCTGGCGGGCTGGGTGGCGGCCTACATTGCGGCGCAGGCCTTCGCGCCCGCGGCGGCCACCGGGCTGCCCATCGGCACGCCGGGCAGCGCATTGAACCAAGGCGCCGCCTTCGTGCTGGTGTTTCTCGCCGCGTTGATCGTGTGGGCGCTGGCGTCGCGACTGCTGCGTCAAGTGATCCACGCGACGCCGCTGCAAGTCGTCGACCGGGTTCTCGGCGGCGGCTTCGGCCTGTTGCGCGGGCTCGTGCTGCTGCTCGCCGTCACCACCGCCGTGACACTGACGCCCGCGGTGCGTTCCAGCGCCTGGCAACAGTCGCACGGTGCCGACTGGCTCACCGCCGTCTTGCAAGGTCTCAAGCCGGTGCTTCCCGAAGCGCTGGCCCAGCACTTGCCCAACTGAAAGGCCATCCACCGTGTGCGGCATCGTCGGCGTGATCTCCAAAGCGCCCGTCAACCAGCTCATCTACGACGCGCTGCTGCTGTTGCAGCACCGCGGCCAGGACGCGGCGGGCATCGTCACGATGCTGGACACCAAGTGCTTCATGCAGAAGGCCCGCGGAATGGTGCGCGACGTCTTCCGCACGCGCAACATGCGCAGCCTGCCGGGCCAGGTGGGTCTGGGCCAGTGCCGCTACCCCACGGCGGGCAATGCCTACAGCGAAGAAGAAGCGCAGCCCTTCTACGTCAACGCACCCTATGGCATCGTGCTCGTGCACAACGGCAACCTGACCAACGCGCAGGCGCTGAAGGAAGAGCTGTTCGACATCGACCGCCGCCACATCAACACCGAGAGCGACACCGAAGTGCTGATCAACGTGCTGGCGCACGAACTGGAATTGGTCGCGCGCGACCTGCCGCTGACACCCGAGCATGTCTTCAAGGCCATCGGAGCGGTGCACCGGCGTATCCGGGGCTCTTATGCAGTGATCGCACTCATCGCCGGCCACGGGCTGGTGGCGTTCCGCGACCCCTTCGGCATCCGGCCCTTGTGCTTCGGTGACAGCACCACACCCGGTGGCCGCGAATTTATGGTCGCCAGCGAGTCGGTGGCGCTGGAAGGCACCGGCCACCGGCTGCTGCGCGATGTGGCGCCGGGCGAGGCCATCTACATCGACCTGCAGGGCCAGATGCACACGCGCCAGTGCGCCGAGTCGCCGCAGCTGCATCCCTGCATGTTCGAGTACGTCTACCTGGCGCGGCCCGACTCGGTGATGGACGGCATTTCCGTCTACCAGGCGCGCCTGAATCTGGGTGAAACGCTGGCGCAGCGCGTCATTTCCACCCTGCCGCCGAACGAGATCGACGTCGTCATACCGATTCCGGAAAGCAGCCGCCCCAGCGCCATGCAGCTCGCGCACCGGCTCGGCAAACCCTACCGCGAAGGCTTCGTGAAGAACCGCTACGTGGGCCGCACCTTCATCATGCCGGGGCAGGGCGTGCGCAAGAAGAGCGTGCGCCAGAAGCTGAACGCCATCGGCATGGAGTTCAAGGGCCGCAACGTGCTGCTGGTGGACGACAGCATCGTGCGCGGCACCACCAGCAAAGAGATCGTGCAGATGGCGCGCGAGGCCGGCGCCAACAAGGTCTACATGGCGTCCGCGGCGCCGCCCGTGCGCTACCCCAACGTGTACGGCATCGACATGCCCACCAAGGACGAACTGGTGGCCCACAACCGCACCATCGAAGAGGTGCGCCTGTTCATCGGTGCCGACCAGTTGATCTACCAGGACGTCGACGCCATGAAACGCGTGGTGCGCGCCCTCAATCCCGCGATCAGCGGGTTCGAAGCCAGCTGCTTCGATGGCGACTACATCACCGGCGCCTTCAGCGACGCCGACGTGGCCGCGCTGCAGGGCCGGCGCAGCAACGTCGGCGAAGACGAAGACGAAGGCCAGCGCACCCGGCTGGCCCTGCAAAGTGCCAAGGAGGCGACGTGATTCCGAAGATCGACCTGCCCGCTGACGCGCGCATGGACACCCTGGCCGTGCGCCAGGGCCTGCCGCCCTCGGCCTGGGGTGAAAACTCCGAAGCGCTGTTCCTGACCAGCTGCTTCGTGCACCCCGACGCCGCCACCGCGGCGCGCCGCTTCGGAAACGAGGAAGAGGCGTTCATCTACAGCCGCTTCTCGAACCCCAACGTCACCATCATGGAGCGCCGCCTGGCCGCGCTGGAAGGCACGGCCGCCTGCATCGGCACCGGCAGCGGTATGGGCGCGATCCTGCTGATGTTCATGGCGCTGCTGAAGGCCGGTGACCACGTGGTGTGCTCGCAGAGCGTGTTCGGCGCCACCATCAAGCTGCTGCAGGGTGAATTCGGCAAGTTCGGGGTCGAATCCACCTTCGTCAGCCAGACCGACGTCGGCGAGTGGCGCGCCGCCATCAGGCCCAACACCCGGCTGCTGTTCGCCGAAACGCCCACCAACCCAACGACAGAAGTGTGCGACATCCGGGCGCTGGCCGACATCGCGCACGAGGCAGGCGCACTGCTGGCGGTCGACAATTGCATGTGTTCGCCAGCGCTGCAGCAGCCAGTGAAGTTCGGTGCCGACATCGTGATGCACTCCGGCACCAAGTTCCTGGACGGCCAGGGGCGCGTGAATGCCGGCGCGCTGTGCGCCAGCAGCGACCTCGTGGAAAACAAGTTCGTGCCCGTGATGCGCAGTGCCGGCATGAGCCTGTCGCCCTTCAACGCCTGGGTGGTGGCCAAGGGCATGGAAACGCTGTCGGTGCGGGTGCGCGCGCAAAGCGAAAGCACGCTGCAGCTGGCGCGCTGGCTCGAGGCGCACCCGGCCGTGGCGCGTGTCTACTACCCGGGGCTGCCGTCGCATCCGCAGCACGAACTGGCGATGCGCCAGCAAAACGGCGTGGGCGGTGCTGTGCTGTCCTTCGACGTCAAGGGCGGGCGCGAACAGGCCTTCGCCACGATAGACGCCATGCGGGTGTGCAGCATCGCAGCCAACTTCGGCGACGTGCGCTCGATCATCACCCACCCCGCCAGCACCACGCACGGCCGCCTGACCGAAGCACAGCGGCAGGCTGCCGGCATCACGCAGGCGATGATCCGCCTGGGCGTGGGCCTGGAGGATGTAGCCGACCTGAAGGCCGACCTGGCGCGTGGCCTGGACCGGCTGGTGGCATGACGGGCGCGCCCGCACACTCCACCACGGTGCGCACGCGCATCGCGCCTTCGCCCACCGGCTTTCTGCACCTGGGCACGGCGCGCACCGCGCTGTATTCGTGGGCTTACGCGCGCCACTTCGGTGGCCAGTTCGTGCTGCGCATCGAAGACACCGACGTCGCGCGCTCGACGCAGGACTCGGTGACGCAGATCCTGCAGTC
>JAYSXE010000048.1:0-1919 GCA_043717565.1 Burkholderiales bacterium | reverse complement strand
CGCGCGTGAACGCCGACTACGTGGAAGCCTTCACCAAGGGCGAAGTCAAAGGCAAGACGGGTTCGCTGACGGCGCTGCCGATCATCGAGACGCAGGCCGGTGACGTGTCCGCCTTCGTGCCCACCAACGTGATCTCCATCACCGACGGCCAGATCTTCCTGGAAACCAGCCTGTTCAACGCCGGCATCCGCCCCGCCATCAACGCCGGCATCTCGGTGTCGCGGGTGGGTGGTGCAGCGCAGACCAAGCTGATCAAGAGCCTGTCGGGCGGCATCCGTACCGACCTGGCGCAATACCGTGAACTGGCCGCGTTCGCGCAGTTCGCCTCCGACCTGGACGCAGCCACGCGCAAGCAGCTGGACCGCGGCGCCCGCGTCACCGAACTGCTGAAGCAGGCGCAGTACAGCCCGCAGCCCATCAGCCTGATGGCTGCCACGCTGTATGCCGTGAACAAGGGCTTCCTGGACGACATCGACGTCAAGAAAGTGCTGTCGTTCGAACACGGCCTGCACCAGCACCTGAAGAGCAGCCATGCTGCGCTGCTGGCGAAGCTTGAAAACGACAAGGCCATGGACAAGTCCGCTGAAGAAGAACTCGGCAACGCCATCACGGCGTTCAAGAAGTCCTTCTAAGCGCTCTTTCCACCAGGAGAACAGACCATGGCGGTCGGCAAAGAGATACGCGGCAAGATCAAATCGGTGGAGAACACCAAGAAGATCACCAAGGCCATGGAAATGGTCTCGGTCAGCAAGATGCGCAAGGCGCAGGAGCGCATGCGCATGGCTCGGCCTTATGCCGACAAGATCCGCAACATCACGGCGCACTTGTCCGAGGCCAACCCCGAGTACAAGAGCCCGTACATGCGCGACGTGGCCAAGGCCGGCGGTGCCGCCAAAGCAGTGGGCTTCATCGTCGTGACCAGCGACAAGGGCTTGTGCGGCGGCTTGAACACCAACGTGCTGCGCGCCGTCACCAACAAGATGAAGGAAGTGCAGTCTGCGGGCGGCGCCATCATGACGGTGGCCATCGGCAACAAGGGCCTGGGCTTTCTGAACCGTATAGGCGCCACGGTGCTGAGCCAGGCGGTGCAGCTGGGCGACGCGCCGCAGCTGGAAAAGCTGATCGGCCCGGTGAAGGTGATGCTCGACGCGTTTGTCGAAGGCAAGCTCGACGCGGTGTACCTGTGCTACACCAGGTTCATCAACACCATGAAGCAAGAGCCGATGGTGGAACCGCTGTTGCCCTTGTCGGCCGCGCGGCTGGAACAGACGGCGGCCGAGAAAACCCAGTACGGCTGGGACTACATCTACGAGCCCGATGCGCCTACCGTCATTGACGACCTGCTCACGCGCTACATCGAAGCGCTGGTGTACCAGGCTGTGGCCGAGAACATGGCCAGCGAGCACAGCGCCCGCATGGTGGCCATGAAAGCCGCCACCGACAACGCCGGCACGCTGATTGGTGAGCTCAAGCTCATCTACAACAAGACCCGTCAGGCTGCGATCACCAAGGAACTGTCCGAGATCGTCAGCGGCGCCGCCGCCATCAGCGGCTGAGTGCTCGTCTGCCCAGCCCACACACCAAATACACGAATACCGTTTTAAGGACTTCTGACATGTCGAACACACAAGCACAAGGCAAGATCGTCCAGTGCATCGGCGCCGTGGTGGACGTTGAGTTCCCGCGCAACGCCATGCCCAACATTTACGACGCTCTCAAGCTCGAAGGCACGGCGCTGACGCTGGAAGTTCAGCAGCAGCTGGGCGACGGCGTGGTCCGCACCATTGCGCTGGGTTCTTCCGACGGCATCCGCCGCGGCTTGATGGTGAAGAACACCGGCGCCGGCATCACCGTGCCGGTGGGCAAGGCGACGCTCGGCCGCATCATGGACGTGCTGGGCTCGCCCATCGACGAGCGCG
>JAYSXE010000047.1:0-27770 GCA_043717565.1 Burkholderiales bacterium | reverse complement strand
GCGCGCTGCTGACCTGCAGCTGGCCCTGCTGCAGCGCCCGCAAACCCCGCTGACGCCAGCGGCCGAGTACTTTGCGCACTGCCTGGTGCAGGTGGTGGGCACCGGCGGGCAGGCGCAAGCCATGGCAACGGCTTGAGCCGCAGCCGGCCGGTTGACCTCCACACCGGCCATCGCCCCGGCCACGGCCGAAGCGGTGCCCGGCCACCCCGCCACCCCGACAACCGCTGCAGGCGCGCCCACGATGCGCCGCTTGCGGGAAAGCTCAGGCCGCCAGCCGCCGCTGCAGTTGCTGCGCCAGCAGGGCCGCCGCGTCGCCCCAGGCCACGCTGACGCCCAGGCCCTGCAGGTCGACCGTCTGCAGCCCGGCATAACCGCAGGGGTTGATGCGCGCAAAGGGCTCCAGGTCCATCGCCACGTTCAGCGCCACGCCGTGATAGCTGCAGTGGCGGCTGACCTTGATGCCCAGCGCCGCCACCTTGCCCAAGCCCTGAAACGGGTCGATGCTGTGCACCTGCAGCCGTGCATGGCCAAAGGGGTCGGCCAGGCGCACATAGATGCCCGGTGCACTGCGCACGCGGTGCCCAGTCACACCGAAGGCCGCCAGCGTGTCGATCACGGCCTCTTCGATGCGGAACACATATGCCTTGACGAAGTAGCCACGCCGCCGCAGGTCCAGCAGCGGATAGGCCACCACCTGCCCCGGGCCGTGATAGGTGACCTGCCCGCCGCGGTCGGTCTGCACCACCGGCACGTCACCCCGGGCCAGCACATGCTCGGGTTTTCCAGCCAGCCCCTGCGTGAACACCGGTGCGTGCTCCACCAGCCACAGCTCATCGGCGGTGTCGGGGCCGCGCGCGGCGGTGAAGGCGCGCATCGCGGTTTCGGTGTCCAGATAGGGCTGCAGGCCCAGAGTCTTGATCAGCATGGCGTGGGCAGTCTAAGGGCTGCCCCACTGGCTGCCCCACTGGCTGCCTCAATGACTGCGCCACTTGTAGCCCGCGTCACCGATTCAGCGCCACGGGCATCTCCACGGCGCGAAGTTCAGGGTGTGGTTTTCAGCGTGCTCTTCAGGCCAGCACCCGCCTTGCGGCGCTCCAGCCCTTCAAACAGCGCCATGCCCGCCAGCATGGCCAGCACGAACACGGCTGCCTTCAGCTGCCCCGCACCCAGGGCCACCAGGGCCGGGCCCGGGCAGGAACCGGCCACGCCCCAGCCCACGCCAAACAGCACGCTGCCAGTCACCAGCCGGCTGTCGACCCGGCCCGCCGTGGGCAGCTTCATGTCCAGGCCCAGAAACGACCGCGTGCGCTTCTTCGCCACCGCGAACGCCACCAACCCCACGGCGATGGCGCCGGCCATCACCAAGGCCAGCGACGGGTCCCACGCGCCCGCCAAGTCCAGAAATCCGAGCACCTTGTTCGGGTTGGCCATGCCTGAAAGCAGCAGGCCAAAACCAAACACCAGGCCCGAAAGCAAAGCAGCAAATGCAGTCATGTCAGCAACTCCTCAAACGCCGAGCAGATGGCGCAACACGTACACCGTGGCAAAGCCAGCAGCCATGAACACCAGCGTGGCCACCAGCGAACGCGGCGACAGGCGCGACAGGCCGCACACGCCATGCCCGCTGGTGCAGCCGCCGCCGTAGCGCGTGCCCACGCCCACCAGCAGGCCGGCAGCCACCAGCGCGCCATAGCTGGCGTCGATGGGCATGTCGGGTGCGCCCCAGACCAGCGCAACCAACACCGGGGCCAGCATCAGGCCGCCGAGAAAAGCCACCCGCCAGGCGGTGTCGCCCGCCACCGGCTTCAACAGGCCGCCCAGCACGCCGCTGATGCCCGCCACGCGGCCATTCAGCAGCACCAGCAGGGCGGCAGCGGTGCCTATCAGCACGCCACCAGCCAGGGCGTGCCAGGGGGTGAAAACGTTCCATGCAATGTTCACGGTCGCAGTTCCTGGGTGAAGGGTGTTCGGGGGGCCATTGGGGAGCACAGCAGCCTTGCAGCGCCGCGCTTCATGAAGGGCAGTACACGCGATACAGCGCGGCCAGCACCTTCAGCAGCCGGTCGTCGGCCACGCTGTAAAAGATGCGCTTGCCATCGCGCCGGGTGTTCACCACGCCCTCGTTGCGCAGCACGGCCAGCTGCTGCGACAGCGTGGGCTGGCGGATGCCCAGCGCCTCTTCCAGTTCACTGACGCTGGCCTCGCCCTGCGACAACTGGCACAGCAGCAGCAACCGGTCCTCGTTGGCCAGCACCTTCAGCGCCGCAACGGCCTGGCCGGCGGCTTCGCGCAGCATGTCGGGATGGAAACGGGTGGCAGGCATGGTGATGGATGCAAGTCAGCTTGACTACAATATATCAATCAATATAATATTTGTCAATGCATTGAATGCAGGCCACAGGATTCGCCATGCCCACCACCGTGAAGCCCTTCTTCGACCCCGCCACCGGCACCGTCAGTTATGTGCTGTCGTGCGACCGCACCGCCATGGCCGCCGTGATCGACCCGGTGCTCGACTTCGACCCCAAGTCCGGGCGTACCCAGACGCGCTCGGCCGACGCCATCGTGTCGCATGTCCGCGAAGCCGGCCTCACTGTGCAGTGGATACTGGAAACACACGCGCACGCCGACCACTTGTCGGGCGCACACCACCTGCGGCAGCAGCTGGGCGGCCGCATCGCCATCGGAGCGCCAATCCGCCAGGTGCAGGCGGTGTTCAAGAAGCTGTTCAACCTGGAACGCGGCTTCGTGCCCGACGGCCAGCAGTTCGACCACCTGTTCGAAGACGGCGAGGTGTTCAGCGTGGGCGACGCCGAAGTCACCGCGCTGTGGGTGCCGGGCCATACCCCGGCCGACATGGCCTACCGGGTTGACGACCAGGTGTTCGTGGGCGACACGCTGTTCATGCCCGACGTGGGCACGGCACGCGCCGACTTTCCCGGCGGCGATGCGCATGCGCTGTACGGCTCCATCCGCCGCATCCTGAGCCTGCCTCCACAGACAAGCATCTGGGTGTGCCACGACTACCCGCCCGCGGGCCGCAGCCCGCAGTGGGAAAGCACGGTGCAGCAGCAGCGCGAACACAACATCCATGTTCACGACGGCATCAGCGAAGCGCAGTTCGTGGCGCTGCGACAGGCGCGCGACGCCACACTGGAAATGCCGACACTGATACTGCCTTCCATCCAGGTCAACATCCGTGCCGGTCAGCTGCCGCCGGCCGATGACAACGGCATTGCCTACCTGCGCATTCCGTTAAATGCGCTCGGGCTCCAGGCGCCCGTGCAGGCGGCCTGAGGCTGCAGGCAGCGCGCGGGCCGCAAAAGCCCGCGCGTGAACACGCCAACCGTCAGAACAAGGCCTTGAACTGCGCGCCGTAGGTGCGCGGCTCGTTGACGAAGCCGGTGAGGTTGTTGAAGTCGATGCCGCCCACGATGCGGACCTGGTTGGTGATGTTGCGTGCGAACACCGCCACGTCGTACTTGCCGCTGGACCAGGTGTACCCCAGCCGCAGGCCGCCTTCGGTCACCGCCTTGCCGGTGAATTCGGGCGACTCGTACAGGAAGAAGTTCACCTTGCTGCGGTACACCCAGTCGGTGAAGGCATAGAAGTCACCACCGGCCACGGGTTGCGTGAACTTCAATGTGAAATTGGTGGTCAGCTTCGGGGCCTGCGGCAGCGGGTTGCCATCGATCAGCGCCACGTTGTTGCCGCCGCGCACCGTCTTCGGGTCGGTCACGGTGCAGGCCGCGCAGTAGGCCACGGCCAGGTTGCTGTCCTTGATTTTGGTGTCGTTGTAGCCCACGCCCAGACTGGCGGCCAGCTGGTTGGTCAGCATGGACTGCAGGTCCAGCTCGAAGCCCTGGCCCTGGGCCTTCTTGGCGCTGAGCAGGATGTTGGAATTGGCCGCGCCACCCACTGCCGTGAGCTGCAGGTCTTTCACCGTGTAGCTGAAGGCCGAGAACGAAACCCGCGCGCGGCGGTTGAACAGGTCGGCCTTCACGCCGGCTTCCACCGAGGTGTTGGTCTCGGGCCCGGCCACCGACTGGTTGTTGAAAGCGCTGGCGCCTTGCACGCTGGAAGCGCGGAAACCGGTGGCCGCGCGGGCGTAGACCGTGGTGTCCTTGTCCAGCGCGTACGTGCCGCTCAGGTCCCAGCTGAGCTTGTTGTCTTTCGGGCTTGCCGACAGCGGGCCTTGTGCGGCCAGTTGCGCCAGCGTGCACTTGGGCGGGCCGGGAATGAAGCCATTGCTGGGGCCGAAGCAAGGCGCAAAGCCGCTGGCGTTGTAGTCCTCGACCGCAAAGGTTTTGCTGTCGCGCGTGTAGCGCAGGCCGGCGCGCAGCTTGAGTGCCGGCGTGACGCTGTAGTTGACGTTGCCGAAAACCGCCGCGGCGTCGTTCTTCTGACGCACGCGCAGATAGCCGTCTTGCGCATTGGCCGCGGGCGAGTCGTAGCTGAAGCTCTCGATCTTGTAGTCCTCGCGAAAGAAGAAGACACCGGCCTGCCAGGCCAGCGGGCCGGCCGCGTTGGACTCCAGCCGCAGCTCTTGCGTGACCTGGCTGTGCTTGGGCATGCCGTCAGCCGATTCGGAAGCGAACGGGATGAAACCCGGGCCCGTGACGTTGGGTGTCGGGAACGGCCGCGGGATCAGGAAGCCGCCGTCGATGTCGCCCCGGCTGAACGTCTTCACATGTTCATAACCGGTGATGGAATTCAGCGACATGCCCTGCAGCCCGATGCGCACGCGCAGGCTGCCACCCACGTTGGTCAGCGTGGCGCCGTTGACGCCGTCGGTGGAGATCTTGCGCACGTCAAACCCGTCCGCAAAATCGTTGCTGCCCGGCTTGATGATGTTGGCGCGGAAGAGGCGCGCACTGCCCTTGTAGTCGCGGCCGTGGACATTGGCCAGCACGTTCAGGTCCTTGCCGCCGTCGTAGCCCAGCTGCACGCGCAGCGCGCTGTCGCGGTAACCCTCCAGTTCCTGGGTGGGCCCGGCGGCGTAGGTGTTCTGCACCCAGTCGTCGCGGCTCTGGCTCAGCACCGAGATGCGCATCGTCAGGCCGTTGCCCATGGCCAGGTTGCCCGCACCTTCGGCATTCACAGTGTTGAAGGTGCCCACCGAGATGCTGCCGTAGCCTGCAGTGCCCTTGCCCGGCTTGACGGAGTCGAACTTCACCACACCGGCCGGCGTGTTGCGTCCGAACAGCGTGCCCTGCGGGCCGCGCAGCACTTCCACACGGTCGACGTCGAACACCGGGAAGCCTTTCAGGATCGGGTTTTCCTGCACCACGTCGTCATAGACCAACGACACCGGCTGCGAAGCGTTCAGGCGGAAGTCGGTGTTGCCGTAGCCTCGGATGTAGAAGCGCGGGAAGGCGCGGCCGAAAGACGATTCGATGTTCAGGCTGGGCACACGGCCCGACAAAGACCGCACGTCCTGCCCGCTGGTGCCCAGCGCTTCCAGGATGTCGCCCTGCAGAGCCGACACCGAACTGGGCACGTCGCGGATGTTTTCCAGCCGGCGTTCGGCAGTCACGGTGACCACCTGCAACTGCCCCGTGCCGGGCGCGGTTTGCGCCCACGCACCGGCTGCCCACCAGGGCAGCGCAGCGCACGCAGCCGCCAGCAGGTGCAGCCGCGGCCGCTGGCGGCTGTGTGCACGTTGCCTTGCGGTGCCACGGGCGGCGGGTTGGGCTTCGGGGGAAACGGGGAACATCGTCGATGACGGGGACATGGAGCCTCCTGCGGAGTTGTTGGGATGAAGTGCCTGGGGCGGGCCACAGCGGCCACCGCGGTTGAAGCGGCCGCACCACGCGGCACGCACGGCCGCCGAACATCAGCGCCGGCCGGGCACGCCTGAACCACAATGCAAACGCTGTGTCGTGCTTTGCGGGCGTCGGCCGTCTGGGGCAGCCTGGGGCTGCTTCGGGGCCGGACACACCCCCGAAGATAAGCGGGCGGGCACCCTGGTTGATGAAAAGCGGGCGCGCAAGCGCAGACACTCAACACATTCGCAACACCTGACGATGCTGACGCCCCCACAGCTTGCGCAATGGCACGAACAAGGCTACCTGGTGCTGCCCGGGTTCAAGGCCGCGGCTGAACTGCAGGCCGCCGTTGCACGCGCCCACCAGCTGGTTGAAGCCTTCGAGCCGGGCACCCGGCACAGCCGCTTTTCCACGCGCGACCGCAGCGTGGTGGCCGACTCGGCCTTGCTGGAATCGGCACACGCCGTGCACTGCTTTTTCGAAGAAGAGGCCTTTGACGACGCCGGGCAACTGCGCGTGCCCAAGTCGCGCAGCATCAACAAGATCGGCCACGCGCTGCACCGACTGGACCCGGTGTACCGCGCGTTCTCGCACGGCCCCGAACTGGCCGGTCTGGCCAGCGCGCTGGGCCTGCAGCAGCCGCTGGTGCACCAGAGCCAGGTGATCTTCAAGCAGCCGCACATCGGCGGCGAAGTGGGCTGGCACCAGGACGCCAGTTTTTTCGTCACCACCCCGCAGACCGTGACCACCTTCTGGTTTGCGCTGGAAGACGCCACGCTGGACAACGGCTGCCTGTGGGTGGAACCTGGCGCCCACCGCGGCCCGCGCGGCGTGCTGCGCGAGCAGTACCGCTGTGAAGCTGGGCGGTTGCACATGCAGGCGCTGGACAGCACGCCCTGGCCCGACACCCGCCAGGCCGTGGCCTTGCCGGTGCCCGCGGGCGCCCTGGTGTGTTTCCTCGGCCTGCTGCCGCACTTCAGCGCCGCCAACCGCAGCCCGCAGTCGCGCCTGGCCTACACATTGCACGCCACCGACGGCCGAGCCGCCTATTCGGCGCTGAACTGGCTGCAGCCCAGCCCCACCCAGCCGCCGCGCGGCCTAGATTGACCCCGCGGGCGCCCGGGCGCCACTGGAACCGGGCGCTCGGCGCACAATCCGGGCTGGTGGCGCGCCTTCAACGCCCGCCCTCTTGAACCGCGCCGCAGGCGCACCACCTTCCCAGTCCCCCCCGTGCAGGAACCGCCCGCCATGGAAGTCCCCGTCCTCAGCACCCGCCCGCTGTCCAAAGTACACCTCATCGGGGGCGAAAAGGGCGGTGTGGGCAAGTCCATGCTGTCGCGGCTGATCGCCCAGTACCTGATCGACAACGCCCTGCCCTGGGTGGGCTTCGACACCGACCGCTCGCACGGCTCGCTGATGCGTTTCTACGCCGAACACGCCACGCCGGTGCTGGTGGAACGTTTCGAAGCACTGGACCAGATCATCGAAGTAGCGGTGGAACAGCCCGGCCGGCGCGTGCTGGTGGACCTGGCCGCGCAGACCCACGACCCGCTGGTGAAGTGGATGGACGAGTCGGGCGTGCTGGACATGGCTGACCTGACCGGCGTGCAGCTGAACTACTGGCATGTGATGGACAGCGGCCGCGACTCGGTGGACCTGCTGGCCAAGCTGCTGGACCGTTTTGGCCAGCGGCTGCACTACGTGCTGGTGCGCAATCAGTTGCGCGGCGACGACTTCAGCCAGCTCGACCGTTCAGGCCAGCTGGAACGGGCGCTGGGCCTGGGTGCGCGCGTCATCGACATCAAGAAGCTGCACGACACCGTGGTGCAGAAGATCGACGCCCGCAACGCCAGCTTCTGGGACGCCCGCAACAGCAGCGGCATCGACGGCCCTGGCCTGGGCCTGATGGAACGCCAGCGCCTGAAGATGTGGCTGACCCACGCCTACTCCGAACTGACCAAGGCCGGCGCCTAGCGCTGCCGGCCTGCACCTTGAAAGCGCGACGCACCTGCCAGACCGCAGCCTGCCGCCGCCTCCACCCTTCCTACTGCCGAGAGAAACGACGCCTTCAGTGACCGCCACCACGACTTCCAGCACCGCCCAGCGCCCCGCCGCCAGCCGCCACCCGCTGGCGCCCCTGTTCAATGCCGACACCGTGCAACTGCGCTGCACCCGCGTGCTGCAGTCGGTGCGCAACAACCTGAGCGCCCACTTCCGCCTGGACGCCGCGGCGCAGCAGCGCCTGGCCCACAGCGTGCTGCAGCAGCTGCAGCGCAGCCCGGTGCTCGACACCGCGCCAGAGCACGCCGCACCACTGTGGCAGCACCTGCAGTCTGGTGGCGTGGACCGGCTGGCCGAACTGGCCGCCCTGCTGGCGGGCCAGCCCGAACGTGAACAGGCACGGGCCTGGGCCGACCTGGCCGTGCTGGGCGCGCTGCTCAGCGCCGACCCGGGCCCGCGCTGGCGCTGCGTGGAACAGCAGCCCCTGGCCACCGCAGCTTTTGCGCAAGCCGAGCCAGACGACCTGCTGGCACTGCTGGACCGGGCGGGCAGGACGGCGCGCATCAACAGCCCGGCGGCAGCGGCGGCAGCCACGCCAGCTGGCGATGCCGCCACCGACAACGCGGCGACACCGGCTGTCTCCGCACCAGACGCTCCGGCGGCCGCCCCCGAATCAATCCCCTCTGAAGTTCAGTCCGAACCAGCCGCCCCGCCGGCCCCGGCCCCAACGACCCTTTTCGCCACAGCCGCTCCGGCAGCCGCCGCCGACAGCGCATCCCCAGCGCCACCAGCCGGTTTCGCAGGCGCCCAGGGCCTGGTCATCGCCACCTTCCGCGCTTTTGTCGCGGGCGCCTTTTCGTCAGACCGTTCACAGCCCTGCCGTGTGGACGCGGCCACGCTGCGCCATGTCGACGTGGCCGCACTGCGCGCGCTGTTCCAGGGCACGCCGCTGAACCCGCTGCAGGGCCTGGAAGGTCGTGCCGCCGTGTTGTCGCGCCTGGGCCAGGTGCTGCAGGCGCTGCCCGGGGCCGATGGCGCACAGGCCCGCGCTTGCGACCTGCTGCCCGAAGAAGCCCTGGCTGCCGTCACCGCTGCGCAAACCTTGCCAACGGTGCACGCCCCCGCGCTGCTGGGCCAGTTGCTGCGCAAGGCCGCCGGCGTCTGGCCGGCACCGCTGGCGCAGGGCCTGCCGGCCGGCGACGCCTGGCAGCACCTGTGGGCCGGTGCCGAGGTCGGTACCGAGCCGGCTGCGGCCACGCCGGGGCAGGCCCCTGCTGCTGCGGCCACCGACCTCGGCACCACCGGTTGGGTGCCGCTGCATGCCATGGCGCAGGCGCTGGTGGCCGCGCTGGCGCTGCCGCTGGCCAAGGCCGGCCGCACGATGACCGGGCTGGAACGGCTGAGCGCCTGTGCCGACCACCAGACCACGGGGCTGCTGATGGCGGCTGGCGTGCTGGTGCCCCGGCACCAACGGCTGCTGGCCAGACCCTTGAAGCTGGCCGACGAGGCGGTGGTGGAGTGCCGCGCCGCCACGGTGGCCTGCTTTCACGAGCTGACCGCGCTCGCACGCAGCGGGCTGCAACCGGTGTGGGGCGCCGAAGCCGACCGCCTGACCGTGGCTCAGGTGGTGCAGGCCACCCTTGCCGTCGTGGGCGGGCAGGGTGCCCCCGCGCTGCGGATCGAGGGCGACGGCGCGCTGTTCTGAAAGCGCGCCGCGCTACGCCGTTTCGCCCAGAAACCGGTTCAGCACGCGCACAAAGGCGGTGTTGTGCTGGAAGTGCGGCATGGCGCCGGACTTGAAAGCCGTCAACCGCCAGTTCGGCTTTTTTTCCAGCGCCGGGTTGTGCCTGAAGCCTGCCGCAATGCCCCGCTTGCCGTGGGTCACCCACACCGGCTGCGACAGCTGGCCGTACACCTTCAGAATGTCGGGGCTGTAAAGCTGGCCCGTTAGCGCCTTGAAGGGTGCGAAGCGCGCGCCGGGGTCGCGCGTGGTGGCCAGTGCATGGTCGAACAGGTCGTCGTCCACAAAGCGGGTGCCGAAGGTGCTTTGCAGCTCACGCCGCACCACCAGCGGCGTCGTCAGGCCTTCATACACGGTCTTGCCCCACAGGCGGGTCTTCAGCAACCGGTTCACGATGGCCTTGCCCAGCCGCCGTGGCAGCCCTTTGGGCCCGGGCGTGGGGCCGTTCAGGCCGGTGGGGCTGACGAATGACAGCCGGCCCCAGCGTGTCGGGTCTTCAACCGCGGCGCGGGCCAGGAATTCACAGCTCAGGCCATAGGCCACGGCGTCCATGCGGTGGCGGGGCGGCAGCTTGCACTTCACGCGCACGAAAGCAGCCGTCATGTGCAGCGCGTCGGTCATCAGGCGGGGCGTGTAGTCGCGATCGCTGCGTTCGCTGGAACCAAAACCCGGCAGGTCCAGCGCCACCACCGTGCGTTCGCCCAGCATCGCTTCGAACAGCGGCAGCATCTCGGCCATCGACGATGTGTTGCCTACACCGTGCAGCAACAGCAGCGGCGGGCCAGAGCCTGCGATGCGGCCACTCAGGCGGCAGGGACCCTTGAATTCAAACTTCTGTCCAATCAGCAAGATCAGGGCCTCAACACACGGGGCACCGCCGCCGGCCGCAGCCGGTGAACGTCGGCCATGCCCGAACCCAGCAACGGCCGCAGGTACAGGGCAAAGGCGTCGGTCACGTCGGTACCGCTCTTGGCAATGAATTCATCTTCCATCGTTCGCGTCTTCCCGGCCACGGCAGCCAACGGCACCAGCGTGTAGTCCACCGCATAGGTGCCGGTGCGGTGCAGGACCACCGAGCCGTCGGTGATGCCCCACATCGCGTATTGCACGGCTTTTTCGCCCACCTCGCGCGCTTCGCGCTGGTCGACGTCGCTCACGCAGCCCAAGAAGCTGCGCTGCAGATACCCGAAAGTATCCCCTCGCACGCGTTTGATTTTCAAGCGGTCGCGGATCAGCCCGCACAGAAAATCGGCCAAAGCACCGCTTCCGCTGAGTTGCACGTTGCCGTGGGCGTCGCGTTCCATCTCGGGTGTCGAGGCTGCGGCCAGCACCGGGCGGCCGGCGGCGTCGTGAATGCCTTCGCTGACGGCCACCACACAGCGGCCATGCCGTTCATAGGCTTGCTTGACGTCGGCCAGAAACTGCTCGATGTCGAAAACGCGCTCGGGCAGGTAGATCAGGTGCGGCCCGTCGTCAGGGAACTTCTTGCCCAGCGCACTGGCTGCCGTCAGGAACCCGGCGTGGCGGCCCATCACCACGCCCAGGTAAACGCCGGGCAGTGCCGCGTTGTCCAGGTTGGCGCCGGCAAAGGCCTGGGCCACGAAACGGGCCGCGCTGGGAAAACCGGGCGTGTGGTCGTTCAGCACCAGGTCGTTGTCGATGGTCTTGGGAATGTGCATGCAACGCAGCGGGTAGCCCGCACGCTGCGCCTCTTCGGCCACGATGCGCGTGGTGTCGCTGCTGTCGTTGCCGCCGATGCAGAAGAAGTGCCCGATGCCGTGGGCCGCCATCACGTTGAACATCTCGCGGCAGTAGGCCAGATCGGGCTTGTCGCGTGAACTGCCCAGTGCTGCGGCGGGTGTGCCGGCCACCAATTCCAGGTTGTCGCGGGTCTCCTGCGTGAGGTCGACGAAGTCCTCGTCCACCACGCCCCGCACACCGTGCCGCGCACCGTAGACGCGCTGGATGCCGGGGTGCCGCCGGGCTTCCAGCACCGCGCCCACCAGGCTCTGGTTGATGACCGCCGTGGGGCCACCACTTTGGACGATGAGGATCTTGCCGCTGCTCATGGGTGTTCTGCCTTCCGTGGTGGCACGCAGCACCCAGAGCCTGGGCGCCTGGCCTGGCGGCATGATGCCAGTGAAGGCTGCACAACGAATGGTTTTCGCCCCCTTGCGGGCCGGTGCGCACCACCGCGGTACACAATCCCGCCTTTGTTTCAAACAGACGGCGCGCCGCCGGGTCGCGGGCCGCAGCAGGCCAGCGGACACCCCATGCAGCGCACCATTTTCACCACGCCCGTGGTCAACACCTTGCTTCGGGCGGGTTCGATGGCCTTCCTCAAGCTGGCCGGCTGGCAACTGCAGGGGCAGCTGCCACCCAACGTGCCCAAGAGCGTGCTGATTGCAGCCCCGCACACCAGCAACTGGGACCTGCCCTACACACTGATGGTGGCCTTTGCGCTGCGGCTGAACGTACGCTGGCTGGGCAAGGCGGGCATCTTCCGCTGGCCCTTCGGTCCGGTGATGCGTTGGCTGGGCGGCATTTCGGTGGACCGCAGCAAAAGCACCAACCTGGTGTCGGCTTCTGCCGCTTCGCTGGTGCAGGCCGACCGCGACACACAGCTGATCGTGCCGCCCGAAGGCACACGCGGCCTCACCCGGCACTGGAAGTCGGGTTTCTATTTCATCGCCCAGGAAGCCCGCGTGCCCATCATCCTGGCGTTCCTGGACTACGAACGCCGCATCGGCGGCCTGGGGCCGGTGTTTCAACCGACGGGCGACGTGGAACGCGACATGGCGGAGATCAAGCGCTTCTATGCGCCCATCAAGGGCAAGCGGGCCGACAGTTTCTCGGTGGACTGAAGCGGAAGGGCCGCCGCATCACGCGGCACCGGTCAGCGCGTGGCTGGCGCTGCCGGGGTGGCTGCAGCCACGGCCGCGGCGGGCGGAAGTTCAACCACTTCGGTCTTCACGCCACGGGCCAGCAGTTGTGTACGCGCCCGTTCGGCGGCGGCCCGGTTGGCGAAGGGCCCGCCCATGACGCGCCAGTCGTCACCGACCGGCACGCGCTGTACCTGCGCGGCGCTGTTGGTGGCCGTCAGGGCCAGCAGCGTGCGCATTGCCGACTGGATCTGTTCAGACTCGGCCGCAGTGCGCAGCAAACGCGTGCTCAGCGCATAACCTGCCGACGCGGGTGCTGGACTGCGCGGCGCGGCCGCGGCGACGGCAGGCTCGGGCGCTGACGCGGCCACGGCCGGCGCGCCGGCTGCCGGCGTTGCGGCTGCAGGTTTGGCGCCAGCCACCGCGGGCACTGCGGGGTCTGCAGACGCCGGCCGCAACGCGGCTTGGGCGGCAGCGTCGCCCCGTGCGGCACGGGCGGCCAGGCGACGCAAGCGCGTGGGTTCGTAGCGCGGGTCTGAAAACAGCGGGCCCAGCGGCGGCAGTTCCACACGGCCCGCGGTGGGGTCCACATCGTCCGGCGGCTCGTTGGCCGCTGCGGCTTGTGCAGCAGCGGCACTTTCAGCCGCGCTGGCAGCGGCCCGCGTGGCCACCGCGGCGAAAGCATCGTGCGGGTTGGACGGGGCATGGCCGTTTGTGGCGTGCAGCACACCTGCCGAGGCAGCAGTGGCAACCAACGCAGCTGCGGACGCGGCAGCCGACGCGGCAGCCGACGCGCCGGCCGCAGGCACCGATGCGTGGCCGTGCGCTGCGTCGCCTCGTGGGCCCTGGGCGACAATGGCCGACCCTGGTTTTTTCGCGCCCGCCGCCGACGCGGCCGCCGCCGACGCACTGGCAGCGGATGCCATGGCCGGTGCCAGCCGCACCGACTGCGCGCCCAGCCGCCAGGCCACGCCCGCTGTCAACGGCAACAGCAGCAAGGGCAGGCAGGCCAGCGCCAAGCGGGGCGCGCTCCAGGCGCGCGGGCCCAGCACGGCGGGGTCGTCACCGGGGCCCACCAGCAGGCGCACGCGGCGCTGGCCCAGTTCAAGCGTGGCCGTGCGCAGCACCAGGTCCACTGGCGTTTCGGCAGAACCGTGCCGGGCGCGGCTGAGCGCCGCGTCGCGCTTGATGCGCCGCACCGCCGCGCGGGCCGGCAGCGGCACCATCAGCAAGCGAGCCTGTTGTTGCACCCAGGGCAGCAGGCGCGCAGTCTTGGTGTGTTCCAGCACCGCTTCGCTGAAAGCCAGGCGGAAGGACGACGCCGCAGCGGCTGCAACGGCACTTGTCGCTGAGCGCGCAGCGCGGAATTCGGGGGCAGCGGGTGCAGGGCCGGCAGGCGCTGCCGTGCCCGACCAGCGCGCGGCCAGGCGCTGGCGCAGCGAAGCCGGCGGGGACAGCGGGGACGGCGCCAGCGCCGGCGCCGGCATTGGACCTGGCGATGGCGCAGTGTGTGGTTCGGGCTCATGCGCAACCGGCGCTTCGGCTTCGTGCGCAGCTTCATCCACGGCCGCGGGCGGCACCTGGGAAGCGGCGTCATGCAAAGCCGCTGGCGCGGCGGCCGGCAGGTCTGTGGCTTCCTGCAACGGCGGCGCGGCGGCCGCGTCCGCGGCCTGCTCCGACAGCGGCGCCGCAACTGCGGGCGCTTGTGTGGCTGGTGGCGGTGCTGCGGGCTCAGGGTCGGGCGCCGCATCGGGTACGGGCTCGGGCTGGGCATCCGACGCCGGCGGCGCTGTTGCCTGCGCAGCGTCGGCTTCAGCGGCGGCTTCAGCGGCGGGTGGCACATGGGCAACGGCCGGGGCCACGGCGTCAGCGGGCGGGGTTGGTTCGGTGGGCTCGGCTGCGGTGACGGCGCCCGGGGTCAGGGCTTCAGCGTCCGCTGGGGCGGCTTCCGCCACCGGGGCGGTGTCATGGGGTGACACTTCTGCAGCGGCAGCAGCAGCATCCGCTTCAGCATCAACCAAGCCCGGGGCTGGGGCTTCAACCTGCGCCTGCTCCACCAGGTCACCAGGCTCATGCTCAACTTCTGCCAGCGCCGCGCTGGGCTTTGCGTCTGGCCAGTCGGTGGCTGCGTCGGTGCCGGGGTGCAGGACAGGCGGCGACACCTCCACCACTGGCGCCTCCGACGGCGGCACCACCGGCTGCATGCCGGGCAGGACCACATAACCGAGAGACTGCACCTGCGCGGCCGTGATGCGGCGCGCCAGCGGGTGGCGGTTGTGCCAGGCCACCACTTGGGCGGCCAGCGTGTCCAGGCGCAGTGATTCCATGTTGTGAGAATCATTCTGCTGCGCCACCGGTTGGCGCAGCGCCGCAATAGCGGGGTATGCACCCTTCACTTCCGGCCGGGGTGGCTCCCGCCCGCTGCACCCGGCCCAGTCGCCGTCAGTGGCGGGCGGGCGCCCCCTGCAAGCGCGGCAGCCCCTGCAGCAGCACCAGGCTGACCAGGCCAGCAGCCGCAGTGGCCCACAAAGCCGCCACGCCGTGGTGCTGCAACAGCACGCCAAAGAACCACGGCGACAGGGCACCCACCACGCGGGAGGGCAGGTTCAGCCAGCCTTGCCGCGCGCCGTAGCCCTGGGCGCCGAACACCGCCAACGGCAACGCACCGCGCACGATGGTGATGATGCCGTTGCCCAGCCCATGAACCAACACGAAGGCCAGCGCCAGCGGCGGCCCGGCCAGCAGCAGCAACAAGGCGCCCAGCGGGTGCCCGGCCGCTGCCACGCGGGCCGTCAGCAGCGGTGTGTAGCGGTGCAGCACCCCCAGCTCCAGCACGCGCCCTGCGACCTGCGCCGGCCCGGCCAGCGCGGCCAGGCTGACAGCTGCCGCCAGCGACAACCCCCCGGCTTGCAGAATGGCCGGCAGGTGGGTGGAGATGCTGGCGCTGACAAAACCCATGCAGCAGAAGATCAGCGCCATCAGCGGCATCAGCCAGCGCGACGGCACTGCCGGTTCGGCCGCCCCATCAACCGGCCCGGCAGCTGCGGCGCCCGCCGCTGGCGGGGTGACCGGCTGCGGGGTGTCCTGCGCGGTCGACGGGCTCAGGTCGGGCGTGTGCGGCACGTCATTCGAGCCCACCAGTGGCCGGCGCGGCAGGGCTGCATTCAGCGGCACCGCCACCACCAGCATCAGCGCGGCCCAGCCCACACAGGCACCCCGCCAGCCCCAGTGCGCTTCCATCAACGCCGACAGCGGCCAGCCCACCGTGCTGGCAAAACCCGCCAGCAGCGTGATGCCCGAAATGGGCTGTCGCGCGCCCTTGCCGTACAGGTGCACCAGCGCGGCAAAGGCGGTGTCGTACAGGCCGCAGCCCATGCCCAGGCCCAGCAGCGCCCAGGCCAGCAGCATCGTGGGCAGGCCTTGTGCCGCGGCCAGCGCCAGCAGGCCAGCGACGAACAGTGCGTTGGACAGCAACAGCACCGGCCTGCCGCCCTTGCGGTCGACCCGGCGGCCCGCCCAGGGGCTGATGGCCGCACCGATCAGCAGCGCCATCGACAGCGCCGCGTACACGGTGCTGGGCTGAAAACCCAGGCTGCGCGACATGGCGGTGGCCAGCATCGCCGGCAGGTAATACGTGGCCGCCCAGGCCAGCGTTTGCGCCGTGCCCAGCGCCAACACGACGTGGCGGGTGCGGGTGAGTCGAATCAAACCGGGGCGGAAAAGGCGGCGCCGGGGAAGGGTCAGGCCAGCGCTGCGCTGCGCTTGGCCACCAGCGTCAGGATGTCATAGCTGGCCACCAGTTCACCGCGCTGGTTGCTCACCTCCACGTCCCACGCCACCACGCCCTGCCCCACGCCGTCGGGTCCGGTTTTGTGGCGGTCGGTCTTGCGCTTGCAGGTCAGCCGGGCCTGGATGGTGTCGCCGATGAACACGGGTTTCACGAAACGCAGCGTGTCCAGCCCGTAGTTGGCGAGCACCGGGCCAGGCGCGGGTGACACGAACAGCCCCGCCGCCGCCGACAGCACAAAGTAGCCGTGCGCAATGCGCTGCCCAAACGGCGACGCGGCCGCGGCCACGGCGTCGAAGTGCATGTAGAAGTGGTCGCCGCTGATGCCACCAAAAGCCACGATGTCGGCTTCGCCAACGGTGCGGCGGTGGGTGAGCAGGCTCATGCCGACCTGCAGGTCGCAGAAGTGGTAGCGGAAGGGGTGCAGCGCAGTTTCATTCAGCGGCGCGCCGCGCACGTGTTCGCCGATGATGGCCGCCAGCATGCGCGGGCTGCCCTGCACCGCCGTGCGCTGCAGGTAGTGCTTCACGGCGCGCAGGCCGCCCAGCTCTTCGCCGCCACCGGCACGGCCCGGGCCGCCGTGTTTCAGGCCTGGCAGTGGCGAACCATGGCCGGTGCTTTCAACGGCGGCTTCGCGGTCCAGCACCAGCAAACGGCCGTGTTGTGCAGCGGCCAGCGGCACGGCGTGGGCGGCCAAGGCCGCGTCGCGCGTGACCAGCGTGCCCACCAGACTGCCGCGGCCGCGTGCGGCCAGCGCCAGCGCCTCGTCGAAGTCGTCGTAGGGCATCAGCGTGCTGACGGGGCCGAAAGCCTCCACGTCGTGCACGCTGTCACTGAACATCGGGCGTTCGCACAGCAGCAGCGTGGGCGCGAAAAACGCACCCTGGGCCGCGCCTTCACCGCGCAGCGCAAAGCCGTCGGCCGCGCTGTACAGCACGGTGTTGCCTGCGGCCAGCAGCGCCACCCGTTCGGCCACGTCGGCCTGCTGCGCGTGTGAAGCCAGCGCGCCCATCTTCACGCCTTCCGCGGCCGGGTCGCCCACCACCACGCCAGCCAGGCGTTTCTTCAGCGCATCGGCCACAGCCTGTACGTGCCGGCGCGGCACGATGGCGCGGCGGATGGCGGTGCACTTCTGGCCTGCCTTCACCGTCATCTCGCGCGCCACTTCGTTGACGAAGAGGTCGAACTCTTCGGTGCCCGGTGCGCAGTCCGGCGCCAGGATGGCGCAGTTCAGTGAATCGGCCTCGGCGTTGAAAGGCACCGAGCGCTGCACCAGGTTGGGCTGCGTGCGCAACAGCGCCGCCGTGCTGGCGCTGCCGGTGAAAGTAACCACGTCGCTCTCTTCCAGCCGGCCCAGCAGGTCGCCAGTGCCACCCACCACCAGCTGCAGCGCGCCTTCGGGCAGCAGGCCGCTTTGCAGCATCAGGCGCACGCAGGCTTCGGTCAGGTAGCAGGTGGCGGTGGCCGGCTTGGCGATGCAGGGCATGCCGGCCAGGAAGCTGGGCGCAAACTTTTCCAGCAGACCCCAGACGGGAAAGTTGAAGGCATTGATGTGCACCGCCACGCCGCGCCGCGGCACCAGGATGTGCGTGCCGGCAAAGCCACCTTGTTTCGACAGCTGAAGCACCGGGCCCTCATGCACCAGGTTGTCCGACGGCAGTTCGCTGCTGCCAAAGCCGGCGTAGGCGAACAGCGTGCCAGTGCCACCTTCGATGTCGACCCAACCGTCGCTGCGCGTGGCGCCGGTGTGGGCCGAACCGGCGTAGAGCTGTTCCTTGTGCTCGTTCAGGAACTTGGCCAGCGCTTTCATCGTGGCGGCGCGCTGCTGGAAATCGGTTTTCAGCAGCGCGGGCAGGCCCACGCTGCGGGCGTGGTGCAGGGCTTCGGCGAAGTCGGGCACTTCGGCATGGGTGCTGGCCACGGGGCGGCCGTTGACGGCGCTTTTCAAGGTCTGCGCCGGGGTGTGGCCTTGCCAGCGGCCGGCGAGGTAGCTTTGCAGAAGGGCGGTGGTCATGGGCGTGGTCGCAGCTGGCAACGATGGGTGACCCTGTAGTGTGTCACCTGCTGTGGCCGGCCTTGGGCGCGCGGGCGGCGCAGCGCTGCGGGCTGGTGTAGCCTGCACAGGCTCATGCAAAACCTGGCCCCCCGAGACGGACTTCAACATTTTTCCTGGCCGCTGCCTGCGGCCTGGGGCCTGCCGGCCGCAGCGCGCAGCAACGACATCGCGTTGTGGCGGCGACTGTTCACTGCGCAAGCCATGCGCCTGGGGCTGCAGGTGCACACCCTGGGCACCGTGCTGGGTGAACCGCTGTGGCTGCTGCGCCGCGCGGCCAACAGTCCGGCAGCGCCACGGCGGCTGCTGGCCTGCGGCTTTCATGGCGAAGAACCGGCAGGGCCCTGGGGGCTGCTGCAGTTTCTGCAGGGGCTGGACGCCGCCGCGCTGGAAAGCGTGCACCTGTCGCTGCTGCCCCTGGTGAACTGCACCGGCTTTGCCGCCGGCACGCGCTTCAACGCCGAGGGCGAAAACCCCAACCGCGGCTTCGCAAGCCCGGGCACCACGCCGTCTGCCGAAGGCCGGCTGCTGCTGCAGCACGCTGCCGAACTGGCCGCCGCCAGCCGCGACGGCGTGATGTCATGCCACGAAGACGTGCTGGCCGACACCGGCTACTTGTATGCGCTGGAAAACGCTTCAGCACCCGGTGCGCTGGCGCAGCGGTTGCTGCAGGCCAACCAGCAGCACTTTGCGCAGCACCCGGACGGGCATGTCGACGGCTGCCCCATACGCGGCGGCGTCATCTTCAACCACCACGACGGCAGTTTTGAAGACTGGTTGTTCGGGCTGGGGGCAGCCTTTGCCGCCTGTGTGGAAACGCCGGCGCTGCTGCCTTTCGAACGCCGCGTGCAGGCCCAGGCCGCGATGATGAAGGTCTTTGTGCATGGAGCCTTGGCCGACCAGCGCCAGGAATGAAACAAGGCCCGCGAAGCGGGCCTTGTGGGGTGCGGCTGGCGCGGCACCAACGGTGGCGGACGCCACCCTTGGTTCAGACGCTCAATTGATGAACGAGATCGGACCGACGTTGATGAAGGTCGGGTACGACGGCGGCGTGCTGTTCGTCAGGTTCACGTAGTTCAGGTTGCTGTTGCCAGTGAGGCGCACCACCACGGCACCCAGCGCCGACCACACGCTGTTCACGGTGTAGGCGCCGCCACAACTGGCGGTGAGCACGAAGTCGGTCTTCGGGATCACGTAGTCAGAACCTGCGCCGATCTTCTGTGCCGCCACGGCCTTGGTCAGCTCGGGCCGGCCCGACGGGTTGGTGCAGGCTGCGTTCGTCGGGCCTTGCAGCACCACGTCCACCTGCGCGGTGAAGTTGCCACGCTCCCAGGACTCGGCGTCGCCCCAGAACTTCAGCTTGATCTTGGCGTAGGCCGAAGCGTCGGCCGAGCCGTTGCCAGGGGCGTTGACGTAGGCCCCGAAATACGCGTCGGCATAGGTGGGCGTGGCCGGCTTGCCAATGCCGTAATAGAAGTTGGGCACACCGCCGGGGTTGACGGCACTGCCGGCGACGCTGCCATCTTCGAAGACCTTCACGCCGAACAGACGCGGGTCGACAAAGAAGCCCACGGTGCCGTTCTTGTCGGACCTGGCGGTGCTGGCACCCAGGTTGCCCGAGTAGTCGCTGGAGAAAATGCCGCCCGTGAAGGTGCTGGAGCCACCACCACCACCGCCACTGGCTGCGGTGCCGTGGAAGTAGATGTTGTCGACATAGATGGTGCCGGCCACGTTCGGCTCGAGCTTGATCTGGATGATGGCCGCCTTGTTGGGCGAGGTGTACTGCGCCAGGTCGATGTCGATCGAGTTCCAGCCGCCCGCGGTCAGGGTGCGGGTGATCGCGTTCTCGGCACCACCGCCGATCAGCGAGATCTTGATGCTGGTGACGTTGGCCGACCAGATGTCCAGGTGCAGCATGCCCTTGGTCGACACGTTCTGCGGCGTGCCGGCCCAGTCGATGCCCTCGTACAGCGCCGTGCCCGAGAAGGTGTACTTCAACGACTTGTTGCCGGCGATGGTGGGCTCGTCAAACACGACGGCCGGGTTCTGGCCCCAGTCGGGGTTCTTGGACAGGCCGGCGATGCTTGCGGCGTCGGTGTAGATCACCGTCGAACCACTGGGCACGGTGGTGGTGGGTGCGCAGGTGGGTGCGGTGGTGCCGCAGGCGGCGGCTGCCGCGCCGTGGAAGTAGATGTTGTCGACGAACAGCGAGCCGGCCACGTTCGGTTCCAGCTTGATCTGGATGATGGCGTTCTTGTCAGGCACCGTGAACAGAGCCAGGTCAATGTCCACCGCGTTCCAGCTGCCCGGCGTGATGGCCCGGGTGACGGCGTTTTCCTTGCCGGCGCTGATGATCGAGACCTTCACGCTGGTGATGTCGGGCGAGAAAAAGTCCAGGTGCAGCATGGTCTTGGCCGACACGTTCTGCGGCGTTCCAGCCCAGTCGATGCCCTCATACAGCGCCGTGCCGCCGAAGGTGTACTTCAACGACTTGTTGCTGGCAATGGTGGGTTCGCTGAACACCACGGCCGGGTTCTGGCCCCAGTCCGGGTTCTTGTTCAAACCAGCGATGCTGGCCGCGTCGGTGTAGATCACCACTGAGCCGGCGGGCACCGTGGTGGTGGGCGCGCAGGTGGGTGTGGTGGTGCCGCAGGCGCCGGCAGCCGTGCCGTGGAAGTAGATGTTGTCGACAAACAGCGAGCCGGCCACGTTCGGTTCCAGCTTGATCTGGATGATGGCGTTCTTGTCAGGCACCGTGAACAGAGCCAGGTCAATGTCCACCGCATTCCAGCTGCCCGGCGTGATGGCCCGGGTGACAGCGTTTTCCTTGCCGGCGCTGATGATCGAGACCTTCACGCTGGTGATGTCGGGCGAGAAGAAGTCCAGGTGCAGCGTGCTCTTGCCCGACACGTTCTGCGGCGTTCCAGCCCAGTCGATGCCCTCATACAGCGCCGAGCCGCCGAAGGTGTACTTCAGCGACTTGTTGCTGGCGATGGTGGGTTCGCTGAACACCACGGCCGGGTTCTGACCCCAGTCCGGGTTCTTGTTCAGGCCGGCGATGCTGGCCGCGTCGGTGTAGATCACCACCGAGCCGGCGGGCACCGTGGTGGTGGGTGCACAGGTGGGTGTGGTGGTGCCGCAGGCGCCGCCGGCAGGTGCGCCGGGCACGAATGTCAGGTCATCGAAGTAGTAGGTCTTCTGCACCGCCGCCGCCTTGGCGCGGCCGAAGTCGAAGAAGATGGTCGCCTTGTTGTAGTTGTAGGTCAGGTTCAGCGGCGCGGTGCCGGTGGCTTGGCTGGAGAAGTTGAAGGTCAACGTCTCCCAGCCTGCAGCCGTGGTGACCCTGGCTTCGGTCTCGACCGACTTGTTGGGGTCGGTGGAGTCTTCCACCTTCAGCCGCACTGGAATGCCGGCATCGGGCGACCACACGCGCACCGACATGCGGGTGTCGGTGACGTTGAAAGGGATCTTCGGCGCGAGGCCGGTCTGCACGTTCGACGCGTTGGTGAAGGTGACGGTGGTGCCGGCGTAGGTCTCGGCGCCTGCGGCGCGCACCACCTTGGCCACCTTGTTGGCAGCGTTGGTGGGGTCGGCCACGATGCTGGAGTCTTCGGCCCCGCCGAAGCCCACCAGGCCATAGGCCACCGACGTGGAGTCGAAGTTGACGGGCAGCGACATCTGCGTCAACACCACCGAGTTGTAGGCCTGCTGCGAGCTGGCCAGCGCGCTGCTGTTGCCCAGCCCGTCCACTGCCGCGCCAGCGGCCACGCTGACCTGGATGGTGCCGCTGCTGTTGGGCGTAGGCACCACCTGCAGCGTGGCGCTGGTGCCGTTGACACGGGTGAACGTGCCCTTGGTGCCACCGGTGACGGTGATGTCGTCGATGGTGAAGCTGGTGCCCACGTCCTTGTTGAACGCGAAGGTGAAGGTGACGGCGCCGGTGGCTGTGGTGGCCGACACGTCGTCGGTGATGGTCACCGTGGGGCCGGTGCGGTCGGTGCCGCCGGTGGAGGTGGACTGGGGCGGTGCCTCGCCGCTGCCGCCACCGCAGGCGACAAGCATCAACGAGGCAGCCAACGCCGTGGCTACAAGCAAGTGGGGCGAGCGGGTCTTCATGACATGGTGTCCTGGGGTGTTGTGCCGCCCGGTGCATGGCCGGTTGGCGGGGTCGATCTGCAAGTGCGGAAGTCCGTGGGCTGCGAAATGGGTCTTTGGGGTCGCAACAGGTCTGAAAGCGCTTTCAGCAGTATGCGCAGGCGGTGGCTTGGTTGGCAAGGGTGAACAACCCCTGGCTTTCCCGTAGCCCGCCGTGCAGCAACTGGCGCCGGCGGGTCAATTGGCGCCGGCCAGGCGCCCCAACGTGCCGGGCGCCACCGTCAGCCGCTTGCCGTCGCTGAACTTCACTTCCAGCGGCGTCTTGCGGGCGTTGTAAGCCAGGTAGGTGCGGCTGCCGTCAGCGCGCTTGAACACCGCGTGCAGCGGCGTGTCGGCGGTGACGCTGAAGTCGGGTGGGCCCATGGCTTCCAGGTTCAGCATGAACTGCAGCGTGTAGCTGCGCGAAGCGCCCAGCTCCACCGAACCCCAACGCTCCCAGGTCTTCAGCGCCGCCGCCGGGTCGGCCAGCGCCAGGTACTGCGCAAACACGTCCTGCCAGATGTCCTTGGGCGGCGGCGGGCTGGGCTTCTTGGCGATGCGGTTCCACAGCGCGGTTTCGGCCGGCAGCGTGCCCAGGCTGCGCTTGACGAAGGCCGGGTCGCGGCCCAGGTAGGTGTGGCCGGTGGTCACGGGCAAGAGGTTGATGCCCTTGATCTGCCGCGGGTCGTCGATCCACCAAGTGTCGTGGCGGTACATGCCGCCGAAGATCTGGCTGACCTCGGCGTTCTTGTACTCGGGCGCGAAGACCAGGCCGTGGATGTCGAACCAGTAGTGGTTGATGGCCTCGATCTCGTTTGTGTACAAATAGATGCCGAGGTCGCGCAAGGCTTTGTTGCCCGTGATCTCGCCCCACAGGATGAGCCCGACCCAGGCGTTGATGGCTTCCGAAGACGACTCGTTGTTGTTGCCGAACTCGCCCACGCCGGCGCCGACACCGTTGGCCCAGGTGTGCGCCTCGTAGGCATCCCAGTTGCGCAGGAAGGGGAAGTCGGCGCGGCCGCGCTCGGCAGTGGCGATGTCGGCGATCAGCAACTCGATCATGCCGCCCCAGCGGTCCTTGGCGATCCAGGCCGGGTCGCGCAGCGCCACCTCGGCGGCCACGCGGATGAAATAGCCGAACCAGAACTGGTGGTCGTTGATTTCGGTGATGGCGAAGAACTCTTCGGGGTAGATGCTGACCACGCCCAGCGACCTGTCGAGCTGCACGTATCCGCGGTCGCTGTTGCCGCCCAGCCAGTCTTCGGCGCGCTTCCTGGTCATGTCCAGCAGGCGGTCGCGGCTGGCCAGGTCGCCCTGCTGTTCAAACACCTCAACCAGTTTCATGGTGCGCTGCAGGCCCTTGCCGGCCCAGTAGGCGCTCTTGCCCTCGCGCTGCAGTTCACGGCCCGCGGTGCCAAGGTCCTTCTGCATCACGTCTTTCAGCTCGTCCAGGCGCGGCGACGCTGTGATGCCGGGCCAGAACGGCACAAAGCCGTTGTAGGTGGTGGTGGTCTTGAACTGCGACGCAGCCAGCAGGCGCAGCTTGCCGCGCACGGTGTCAAAGGCCGTCAACAGCTTGCCGTCGACCGACGCATTCTTGAACCACTGGTGGGGGTACAGGCCCAGCAGCGGGCCGTTGTCCGGGCCTTCCATCACCTTGGTGGTGGCCTTGAAGGTGGTCTCGACCTGGCTGCTGGCCTCGTCGTAGCGCCATTCCGCACGCGTCTGCTGGATGAAGGCGTAGGCATGGCGCGTGAACAGCGCCAGCGTGGCGGCCTGCTCGTCGGGCAAGCCGGCCACCGACAGGTAGCCGGCGCCGGCGGGCATGCGCGCCACCCATTCGGTGGGCGACACCGCTTCCCACTTCACCCCCGTGGGGGCAAACAGCGCGTAGGCCTTGGCGCCCACCTTCAGTGCCAGCACACGGGCGTCGGCTTCGCTGTGCAGGCGCTGGCCGGCCGCAGGCAGGCGCACCCGCAGGTCGCCGCGCGTCACCTGGATGGCTGCGTAGGGGTGGCCGCGGGCCACGGTGGTGCGCATGTCGTCGGCGCCACGGGCCATCGAGATGTCGATCGACCAGTCGTCAGCCGCCGCCAGCTTGGCCGTGCCGGGCTCGAAGGCCACCGGCGAGATGACCAGCGGGTCGCGGTGCGGGTAACGGATCTCCACGTCCTGGCGCACGCTGTTCACCACTTCCTTGTGCGGCAGCGCAAATTCCAGCCCCGCGGGCGTGGTTTTCACGGTGATGGGCTGAACGAAGATCGGGTCGGGCTTGGGGTTGAAGACCAGCGTGGAATACCACTGGCTGGTGGGCGCGGCCCGCTTCAGCATGGCCTCGGTGCGGAACGGGGCAGCCGGCACCGCCTTGTCGCCAGCCTTGGGCGTCAGGTAGTAGCTGCCCGCGCCCAGCTTCACCGGCTGTGCGACGGCCGGCAGCACCAGGGCCAGCGCCGCGCAGGCGGCCGTGGTGATGATGGCGGCGCCTGTTGCAACGCGCAGAGCGGCACGGGTCAGACCGGTCAGACCAGCCACCACGGGGCGCAGATGGGGGTTCTTCGGCGTCATCACATTCTCTTGGGGTCGCAGGAGATACCTGCCAAACCATTGTTTGTGAAAGCGCTTTCAAAGTAATTCAGCGTTTACCCGAATACTCCGTGGGCACCACCGGCGCGGGGCGTTGCCGCGACACCAATGGCCCTGCCGAAGCGCGTGCGAGGGTAAACACGCAGCGTGTACGCGTTGACGCAAAGGCACCGTCACCCGTATTCTCTGAAAGCGCTTTCATCGCACCCCATTCAACCCGAAGTGGCCTGTCCTATGCAGCAAGAGCAAGAACCCTCTCGTCCACGGCACACCACCGCCGGTCGCACCGCGGCTGCGCGACGACGGCTGCGCGGCGCACTGCCCGCTGCACTGTGTGTGCTGGGCCTGGGCGCGGGACCGGCTGCGCAGGCCTTTGAATACGGCCCCTTCAGCCTGACAGGCTTTGCCAAGGCCAGTCTGGGCCAGGTCAGCAACGGCTGCAAGGGCTGCCAGCGCGACGGCGAGGCCGGCCGCCAATTCATCTGGGCCGACGACCTGGTGTACGGCAAGCAGTACGGTCGCCTGGAAACGCACAGCGTGCAGATCCAGCCCGTGCTGGGCGTGAAGTTCGCCCTGCCCCAGGGTTGGACGGCGTCGGGCACCTTTTCGCAGCGCTTCCGCGATGGCAAGGCCGACCTGCCCGGGGTCTACTACGAACGCAGCCTGACGCTGAAGCACGAGTACTACGGCACCGTGCAGGTGGGCAACTACATGTCGCGCGCCTGGAACCGGCCCGACTACCCCTACGCGTCAGACCTGGGGCAGACCGCCTTCAGCGACTCCGGCGCGGCCTACGGCATCCTGACGAAAGCGGTGCGCTACACCTCGCGTGAACTGTTCGTGGCCGACGGCAACCTGGTGCTGGAAGGCACCTATGACATGGGCAACACCGACTTCAAGCGCAACAAGCCCGAGCTGTTCGAGCTGTGGGCGCTGTGGGCGCGCGGCCCGCTGGTGGTGGAGGCCGTTGCACAGTCAGCGCGCAACGGTGCGGCGTCGGCCTTTGCCAAGGCCCCGTTCAATGGGCTGACCCCGTTCCCCGAGCGCGATGACCAGCAACTGAACAGCAACAGCCAGAGCATGTTCATGCTGCTGACCAAGTACCAGATCGGCACCGAGTACGAACTGTCGGGCGGGTTGCGCTTCAACCGCTGGAGCGGCGCCTACGCGGTGCCGTTGACCCAGGGCGCGCAGGCGCAATGGAACAACCCCTTCAACGTGAACTGGGGCGGCGTCGACAGCAAGGGCGTGGCCAACCCCGGCTACCCCGCACGGTCCACCGACCTGATGCTGGGCCTGCGCAAGTACGTCAACCCCAAGCTGGTGGCCTACACCGGCCTGACCTACCTGGGCAAGGCGCAGACTGAAAACCCGCTTGAACGCGGGCAGAGCAACTCGGCACTGTTCGCCAGCCTGGGTGCGCGCTATGCCGTCGGCGGCGGCCTCAGCGTGTCGGGCTCCTGGAACGCCGTGGCTTATGGCCGCAAGGGCCTGGCACCGCTGAGCATGCCGGCCCATGACGCTTTCTCAAACGTCGACTCCCGCATTGCCAACCGTGGCAACTGGGTGACGGTCGAAGCGAATTACCAGTTCTGATTCCGAGGTTCCCCATGATGCCCAACTGGATCCGCGCCCTGCCCCGCACCCCGCAGCGCACGCTGCAGCGCACGCTGGTAGCCGCCATGACCGTGACGCTGGCCGCCACCTTCACCGCCTGTGGCGGCGGTGGCTACACCGATTCGCCGCTGTCGGTGACCGAACGCCGCGCGCTGCCCGCCGAATTCACGTCGCGCGCCGCCGTCAACTACTCGCCCTACCGCACGGCCCGCAACGAGTCCGAACTCAACGCCGAGGTCATCACCCCGGCCAACGTGCTGCAAGACCTGCGGCTCATCCGCGCCACCGGTATCGGCACCATCCGCCTGTTCAGCAGCAGCGGCTTTGCCGAGACGGTGCTCACCGTCATCCGCGACAACAACCTCGACTTGAAGGTGATGCTGGGTGCCTACCCGAACCCGGTGGGCAACGCGGCAGCCGAAGCGGCGAACCAGGCCGAACTGACGAAGTGCATCGACCTGGCCAACCGCTTCAAGACCATCGTGGCCGCCGTCAGCGTGGGCAACGAGACGATGGTGGAATGGTCCTCCCACAAGATCGACCCGGTGGTGATGGCCGGCTACCTGGGGCGCGTGCGCAGCGCCATCACGCAGCCCATCACCACCGACGACAACTGGCTGTTCTGGGCTTCGGTGCCCAAGGTGATTGCCGACGTTGTCGACTTTGCCGCCGTGCACACCTACCCGCTGCTGGACACCTTCTACAACCCCACAGCCTGGGACTGGCGCCAGAAGAGCGTCAGCGCCAACCAGCGGGCGCAGGCCATGGTCGACGCCAGCATCACCGAAGCCAAGGCGCAGTTCGGCCGCGCCCGCGCGGCGCTGGACAAGCTGGGGCTGCCGAACATGCCGATGATCATCGGCGAGACCGGCTGGACCGCGGTCGACACCAACGGCGGCCCCGCGCTGAACCTGCGCGCCCACCCGGTGAACCAGAAGATGTACTTTGACGCGCTGCAGGCCTGGGCTGCCGAAGGCCGCCGCGGCAACGGGCCGCAGGCCGTCTTCTTCTTCCAGGCCTTTGACGAACCCTGGAAGCAGGGCGACGACGGCTGGGGGCTGTTCAACAAGGACCGGCAGGCGCGCTACACCGTGCAGGGCCTGGGTACCTGCGGCGTCACCTGGGCCTGCGAGCCCGGCACCTACACGCTGGCCAACGCTGTGAAGTGGGCGCTGCCGGCGTCAACGCCGGCCGTCACCGCCAG
>JAYSXE010000046.1:0-9840 GCA_043717565.1 Burkholderiales bacterium | reverse complement strand
TTTGCGGGCTATGCGATGCCGGTGCAGTACCCGGCGGGCCTGATGGCAGAGCACCGGCACTGCCGCGAGTCGGCCGCCTTGTTTGACGTGTCTCACATGGGGCAGCTTCGCCTGCAGGGGCCCGACGCCGCGCTGGCACTGGAGAGCCTGGTGCCGGTGGATGTGGTGGACCTGGGCGCCGGCAGGCAGCGCTATGCGTTTTTCACCAACGAAGCAGGCGGCCTGCTGGACGACCTGATGATGGTGCGGCCCACCGACGCCGACCGCGACGCCGGTTTTGGCGACCTCTTCCTGATCGTCAACGCGGGCTGCAAGGACGCCGACCTGGCGCACCTGCGGCAGCACATCGGCCACCGCTGCCAAGTGGTACCGATGCCCGAGCTCGCACTGCTGGCCTTGCAGGGCCCGAAGGCCGTGGACGCGCTGGCCCGCCTGAACCCGGCAGTGGCGCAACTGGTGTTCATGACCGGCGGCGTGTTCACGCTGAGCTGGCCTTTGGGCGAAGCGCGCTGTTTCGTCACCCGGTCGGGCTACACCGGTGAAGACGGTTTTGAGATCTCGGTGCCGCAGGAACGGGCGACCGCGCTGGCGCAGGCCCTGCTGGCACAGCCCGAGGTGCGGCCGGCTGGCCTGGGCGCCCGCGACACCCTGCGGCTGGAAGCCGGCATGTGCCTCTACGGGCACGACATCACCACCAACACCAGCCCGGTGGAAGCCGCCCTCACCTGGGCCATCCAGAAAGTACGCCGCCCAGGCGGCGCGCGCGCAGGCGGCTACCCCGGCGCCGCCGTGATCGAGGCCCAACTGGCCGGCGGCGCGGCGCGCAAACGTGTCGGTCTGGTGGGCCTGGAACGCGTGCCGGTGCGCGAAGGCACCGCGCTGTTTGCCACCGACGGCCAAGCACTGGGCGCGGTGACCAGCGGCACCCTGGCACCCAGTGTCAACCAGTGTGTGGCCATGGCCTACGTGCCCACCGCCAGCGCCCAGCCGGGGCACGGGGTGCTGGCCGACGTGCGCGGCCGCCGCGTGCCCATGCGCGTTTCGGCCCTGCCCTTCCATCCGCACCGCTACAAACGTTGAACCCCACACAACCCTACGGCCATCTACAGGAGCAAGCCATGACCACCAAATACACATCCGACCACGAGTGGATCAACATCGAGGACCACGAAGCCGCCGTTGTCGGCATCACGCACCACGCGCAAGACGCGCTGGGGGACGTGGTCTTTGTCGACCTGCCCGAGGTGGGCCGCAGCTACAACAAAGGCGACGTGGCCGGGGTGGTGGAATCGGTCAAAGCCGCCGCCGACCTGTTCATGCCCGTCACCGGCGTGGTGGTGGAAGTGAACGAAGACCTGCGCGCCGACCCCGCGCTGGCCAACACCGACCCGCTGGGCAAGGGCTGGTTCTTCAAGGTGCGCACTGCCAACATGGGCGAGTTCGACCAGCTGATGGACCCGCCGGCGTACGACCAGTTGCTCAAGACGCTGTAACGGCAAGCTTTGCGGCCGCCACGGCCGTGAACCGAATGCGCAGCCCGCGGCGCACCCGCCGCGCACGCACCCCCTTCATCTTTCAAGCGCCCAGACCATGTTGATGTCAGCCCTGAAGCCGCTCGGCGAGCTGGAAAACAGCACCGAATTCGCAGCCCGCCACATCGGGCCTTACGAAGATGATGAGCGGCACATGCTCAGCACCATCGGTGCGGCCAGCCGGCGCGTGTTGATCGACACCATCGTGCCGCGCAGCATTGCGCGCAGCAAGCCGATGGCACTGCCCGCGCCGCTGACCGAAGCGCAGGCGCTGGCCGAGCTGAAGGCGCTGGCGGGCCGCAACCGGGTGCTGAAGAGTTTCATCGGTCAGGGTTACCACGGCACGCACACACCAGGCGTTGTTTTGCGCAACATCCTGGAGAACCCCGCCTGGTACACGGCCTACACGCCCTACCAGGCCGAGATTTCCCAGGGCCGCATGGAAGCGCTGGTGAACTTCCAGACCATGGTCTGCGACCTGACCGGCATGGCCATCGCCAATGCCAGCATGCTGGACGAAGCCACCGCGGCTGCCGAGGCCATGACGCTGGCGCGGCGCAGCGTGAAGAGCAAGAGCAACACCTTCGTGGTGGCTGGTGACTGCCACCCGCAGACCATCGAAGTCATCCAGACGCGCGCCGCGCCGCTGGGCCTGCAGGTTGTGCTGGCCAATTCCGCCGACGAATGGGAAGGGCTCATCGCCGGCGGCGACTACTTTGCAGTGCTGGTGCAGATGCCCACCACCAGCGGCAGCATCCACGACGTGCGCGCCGACGCCGAGCGCATCCACGCCCGCGACGCGGCGTTCATCGTGGCCGCCGACCTGCTGGCGCTGACCTTGATCACCCCACCCGGTGAACTGGGTGCCGACATCGCGCTGGGGACCACGCAGCGTTTCGGTGTGCCCATGGGCGGCGGTGGCCCGCACGCGGCCTACCTGGCGTGCAAGGACGCTTTCAAGCGCAGCCTGCCCGGGCGGCTGGTGGGTGTCAGTGTGGACACGCACGGCAACCCGGCCTACCGACTGGCCTTGCAGACCCGCGAACAGCACATCCGCCGCGAAAAAGCCACCAGCAACATTTGCACGGCGCAGGTGCTGCTGGCCGTCATCGCCAGCATGTACGCGGTGTACCACGGCCCGGCAGGGCTGAAGCGCATTGCGCAGCGCGTGGCGAGCTACACCGCCATTCTGGCCGCGGGGCTGCTTGAAATGGGCGTGAAGGTGCGCAACGAATCGGCCTTCGACGCGCTGTGCATCGACACTGTCGACACCGCCACTTGCGCCGCCATCGCCGCGCGCGCGGTGGACGAGGGCATGAACCTGCGCCGCTACCCCGAATGGGGCGACACCTTCATCGGCATCGCGCTGGACGAGACCACCACGCGCGCCGACATCCAGGCGCTGTGGGCCGTGTTCGCGCAGCCGGGGCAGGCGCTGCCGGACATGGCTGCTTTTGAAAAAGGCATCGAGCCGATGATTCCGGATGCGCTGCGACGCACCAGCAGCTACCTGACGCACCCGGTGTTCAACCGCCACCACAGCGAAACCGAGATGCTGCGCTACATCCGCAACCTGAGCGACAAGGACCTGGCGCTGGACCGCAGCATGATTCCGCTGGGCAGCTGCACCATGAAGCTCAATGCCACCAGCGAGATGATTCCCATCACCTGGCCCGAGTTTGCGCAGGTGCACCCCTTCGCACCTCGTGAACAGCTGGCCGGCTACTGGGCGCTGAACGACCAGCTGTGCGCGTGGCTCAGCCAAGCCACGGGCTACGCCGGCGTCAGCCTGCAACCCAACGCCGGCAGCCAGGGTGAATACGCCGGCCTGCTGGTCATCAAGGCCTGGCACGAAAGCCGCGGCGAAGGCCACCGCAACATCTGCCTGATTCCCGAAAGCGCGCACGGCACCAACCCGGCCAGCGCACAAATGGTGGGCATGACAGTGGTGGTGACGAAGTGCGACGCCATGGGCAACGTGGACATCGACGACCTGCGCGCGAAATGCGAACAGCACAGCGCCAACCTGGCCGCGGTGATGATCACCTACCCCAGCACGCACGGCGTGTTCGAGGTGCGCGTCAAAGAGCTGTGCGCGCTGGTGCACCAGCATGGGGGCCGGGTGTACGTGGACGGCGCCAACATGAACGCGCTGGTGGGCGTGGCGGCACCGGGCGAATTCGGCGGCGACGTGAGCCACCTGAACCTGCACAAGACCTTCTGCATTCCGCACGGCGGCGGCGGGCCTGGTGTGGGGCCCGTGGCCGTGGTGGCCGACCTGGTGCCTTTCCTGCCAGCGCACCGTACCGCGGGCCTGGGTGGCGCGCAGTCGGTGGGCGCTGTCAGCGCCGCGCCGCTGGGCAACGCGGCGGTGCTGCCCATCAGCTGGATGTACTGCCGCATGATGGGCGCCGACGGCCTGCGTGACGCCACCGAAGTGGCCATCCTCAGCGCCAACTACATCGCCGCGCGTCTGGCCGACCACTACCCGGTGCTGTACAGCGGTGGTCACGCGGGGCTGAAGGGCGGCGGCGTGGCCCACGAATGCATCATCGACCTCCGCCCCTTGGCCAAGACCAGCGGCATCGGCGCCGAAGACGTGGCCAAGCGGCTGATCGACTACGGCTTCCACGCGCCCACGCTCAGTTTCCCGGTGGCGGGCACGTTGATGATCGAACCCACAGAAAGCGAACCCCGCGCCGAGCTGGACCGCTTCTGCGACGCCATGATCGCCATTCGCCACGAAATTGCCCAGGTCGAATCGGGCGCCTGGCCGCGTGAAGACAACCCGCTGAAAAACGCGCCGCACACGGCAGCATCGCTGCTGGCGGCCGACTGGCCGCACCCCTACAGCCGTGAAGATGCGGCCTACCCGGTGGCGGGCCTGCGGCAGCAGAAGTACTGGGTGCCGGTGGGCCGGGTGGACAACGTGTTTGGCGACCGCAACCTGTTCTGCAGTTGTGTGCCCGTGGCTGACTACGCGTAGAACACGCGCGCCCTGTTCACGCGCGCAGCGCGCGCGGGCCGGCGCCTGCCGCTTGCTGCAGCGGCGGGGTGCCGGTTTCGCTGGTGCCATGCCGGTGGATCTGCGCCGGCCACTGCACCTCGCTGCCCTCGTCTTCAGGCGCTTCGTCGTTGGCGCGGCGGCCCACGCCAGTCAGCATGTAGGGGTTGTCGCGCAGCGTCAGCGCGTAGTGCGAACCATCGGCCATCACCAGTTGCAGCACACCGTTGCGCACGCGCCAGTGGCCCAAGGGCTTGCTGCCCCGGGTGTTGGTGCGCGTTTCGCCACCACCGGCGGCCACCGTGCCGTCGGCGCGCAGCGCTACCGGGCCGGCTTCGCCGCCCACCAGCCACTGTGTGCCTTCGAACACGAAGCGGCTGGTTTGTGCGGTGGGCTCGACCACCACAAAGCCGTCCTGCACGGGCTTTGCCAGCCGGTGCGGGGGTATGGCCATGCGCCAGGGTGTGCCACCGCCGGCGCTGGTGCTGCGGGTCACCAGGCGCGTCAGGCCGGGGTGGCGCAACACGGCAGGGTACAGCTGTTCCTTGTAGCTGCCGGCGGGCAGCAGGCGCAGGCTCAGCTTGATTTGCAGCGCCTGCCGCTGTTCGGCGATGACGTGCACCTGTTCGGCTTCGCCGCCCGGGTAGACGATCAGCCCACGGCCCACGCCGTCGCGCGCCACTTGCGCCAGCAGGTTGCGGCGCCAGGCGTGCGTGGCCGCTGCCGGCACACCCACGGGCACGATCAGACCGTGCATGGATTCCAGCGGCCAGACCGGAAAACCTTCGCGCGACAGAGGCACGCAGGCCCACTGCCCTGCAGCCGCCAGCACCACGCCGCTGCCTTGTTCGGCGGCCAGCTGCGCGCCGCGCGAGGTGTCGCCCGCGGCGCTGTCGTCCAGCGCCCGGGCCAGGAATTCCTGCATCCTGCCGGCGCTGGCCTGCGCGCCCAGGCAACGCTGCATGTCTTCGGCCACGGTGGGCTGGGCCAGGGGCTGCAAGTCGTAGGTTTCTGCGGACTTGCCGCTTGCCCAGGCCCCGCTGCAGGCACCCCACAACGCCAACGTGGCGCCACACCGGTACAGGAATTTCAGCGTGCTGGCCTGCGGCATCGCGTGCCCGGGCGTGGCGACGGTGCGGTCATCGGGCAGGCGCATGAAGGGTCTCCAGGGCGTTGTATGTGCAGACAGGTTTCAGACAGCAGCGGCCGTGCCGCGCAGGGTGCCTGGCGTGCCCGACACCCTGGTGCACAAGCGTGCGCCGCGGCGCACCTGGCCCATCGGAAAAACAGAGCGGCAATAGCGGCCCATCACGCGGCGGCCGCGGGGGCAGCCGCCCCGTCCGTGACGCACCGCACATGCTGCGCCAGTCGCGCGCAGGCGGCCCGCCGTGAAGCCAAGCGCCGTCACGACGGCGCCGCCCCGCACGCTGCAACGGCACCACCCACCGGCCCGCGGCCTTGGAAAGGGCTGCGGGCCTGTCACCCCCCCACACGCACCGGAAACCACCATGGCTGTTTCTGTCTTTGACCTGTTCAAGATCGGCATTGGCCCCAGCAGCAGCCACACCGTGGGGCCCATGCGCGCAGCGCGCCTGTTCGCGCGCCACCTGCAGCAGGCCGGCCTGCTGGCGCAGACGGCGCGCGTGCAATGCCACCTGTACGGCTCGCTGGGCGCCACCGGCAAGGGCCACGGCACCGACAAGGCGGTGCTGCTGGGCCTGGCCGGACACGAGCCCGACACGGTGGACGTGGACGCCATACCCCGCCTGCTGCAAGACGTGCGCGACCGCAGCGTGTTGAACGTGATGGGCGAAAAGCCCCTGGCGTGGGTGGAAAAGGACGACCTGAAGTTCCACCGCCGCGAGACGCTGCCCTTCCACGCCAACGGCATGCGCTTCATCGCCCGCAACACTGCGGGCGATGAGCTGGCCAACCGCACCTGGTATTCGGTGGGCGGTGGTTTTGTGGTCAGCGAAGAAGTGGCAGCCGACGGCGCACGGCACAAGACCATCGCACCCGACACCACCGTGCTGCCGCACCCGTTTCACAGTGGTGAAGAACTGCTGATGCGCGCGCGTGAAGTGGGCGGCACCATCGCCGACGTGATGCGGCGCAACGAAAGGCACTGGCGAACCGACGACGAGATCACCACCGGCTTGCTGACCATCTGGCGCGTGATGCAGGACTGCGTGCAGCGCGGCTGTGCCACCGACGGGGTGCTGCCGGGTGGCTTCAAGGTCAAGCGCCGGGCGGCACCGCTGCACCGTGCGCTGACCAGCAACCCCGAAGCCGCGCTGCGCGACCCGCTGCAGGTGATGGACTGGGTGAACCTGTATGCGCTGGCCGTGAACGAGGAAAACGCCGCCGGCGGGCGCGTGGTCACCGCACCCACCAACGGTGCGGCCGGCATCGTGCCTGCGGTGCTGCACTACTACGCACGCTTCGTCCACCACAGCAACGAACAGGGGGTGGTGGACTTCCTGCTCACCGCGGCCGCCATCGGCATGCTGTACAAGGAAAACGCCAGCATCAGCGGCGCCGAGGTGGGCTGCCAGGGCGAAGTGGGTGTGGCCTGCAGCATGGCCGCCGGCGCGCTGTGCGCGGTGATGGGCGGCACGCCCGAGCAGGTGGAAAACGCGGCCGAGATCGGCATGGAACACCACCTGGGCCTGACCTGCGACCCGGTGGGCGGGCTGGTGCAGATACCCTGCATAGAGCGCAACGCCATCGCGTCGGTGAAGGCCATCAACGCCGCCCGCATGGCGCTGCGCGGCGACGGCACGCACTTCGTCAGCCTGGACCAGGTCATCAAGACCATGCGCGAAACCGGCGCCGACATGATGAGCAAGTACAAGGAAACGGCGCGCGGCGGCCTGGCGGTGAACATCGTCGAGTGCTGAACCCGCGCCGGCGGCCAGAAAAAGGCCGGCCGCTGCCTCAAGCCCGCGCCCGGCCGGCCGATAAACAGACAGGCCCGCAATCGTGCGGCCCGATGCCTGCCGCGCCGATGTCCGAAAGCCCTTTGCTGCAACACCCCCGAAACCGCTTCATGGCCTTCAGTGCCGTGGGCGCGGCCATGGTGTGCCTGCCGCTGTGGCAGGTGCTGCAGTACCAGCATTCGGACCTGAAACAGCTGGCTGCACAGCGCGCCCTGCTCGACCCGGTGTCGCAGGCCGTTCACGTGCAGTTCGGCCTGCTGGCGCACCGCCAGGTCTCGGGCCAGCTGTTGCGCGGACAGCCGCAGCTGGAGCCCGCCCGCCATGCCGTGCAGGCCGGCGTGGACGTTCAGTTGCAGGGCCTCAATCACGAACTGGCGCAAGGGCTGTGGTCCAACGCACTGGCCGAAGCGCGTGACCTGTCGCGCGATTGGGCCCACCTGGCCCAGCGCGTGAAAGCGCGCGAACTGACGGCAGCGCAAAGCGACGAGTCCCACGCCTTGCGCGTGGAACAGGCGCTGCAGGTGCTGGACCTGGTGGCGTCGGCGGAAACGGTTTCGGGTTTCACCGACACCACGGCCACCACCGGACGTGAACCCGGCAGCGGCCTGCGCATGGCGCAGGCGGCACGGCTGCTGGCACACCTGGCCAGTGACCTGCCCCAGCGGGCCGAGATGGAGCCCACCCGCGCGCCAACGGGCGACGCCGATGCAGCCATCGCGCAGGCCCGTTTGCTGCGCCGTCTGGCGGCTCTGCAGGCGGCACTGGGCCAGCCCCACGGCGCAGCCCAGGCCCAAGGGCCGTTGTCGGCACCGCTGGCCACCGCCAGCTTGAACACCTTGCAGGTGCTGCAGGTGTTGCAGACCCCGGCTGCCGCAGACCTGCCGCCACAGCAGCGGCAGCTGCGTCTGGACCAGGCGGTGCAGCAGGCCCACCAGGCACAGCTGGCCCTGTTCGTGGAAGCGCGCGGCCAGCAGCTGCGCTGGCTGACACAACGGCACAGCACGCTGCAGCGGCAGCAGGCGGCGCTGATCGCGGCGCTGGCGATGCTGAGTGCGGCAGCCTTGGGGCTGGCAGCTGGCCTGCTGCGAACCTGGCAGACCCGGCAGCAGCAGCAGAAAGACGCGGGTGCTTCGCCGCACCTGGCGCACGGGGCCACCAGCTGGGCCGAGCAGGCCACTACCGGGCTGGACGGGCCCTTTGGCGACGGCCCGCCGCCAGGCCGCTCGGCGCAGCCGAAGGTGGAAACCGGCCGCCTGATGGACCGCCTGCGCAGCGACCGGGCAGCCCTTCCACCCGGTCACTCCACGACCACTCCGGAGCCCCAGGACACGCTGCCCCCGAAGCGCGGCTGACGCCAGCGGGCCTGCGGGGCGCCGCACAGGCCGCTTTTCGTCGGTGCGCTTCATCCGATGCGCGGCCGTTCTTCAGCAGCTGCTCGGCCTTTCAGCTGCAGCAGCCAAGCCAATGCTCAACCGCTGCTCAGCCGCTGCTCAGCTGAGCTTGAAGCGCGCCAGCTTGTAGGCCAGCCGTTCGCTCTGCGTGCGCAGGTCGTCAGACGCGTTGGCCACCTGGTCCACCAGGCGCAGCGTCTCGCCGCTGCCGTGCTTGATGGCCGTCAACTGTTGCAGCACGTCGGTGGACTCCTGTTCGCCGGCGCGGGTGAGTTGGGCCACGTTGTCCATGGCGCCGTGGATGTCGTCCACCTGGCGGTCGGCTTGCGCCAGTGCCGTGCCGGTCTCTTCCACCAGTGCGTGGCTGAGTTCAATGTCGTCGGCAGACCGCCTGATGATGTCGCCGATGCGGTGCGCCGACTCCGCGCCACGGGTGGCCAAGGCGCGCACTTCCAGCGCCACCACGGCAAAGCCCCGGCCCGCTTCGCCTGCCTTGCTGGCTTCCACCGAAGCGTTCAGGGCCAGGATGTTGGTGCGAAAGGCGATGTTGTCGATCAGGGTCACGACTTCACCGATCTCGCGACTCTTTGCGCGCAACGACACCATGCGCTCGCGCAGGCGCTGCATGTGCTTGCGGTTGCGTGAAGACTCCAGCCGCAGCGCCTGCACGCTTTCAACCACCTGTTGCACCTGGCGCCCGAAAGCTTGCAGGTGGCTGGCATTGCGTGCAACACCTTCCACGATGGCCGCAATGCCCTTGGCGGCCTGGTGGTTGCGGCCTGAAAGGTCGGCATTGCCGGTGGCCACCTGCTGCGCCGCGTGCTTCAGGCCGCCCACGCCCTGGGTGACCGAGGCCATCAGGTCGGACAGGTGTTCCAGCGACACCGTCATGCCGCGCAGCGCGGTGGCCACCTCGTCCACGCCCAGCGGCATGACCCGCGAACGCAGGTCGCCGCCGGCCATGCGCGAGATGT
>JAYSXE010000045.1:0-9890 GCA_043717565.1 Burkholderiales bacterium | reverse complement strand
CCAGCACTGCTGGGCGTTTTTCATGGTGCGCCCGGCACGGGCGCACTCTTGCGGGTGCAAGTCCCGCCGTAAGTTGATCACAGCGAACGAAGCGAAGCGCAACTGCATGAGGGTGACCGAGTGTGGGGAGGAAGCGTGGAGCGAAGCTGCGAGCCGATGAACAAGAACCGGATAGAAGGCGCTGCCGAGCAGGGCGAGCGGGCCATGAACCGCGAAGCTCTCGTGATCAAGGCGAGGCGGCGTAGATCCGGCGGTTGTGCAGCGAAGGAGTGCGTTCTTACCCGGGGAGATCTCGCCTCGTGCCTGAAAGGGCGACGGCTGGTGCCGGCGCGAGAAGTCAGCAGAGGTCGTAGTAGTGCCGGTAGCCTGCCGCCCAGGTGAGAGTGAAAGCGCGAAGGGCCAAACGAGAGTGAGTGACCGAAGACATGGGGATGTCAAAGGCCATGCGTCAGATGCCGGGGCAACCCGGGCGGGCGGGGGAAGCGCACGGTGAAGCCGGGCGTGAAGCTGCCAGCGACGAAGCCTGCGGCCCGCCCCGTGAGCACCCGGGCGCAGGGTCGGCAAGGCCGAAGGCGGGGGCTGGCACCCTGCTGGAAGCGGCGCTGACGAGAGAGAACCTGAAAGCGGCGTGGAAGCGAGTCAAGGCCAACAAGGGCGCGGCTGGCGTGGACGGGCTCGGCATCGAGCAGACCGCCCAGTTGCTGCGTACGAGTTGGCCGCAAACGCGCCAAGCGCTGCTGGCAGGCACGTACCGGCCCCAACCGGTACGCAAGGTGATGATTCCCAAACCGGACGGGAGCCAGCGCGAGCTGGGCATCCCCACGGTGCTGGATCGGCTGATCCAGCAGGCACTGCTGCAAGTGCTGCAACCCCTGATCGACCCCACCTTCAGCGAACACAGCCACGGGTTCCGGCCTGGGCGACGTGCGCACGACGCGGTCAAGGCTGCGCGGGCGTACGTGCAAGCGGGCCAACGCGTGGTGGTGGATGTGGACCTGGCGAAGTTCTTCGACTGGGTCAACCACGACATCCTGATTGACCGGCTGGGTAAGCGCATCGACGAGGCTGGAGTGATCCGGCTTGTGCGGGCGTACCTGAATGCCGGGATCATGGATGGTGGGGTGGTGGTCGAGCGTCACATGGGCACGCCGCAAGGCGGTCCGCTGAGCCCGCTGCTGGCCAACGTGTTGCTGGACGAAGTGGACAAGGCGCTGGAGGCGCGGGGCTACAGCTTCGCGCGCTATGCCGACGACTGCAACGTCTACGTGGGTAGCATGAAAGCCGGGCAGCGGGTGATGGCGCTGTTACGGACGCAGTACGCCGGGCTCAAGCTTCAGATCAACGAAGCCAAGAGCGCGGTGGGCAGTGCCTTCGGGCGCAAGTTCCTGGGCTACGCGCTGTGGGTGGCCAAGGGCCGCGAGGTCAAGTGCAAGGTGGCTGCCAAGCCACTGCAGGACTTCAAGGCCCGCATCAGGCAACTCACCCGCCGCTCGGGCGGGCGCAGCATGGCGCAAGTGGTGCAGAGGCTACGGCCGTATGTGCTGGGCTGGAAGGCGTACTTCAGGCTGGCGCAAACGCCCACGGTCTGGCGCGAGCTGGACGAATGGCTGCGTCACCGCCTGAGGGCGATCCAGCTCAAGCACTGGAAGAGGCCGGGGACGATGTACCGTGAACTCAAGGCGCTTGGCGCGGCGGAACCGGTTGCAAGACGGGTGGCGGGCAATAGCCGCTGCTGGTGGCGCAACAGCGACCGCTTGCTCAAGACGGTGCTGACCGTCGCCTACTTCGACAAACTGGGTGTTCCCCGGCTCTCCTGACCTCAAACTCTCGAACCGCCCGGTGCGGACCCGCACGCCGGGTGGTGTGGCAGGGGCGCCTCCGTCATGGAGGCCCCCTATGCCGATGTGTGGCATGAAGCTGCCGCCGGCCGCGCAGGCAGGCGGGCCGCTACTCTGCGGCCTTGCGTGAACCTGCCAGCGTTTCTGCGACGTCGAGCTTTGCCTGGAGCAGACGGGACAGTTCCGTGAATCGCTGGCGGGAAGCGTTGTCCAGCGTCACCGCTTCAGACGCCTTGGCCACCAACAACGGATCTTGGTGCACGCCTTTGACGCGGAATTCGAAATGCAGGTGAGGGCCCGTGGCCCAGCCGGTCGAACCCACGCCACCAACGGTCTGGCCTTGTTCGACACGCTGGCCGACCTTCACGTCGATGGTGTTCAGGTGCGCATACAGCGTGGTGCGCTCGCCACCGTGCTTGATTTCCACCACGTTGCCATAACCGTTCTGGCGGGTGGCCAGCACCACCTCTCCAGCGCCCACGGCGCGCACCGGGGTGCCCGTGGGGGCCGCGTAGTCCACGCCCAGATGAGCGCGCAGGGTCTGGAAGATGGGGTGCACACGCATCGCAAACCCCGAGGTCACGCGCGAAAACTCCATCGGGCTGGCGAGGAAGACGTTGCGCTTGCTGCGACCGTCCAGGCCGTAGTAGCTGCCGCGCTCGGTGCCTTGCGCAAACCACACCGCGTGGTGCGCGCGACCTGCATTGATAAATTCGGCTGCCGTGACGCGCCCGATGCCATCGTTCCAGGCCACGGGTTGGCCGTCGGCCGTCAGCGTTTCGTAGACCACGCTGAAGGTGTCGCCCCGGCGCAACTGACGGTGCATGTCAATGTCGCTGGCGAAGACTTCGGCCAGTTGCGTGGCTACGGCATCGGGCAGGCCGGCTTCTTCTGTGGCCGCAAACAGGCTGCTGCGGATGGTGCCGCCAGCCAGGCGCGAGTCGGTGCCATAGGGCACGTCCTGCCGGCTGGCCTGCCAGGCGCCGGCCGCCATGTCCACGCGCAACCGGGTGAAGTGGGTCTTTTTCAGCTCGGCATCGGCGTGGGGAAAACGGACCACCAGGTCTTGCAGCGAACCGTCGGCGCGCGTGCGCGCCAGAACCATCTTGCCGGCGCGCCCGGTGAACAGCGCGCGTGCGGTGGTGTCGGTTTGCAGAAAAGCCTGTGCAGCGGCGTCACGTACGCCCAGTCGGGCCAACAGCGATGCGGCAGTGTCAGCGCTGCGGGTCAATTCGCCGCGCGAGAGGCTGAAGTCATGGCTGGCCAGGGCTTCGAGCTGGCTTTCCAGGCCTTGCGGTGCAACGCTTTCAAACACGGTGCGCTGCGGCAGCGACTCGGCGCCGGGCACCAGCGGCGCCACGGCAACTGCTGTGATGCCAAAGCAGGCCAGGGCCGCTGTGGTGGCCCAGACGATGCCGGTGCGGTGCAGCTGGGCTGCTTGCAGCAGGCGGTCAAGGGCATGTTGTGGGGGCATTTTCAAGATCACACTGTCGAGTCAGCAGGTACTGGACCCGGTTTGGGCGGCGCCTGCGGAGTAAAGGGATGGACCGAAGCAACCAGCCCCTAGAATTTGCGGTTCACTGCGCAGGCCTTGTGGCCGGCCAACACTGCTGTTCGAGCGGAACTTCAAGCACACTCGGACCGGCTGTGATCCGCGGAAAAGCGGGTTGGTCGAGTATATCCAAACCCTTTGCCGCGCTCGCCAGCGCAGGTCATCGGGCAAACACCCAGAAGGCTGCTGCGAAGCGGGCCCGACGGCAGCCCTTTTTTGTGGCGGGCGAACCGGCCCCCGATTGATGTTCCATCACCCTCATGACCGAAGCACTACCACCCAGCCCACCCTCCCAAGGCCCAGGCCCCAGCGCACTTGAATCCTGCAGTGAAGCTGTCCGCAAGGCCTACGGCATCTCGGTGCGCGGCTGCAGCGAGTTGCTGCCCGAAGGCGAATGGCTGCGCAAGCTGCAGCGTTCCGAAGCCAGCGGGCAGCCGCTGCGCATCAAGCTGGGCCTGGACCCCACGGCGCCCGACATCCACATCGGCCACACCGTGGTGCTGAACAAGATGCGGCAGCTGCAGGATCTGGGTCACACGGTGATCTTTCTGATCGGCGACTTCACGTCCATGATCGGCGACCCCTCGGGCCGCAACGCCACCCGCCCGCCGCTGACGCGCCAGCAGATCGAGGCCAACGCGCAGACCTACTACCGGCAGGCCAGCCTGGTGCTGGACCCCGCGAAAACGGAGATTCGCTACAACAGCGAGTGGAGCGACCCGCTGGGTGCGCGCGGCATGATCGAGCTGGCGGCCAAGTACACGCTGGCCCGCATGCTGGAGCGCGACGACTTCACCAAGCGTTTCAAGGCCGGCAACCCGATCAGCGTGCACGAACTGTTGTACCCGCTGATGCAGGGTTATGACTCTGTGGCGCTGAAGAGCGACTTGGAGCTCGGCGGCACCGACCAGAAGTTCAACCTGCTGGTGGGCCGCGCGCTGCAGCAGGAATATGGACAAGAGCCGCAGTGCATCCTGACCATGCCTTTGCTCGAAGGCCTGGACGGCATCGAGAAGATGAGCAAGAGCAAGAACAATTACATCGCCATCACCGACGAGCCCAACACCATGTTTGCCAAGGTGCTGTCCATCAGCGACGTGCAGATGTGGAAGTGGTTCGAGCTGCTGAGTTTTCGCGCCGAAGCCGAGGTTGACAAGCTCAAGGCCGAGGTGGCGGGTGGCCGCAACCCCAAGGACGCGAAGGTGATGCTGGCCAAGGAAATTACCACGCGCTTTCACAGCGCGACCGCGGCCGATGCCGCCGAGCAGGACTTCCAGCGGCGCGCAGCTGGCGGTGTGCCTGATGACATGCCCGACGTGGCGCTGACCGGTGCGCCCTTGCTCATCGGGGCCCTGCTCAAGCAGGCGGGGCTGGTGCCTTCCACCAGCGAGGCGATGCGCATGGTGGAGCAGGGTGGCGTGCGCCTCGACGGTGCGGTGGTCAGTGACAAGGGCCTGAAGGTGCAGGCCGCCACGGTGGTGGTGCAGGTGGGCAAGCGCAAGTTCGCGCGCGTCACGCTGAGCGCCTGAACGCAGCCTCGGCATGCAGGTCAGCGCCTATCTGAAGCTGTCCATCGTGGTGGCGCTGGCCACCATCACGCTGAAGACGGGTGCCTGGTGGGTGAGTGACAGCGTCAGCCTGCTGAGCGATGCGCTGGAGTCGCTGGTGAACCTGGCCGGTGCCATGTTTGCGCTGGCCATGGTGACCGTGGCCGCGCGCCCGCCTGACGATGACCACCCTTATGGCCACCACAAGGCCGAATACTTTTCCAGTGGCTTCGAAGGCGTGCTGATCTTCGCTGCGGCGTTGGGCATCGTCTGGGCTGCGGTGCAGCGCCTGTTGAACCCGCAGCCGCTGGCAGCGGTGGGGCTGGGCATCGCGCTGTCGGTGGTCAGCTCGGTCATGAACGGTGCCTTGGCCTACAGCATGCTGCGCAAGGCGCGCGAGGTGCGTTCGGTGGCGCTTGAAGGCGATGCGCGACACCTGTACACCGACGTGTGGACGTCCGCCGGCGTGGTGACCGGGTTGCTGGCAGTGCAGGCCACAGGCTGGCTGTGGCTGGACCCGGTGCTGGCCATTGCCGTGGCCCTGAACATTCTGCGCGAAGGGGCGCGGCTGGTGTGGCAGTCGGCCGGCGGCCTGATGGATGAGGCCCTGGAGCCCGAGGCCCGCCAGCAGATAGACCAGGTGCTGGCGGGCTTCGACCACCATGCCATCCGCTTCGACCATGTGGTGACGCGCCGTGCCGGCCAACGCCGGTTTGTGGACATGCACATGCACATGCCGGCGGCCTGGACGCTGGGCCGCGCAGCCGCGGTGCGCGCCAGTGTGGAACAGGCGCTGATGAGTGCGGTGCCGGGGCTGCGCGCCACCATCCAGCTGCTGCCGCTGGACGTGGAGGCGCACTTTGACGATGCAAAGGACCTGATTTGATTGCGCTGGTCCAGCGGGTGCGCCAGGCGCGGGTCGACGTGGCGGGCCGGACCGTGGGCGCCATCGGACAGGGCCTGCTGGTGCTGGTGTGCGCCGAGCCCAGCGACACGCCGGCGCTGGCGGCGCGACTGGTGGACAAGTTGCTGAAGCTGCGCATCTTCAGCGACAGTGCGGGCAAGATGAACCGCAGTGTTCAGGACGTGGCCGGTGGGCTGTTGCTGGTCAGCCAGTTCACGCTGGCCGCCGACGTGTCGGGCGGCAACCGGCCCAGTTTCACCGCTGCTGCCGGGCCCGAGTTGGGGCTGGCGCTGTTCGACGAGGTGGTGCGGCTGGCGCGCGAGCGGCACCCGGAGGTGGCGCAGGGCGTGTTTGGTGCCGATATGCAGGTGCACCTGGTGAACGATGGGCCGGTCACGATACCGATCACGATGCGGTAGCGGCTGAAAGTGAAAGAGCCCGCTGTAGCGGGCTCATGTCCTCAGTCGTCTTGCAGACCGCGCCGGCGCTTGCAGGCGCCGGCTCCTCCTTCGGCAATTGGACGCGCGCAGGCGCGTCCTCATGTCCTCAGTCGGCGTATTGCCCTGCTGCCTTGATGACGGTGCCCCACTTGTCGATCTCGGCGCTGACGAACTTCTTGTGCTCGGCCGGGTTGGTGCGGCTGTCGGTGATGACCACGGCGCCCAGGGCTTCCTGGCGCTTGATGAATTCGGGGTCCTTCAGCGCTTCTTTCAAGGCCGCGTTCAGCTTGTCCAGCACGGCCTTCGGCGTTCCCTTGGGGGCGTACAGGCCGTGCCAGATGCTGACGTTGAAGCCCTTCAGTCCCGCTTCCTCCAGCGTCGGCAGCCTACCCAACACCGGCGTGTTGATGCGCTTGGGCGTGGTCACGGCGTAGGCGTTCACCGCATTGGCGGCGATCTGTCCGGTGGTGTTGGTGCTCTGGTCGCACATCAGGTCGACCTGACCGCCCAGCAGGTCGTTCATGGCTGGTGCCGTGCCCTTGTACGGCACGGTGGTCATGTCCACCTTGATGGCGCTCTGGAACATCAGGCCGCACAAGTGCGAGGCTGAACCCAAGCCGGCATTGGCCAGGTTGATCTTGCCCTTGTTGTCGTTGATCCATTTGGTCAACTCGGCGTAGTTTGTGGCGGGCAGCGTCTTGCGACCCAGCAGCGTCATGGGCACGTCGTTGACCATGCCGACATATTCAAAGTCTTCCAGCGTGTTGTAGCTGAGCTTGCGGTAGAGGCCCGGCGACGTGGACAGGCCGATGTGGTGCAACAGCACCGTGTAGCCGTCGGCAGCGGCCTTGGCCACCTTGCCCGCGCCCAGCGTGCCACCGGCACCGCCCACGTTTTCCACCACCAGCGTGGCTCCACCCATGGGCTTGCGCATGGCTTCTGCGAAGTCGCGGGCTACCTTGTCGGTGGGGCCGCCGGCTGCAAAGGGCACGACGATCGTGATGGGTTTTTCGGGGTAGGAGGCGCTGGCGTGTCCCGCCGCAAACACAGCGGCGGTACCAAGGGCCAAACAGGTGAGGGCAGACGACTTCATGCGCACGATCTCCGAAAACGGTGGAGGTTGAAAGGAAGCTTAACAACGGATCGTAGCCAGCCCGGATGACAGTGCTCGCGTGGAAAGTACGTAATGGTGCGACTGCGGCACCGCTGCCGTGCCAAAGGCCACGGCTGGCGCGGCTTCTGTCATGGAGACGGTTGGCGGCTGGCTCGGTACGAAGCGCGTAAAACCCAGCCCAGGGGCAGGGGCATCGGCCAGCCGGTCAGGCGTAGCTGCGTTTGTCTTCGATGACCTTGCCGTCGTTGGGCAAGGTGCCAGGCGCAGCCATCACGATATCGGCGCGCAGCTTGGTCACGTCACGCACGGCAGCGGCCAGACTCTCGGCCAGGCCCGAGGCGGCGGTGGCGCTTTCCACATGCAGGGTCATGCGGTCGTTGGCCATCTCGCCTTCCACCACCAGGCGGGCGCGCACCAGCCCCGGGTGGCGCTTCAGCACTTCGGCCACCTGGCTGGGGTGCACGAACATGCCGCGCACTTTGGCCGTTTGGTCGGCGCGGCCCATCCAGCCCTTGATGCGGGTGTTGGTGCGGCCGGTGGGGCAGGTGCCGGCCAGCACCGCGCTCAGGTCGCCGGTGCCGAAACGCAGCATCGGGTAGTCGGCGTTGAACACCGTGACCACCACCTCGCCCACTTCACCGTCGGGCACAGTATCGTTGGTGCCCGGGCGCACGATCTCGAGAACGACGCCTTCGTCCAGCACCAGGCCGTCGCGCGCGGTGGTCTCGTAAGCGATGACGCCGGCCTCTGCCGTGGCATAGGCCTGGTAGCCGTCCACACCTCGGTCACCCAGCCAGTCGCGCAGGCTGGGCGGAAACGCCTCGCCGCTGACCAGTGCCTTTTTCAGGCTGGGAAGCTTCAAGCCGGTTTCCGCAGCCTTTTCGATCAGGATGCGCAGGAAGCTGGGCGTGCCGGCATAGGCGTCGGGGCGCAAATGTTCCATCGCCTGCAGCTGCTGTTCGGTGTTGCCCACGCCGCCTGGGAAGACTGTGCAGCCCAGCGCCAGCGCGCCGCTTTCCATGATCCACGCCCCGGGTGTCAGGTGGTAGCTGAAGCTGTTGTGCACCAAGTCGCCGTCCACGAAGCCGGCAGCCCGCATGGCGCGTGCAGTGCGCCAGTAGTCGGTAGCGTGGCCTTCGGGTTCGTAGATGGGGCCGGGCGACTGGAAGACCCGGCGAGCCGGCCGCAGCGCGCGCTGCGCCGTCCAGCCGATGGCCGAGAAACCGCCAAAGGGGTCGCTGCCGCGGCTGGCCTGCTGGCGTTCAAAAAGTTCGTGCTTGCGCGTGACGGGCACGCGGGCCAGTGCGGCACGCGACGTGATCTGTGCCGGTGCCACGCCAGCCAGACGTTCGGCATAGGCGGGCAGGGCTTGCGCTGCGGCCACCAGGCCGGGCAGGGCGGCCATCAAGGCTGCTTCGCGCACGGCTGCCGATCGCAGTTCCAGTGCGGTGTCTGGGGCTGATGTGTTCATGGGGCCGCTCCTGTTGGCCGTGTGGGTGAGGTTCGGCGCCGTCCGGCGCGTCCGACTCAGTCTTCGCGTTCCCAGCGTTCCAGGCGCCGTTTGATGTCGTCCAGCAGCTTGCGCTGAGCGGTGGCGCTGGTCACCACGAGACGGTCCCATTCCGGCGTCAGCGCCAGCTTGCGCGCGATGCGCACGTTGATCTGCGCACCGTCAACCACCAGTTCGAGCATCGGCTTGCCGCGCAGGTCAAAACCCTTGCCGCGTTCAACCAGCTTGAGGTCACGCAGGCTGCGTTTGATCTGGGTCAGCGCCTCGTCGGCTTTGAAGGGCGGTGGCGCGAAATCGTCAAGGCTTGCAGTCATGTTGGTAGAACGGCGGTGTCAGCTCAACCAGCGCTTGCGCCGCTTGTAGCTTTTGCCGCCCTTGAAGCTCTTGCGGTCGCCGCCGCCCATGCCCAGGTAAAACTCCTTGACGTCTTCGTTTTCGCGCAGCGACTTGGCCTCACCGTCCATCACGATGCGGCCGTTTTCCAGGATGTAGCCGTAGTCTGAATAACGCAGAGCCATGTTGGTGTTCTGCTCGGCCAGCAGGAAGGTGACCTTCTCGCGCTGGTTCAGGTCTTTGACGATCTCGAACACCTCTTCAACGATCTGCGGCGCCAGGCCCATGCTGGGTTCGTCCAGCAGCACCATCTTCGGATTGGCCATCAGCGCGCGGCCGATGGCGCACATCTGCTGTTCACCGCCCGAGGTGTAAGCAGCCTGCGAGGTGCGGCGTGTCTTCAGGCGCGGGAAGTAGTTGTAGACCTTCTCCAGCGTCGCGGCCACGGCGGCCTTGCCGTCCTTGCGGGTGTATGCGCCGGTCATCAGGTTGTCTTCGATCGACAGGTGGGCAAAGCAGTGCCGCCCCTCCATCACCTGGATGACACCGCGGTTCACCATCTCGGCGGTGGTGAGCTTTTCGATGCGTTCGCCGCGCAGCTCGATGCTGCCCTTGGTGACCTCGCCCCGCTCACCCGCCAGCAGGTTGCTGA
>JAYSXE010000044.1:0-4247 GCA_043717565.1 Burkholderiales bacterium | reverse complement strand
CTGGAGAACATCGCCATGGCCCACCCGGCCGTGGCCATGGCTGCGTGCATCGCCGCCAAGCACCCGAAGTGGGACGAGCGCCCGCTGCTGGTGGTGATGAAGAAGCCCGGCGCCGCGGTCACGCGCGAAGAGCTGATCGCCTTCTACGACGGCAAGATCGCCAGGTGGTGGACGCCGGACGACGTGGTGTTTGTCGATGCCATTCCGCTGGGCGCCACCGGCAAGATGCAGAAGATCAAGCTGCGCGAGCAGTTCAAGGACCACGTGCTGCCCACGGCTTGAAGCGCGGCGCGGCGCGGCGCCGCAGCATGCGCAAAGGGGGCGGCCGGCGTTTTAGGCCGGCATGCCCTGCTGTTCAGCGCCGCACGGCCGCTGGCGGTGCTTCTACCGCGGCACCAGCAGCGGCCACAGCAGCACCGCCCAGGTGAAGGCCGCCATCAGCAGGGTCAGCATCACGGCCGCGCTGCCCAGGTCCTTGGCGCGGCCCAGCAGCGGGTGCTGTTCAACCGACAAGGCATCGGCCAGCGCCTCGATGGCCGAGTTCAGCAGTTCCACCACCCACACCAGCACCACGCTGCCCACCAGCATCAGCGTCTGCACGCGGCCGGGGTGCAGCCACAGTGCAAAGGCCACCATCGGCAGGCCCACGGCCAGTTCCTGGCGGAAGGCCGCTTCGTGCTGGAAAGCCGCGCGCAGTCCGGCCGCCGAGTAGCGCAGCGCACCCCACAACCGGGCCGGGCCGCCGTGGCTTTTCTGAGGTGCGTGCGGCGCAGGGGGGCCGGGCGGTGTGGGCGTGTGCATGGCAGGGTCGGGGCAGGGGCGGGGCGGGCCGCGTGCAGGTTCGGCAGGGGCCGTGACGGTAGCACCGCACCGCAAACCGGCCCCAGCTTCCCGCATCGGGGGCCGCCTCGAACCGCTCTGCACAATAATCCCCCTTGACCTTCACCCGACACCCGCATGCGTGCTGACCGATGAACCCTTTTCGCCGTCCGTCAGCGCAAGCCCCGGGCATCGGTACGGTGCGGTATTCGGGCTGGCGTCCCGTCATCAGTGCCGAGTGGCTGGTCGTCGCCTTCAGCCTGTTCTGGGCGCTGGCCGCCAACCGCCCTTTCATCACCGCCGTGCTGCGCGGGCTGCCTGCCGAAGCCGCCGGCACCTGGGGCCATGGGCTGGCGCTGGTGGGCCTGCTGACGGGTGCGCACGTCGCCTTGGTGGCGCTGCTGAGCCTGCTGACACCGGGCCGTGCGCTGAAGTCGTTGCTGGCGCTGCTGACCCTGGTGGCGGCAGCGGCCAGCCACTACATCCAGGCCTACGGCGTGGTGCTCGACCCGTCGATGATGCGCAACGTGCTGCACACCCACCCTGCCGAAGCCAACGAGCTGCTGACCTGGGGCCTGGGCAAGCACCTGCTGTTGGTTGCCGGCCTGCCCGCTTTGCTGTTGTGGCGGCTGCAGTTGCGACCGCGGACCTGGCTGCGCGCCGGGCTGCTGCGCGCCGGCCTGCTGCTGGCAGGCTTGGCGCTGTTCGTGGGCTTCCTGGTGGCCATCTTCCCCAGCTTCGGGCCGCTGATGCGCAACCAGAAGGAACTGCGCTACCTGGCCACGCCCACCAACGTGCTGTGGTCGGGCGGCGCCGTCGTCGCGCAGAACCTGCGCGGCGCGGCCAAGGCGCGGCAGGCCATTGGCCTTGACGCCCAGCCCGGCGCCGCGCTGGCCGCCCGCCAGCAGCCCGGTGCGCGCCCGCTGGTGGTAGTGCTGGTGGTGGGTGAAACGGCGCGTGCGGCCAACTGGGGCCTCAGCGGATACAGCCGCAACACCACGCCGGAGCTGGCCAAGTGGCCGCTGACCAGCTGGAAGTGGGCCACCAGCTGCGGCACCAACACCGAAACCTCGGTGCCCTGCATGTTTGCCCCGGTGGGTCGGCGCGACTACGACGAGGACACCATCCGCGGCAGCGAGTCGCTGCTGCACGTGGCCGCCCGCGCGGGCGTGGCCGTGCACTGGCGCGACAACCAGAGCGGCTGCAAAGGCACCTGCGAAGGCCTGCCGCAAGACCATGTGAAGGACCTGAAGCTGCCCCTGCAGTGCAAAGGCGCGCTCTGCCTGGACGAAGGCCTGTTGGCTGGCCTGGAAGACCGGCTGGCGCAGGCGCAGGGCACGCAGCTGCTGGTGCTGCACATGCTGGGCAACCACGGGCCGGCCTACTTCAAACGCCACCCGCCGGCCTTCGAACAGTTCAAGCCCGCCTGCCGCACCGAAGACCTGCGCAAGTGCAGCCGCGAGGACATCACCAACGCCTACGACAACGCGCTGCTCTACACCGACCACGTGCTGTCGCGCCTGCTGGCCACGCTGAAGGCCGCGCAGCGGGTGGACACGGCAGTGGTCTTTGCTTCAGACCATGGCGAGTCGCTGGGCGAAAACAACCTGTACCTGCACGGCCTGCCCTACGCCATTGCGCCCGATGTGCAAAAGCAGGTGCCGATGTTCCTGTGGCTGTCTGACGGCCTGTTTGATGGTCTGTCGACCGGCCCAGCAGGCGCGCCCGCGGCCGCTGTGCCGGCGGCGCTGGACGCAGCCTGCCTGCAGCAGCTGCGGCAGCGGGCCGCGCAACAGACCGCGGCTCACGACCACCTGTTCCACACGCTGCTGGGCCTGCTGGACGTGAAGACCCGGCTGTACGAACCGGCCTGGGACCTGCTGCAGCCCTGCCGCAGGCCATGAAGCCCGACCGGCCGGTGGCGCTGGCAAGCGCCCACAGCACGGCCCTGCGGCGGGATGTCGGCGCCACAGCCGCTGCTTTCCTGGCGCTGGTGTTGTGGGACTTCAGCGGTGCCGACATCGTGGTCACGCGCTGGTTCGGCAGCGCCCAGGGCTTTGTCTGGCGCAATCACTTTCTGACGTCCACGGTGCTGCACGACTGGGGGCGCGACCTGGCCTGGGCCACTCTGGCGGCGCTGTTGGTGTGTGCCTGGCGCGCACCCCCGTCGGCGGTCGGCCCCGGCCGGGCGGGGGCCGGCCAGCCGCTGCGCCGCGAACGGCTGTTCTGGTTCGCCGTCACGTTGGCCTGCTTGCTGCTGGTGCCCGCGATCAAGCGCTTCAGCACCACATCCTGCCCGTGGGACCTGGTGGAGTTTGGCGGCGCGGCGCAGCTGGTGTCGCACTGGCGATGGGGCACGGCCGACGGCGGTGCGGGCCACTGTTTTCCGTCAGGCCACGCCGTCAGCGACTTTGCTTTCCTGAGCCAGTATTTCCTGTGGCGGCCGCACAACCGGCAACGTGCGCGCGCCTGGCTGTGGGCGGTGCTGGTGCTGGGGGGTGTGTTCGGCCTGGCGCAACTTGCGCGCGGTGCGCACCACGTCAGCCACAGCGCGTGGTCGGCCGGGCTGTGCTGGGCCCTGTGTGCAGGGGCCAGCGCCTGGCAGACCGGCCGCTGGCGCGGGAGCGGCCAGACCGCCTAGCGCCGGTGGGGTGCTGCAGGCCCGCCCGACGGGGCTGAAGGCGATTGGGGCGACCATGTGCCGCGGGTGGGCTACAACCGCGCCAGGCCACGCTGCCGGGGGGCGGGCGTCAACCGCGGTGCCGCGTCACCATTTGCAGCCGCCTTCACGCACGGCGTCCACTGCCAGCGGCACCACGGCCAGCAGGCCGGCCGCGGCGTAAGCCTTGCGGCAGTCTTCCTTGGCCGTTTTTTCGATGGCGCTGCCCAGCTTGTCGGGCACCTCGGGCGGGCGCGGCAGAGCCGGCAGCAGGCCCGTGGTGCTGTGGCGCGACAACTCACCACCCCGCAAGCGCGGCAATTCCAGGTTCAGCTTGCGCGGGGCGCTGGCGCTGTTTGACGGGGCCGTCGCCACGTCGTTGCCCAGCCGGCTGCCGGCGTCGGGTGCGCCCTGGCCTGGCAAGGGCACCGTTGCGCTGGGTGGGGGCACGGCGGGCACTGGCGCGGCGCTGGCCAGCCCGGCTGCTGCCGGCTGCGGCAGCGGCGGCTGCACGGCACTGGCCGGTGCCGCGGTTGCAGTGGACGGCAGTGGCGCAACCGCAAACTCGGGCGCAGCGGGGGGCGCTGGTGCTGGTGCCAAGGCCGCAGCCACCGCGGGCACAGGCGCCAGTGCCGCCGCGGTTGGGGCCGCCAAAGCCGCAGTCACGGCCGGCACCGGTGGTGGCGCCAGCGGCGGCCTGGGCGCCAGGGCCGGCGCCGCGGCGGCGGCCACGCGTTTGTCGGGCATCGGCACGGCCGCCAGCGCCGGC
>JAYSXE010000043.1:0-4273 GCA_043717565.1 Burkholderiales bacterium | reverse complement strand
CGGTGCCCCAGGTGTCCTCGCCGTTTGTGAGCCGGTTTCCGAGTGGCCCTGCGGGTCGCCCGCCGCATCGGCGCCAGCATCAGCGGGCGGGTCGATGTCGAGCCGGAAGTCCAGCAGCGACTGGTGTTCATCGTCCACCGGCTGCAGGTGCGCCATGTGGTGCGCCAACGAGACCGGCGCCGAATAGCGGTAGTGCGTGACGTGCTGCACCTGCAGCAGCAGCGGGTCGGCAGCGCCGGGGTGCAAGCCCGCGGTCATACGCTCTGGTCCAGGCCGTGGGCCGGCGTGAAGTAGTGGCCGCCCACCCGGTCGGCCAACTCTTCGGCGCGCCGGCCCAGCTGCTGGGCCAGCGCGTGCAGCTGCGCGGCGGCGCCGGGGTCGTCGGTGGCCTGCAGTTGCGCCAGCCCGATGCCCGCGCCTTCCAGCGGCAGCAGTGCGCGCAAGGCCTGCAGCTGCTCTGCACCCCCTGGCAGCTTGTCGATTTCCATGCGCAACCGGCGCAGCACGCCGGCCAGTGAACGCGGGTTGGTCGGGTCGAGCACCAGCAGGTCGGCCAGGGCCAGCAGGTCTTCGTGGCGCTGGTAGCGCGCGCGAAAGGTGATCAGGCTGTCCAGCAGGTCCACCAGCAGTTCAACGCCGGGCACCGAAAACAGCCCCTGGGTGTGCAGAAACACTTCCAGCCGCAGCGCCACGCCCTGCAGCCTTTCGATCAGGCGGCCCACGGTCAGCAGGCGCCAGCCGTGGTCGCGGGTCATGCGGTCGGTCTGCATACCGGTGACGGCCGCCAACTGCAGGCCCAGGTGGTCCAGTGCCGGCAGCACCTGCCGCAGCGTGGGCAGCTCGGTGCCGCTGGTGGCCAGCGCTTGCCGAAAGCCGGTGCCCATGCTGCGCACCAGCCCCCAGTGTTCAGGTGACAGGCGGTCGCGCAGGCTTTGCGCCGAACGCTCCAGTGCCGCCAGGTTGAAGGCGATGCTGAAAGCGCCCTGGGCAGCCCCGGCGTCGCCCAGCCCCGCCAGCACCGAACGCTCAAACAGCGTGGCCGACTGCAGCATCGTGGGCACGCCCGGCGGCGCCAGGCCGCTGCGCAGCGCCAGCGTGGACAGCGCCTGCCGCACCGGCGCCGGGTTCTCCGCCGGGTTCAGCAGCAGCGTGGTGCGCGCCAGGCGCACCATCTGCTCGGTGCGTTCGGTGTAGCGGCCCAGCCAGAACAGGTTTTCGCCAGTGCGGCTGCTCACCGGGCGCCGGCGCCGCGCCAGTTCTGCGGCCTGCAGCCGCTGGGGCAGCAAAGAGAAGCTGTCCAGTTCGCCGTCAGTCATGACCCAGGTGTCCAGGCTGGCGCCGCCGCGCTGCATGGACACGCTGCCGTCTTCGCGCGGGGCCACGCGGGTCATGCCACCGGGCATCACCTGCCAGCCGCCCTGGCCGTCGGCGATGGCATAGACGCGCACCACCAAGGGGCGCGGCCTGATCGCACCGTCGCCCCACAGCGGTGCGCGTGACTGCGCCATCCGGTCTTGCAGCGTCCAGGCTTCGGCGTCGTCGTGCACGGCGGCTTCGGCGGTGCCGAAAGCCGGCGCCACACGGCCGCCGCGCGGGTAGGTGCTGCGCAGCACCTTGTCGCGCGCCATGCCACGCACCTGCTGCCAGGCACTGGCGTCGCCGCACCACCAGGTGGGCAGCGCCGGCAACTGCAGCGCCTGCAGGCCGAAGTGCCGCGCAGCGGCCGGCAGGTAGGCCTGCACCGCCGGAGACTCGAGGAAACCGCTGCCCAGCGCATTGGCCAGCACCACGTTGCCGGCGCGCGTGGCCTGCAGCAGGCCCGGCACGCCCAGCGTGGAATCGGTGCGCAGTTCGAGCGGGTCGCACCAGTCGTCGTCCAGCCGCCGCAGCACTCCGTGCACCGGCTCCAGGCCCTGCACGGTCTTCATGTACAGGCGCGCACTGCGCACGGTGAGGTCGCCGCCTTCCACCAGCGGCAGGCCCAGGTAGCGCGCCAGGTAGGCGTGTTCGAAGTAGGTTTCGCTGTAAGGGCCGGGTGTCAACAGCACCAGGCGCGGCGTGCTGCTGCCGGCGATGGCGGCGGCCTGTTGTTCCAGCGTGTTCAGCAACTGGCGGTAGGCACTGGCGATGCGCTGCACGCGCAGCGCCGCAAAAGCCTGCGGAAACTGCCCGCCCACCACCAACCGGTTGTGCAGCATGTAGCCCAGGCCCGATGGCCCCTGGGTGCGCTGCGCAGCCAGCCACCAGCGGCCGTCGGCAGCGCGGGCGATGTCAAAAGCCACCACGTACAGGTGCTGCCCGCCCGGCGGGCGGTGGCACTGCATCGCGCGCAGCCAGCCGGGGTGGCGCAGCACCAGCCCCGGCGGCAGCAGCCCCTGGTGCAGCAACTGCTGCGGGCCGGCCAGGTCGGCCAGCACGCGTTCCAGCAGCGCGGCGCGCTGCAGCACGCCGGCACTGATGCGCGCCCAGTCGGCCGGCTCGATGATCAGCGGCAGCAGTTCCAGCGACCACGGCCTTGCGGCGCTGGGCAGCAGGCCTGCGCCATCGGCCGCCTGATCGGCAAACACGTTGTGCGTGACGCCGTCCATCTGGATTCGCTGCTGCACCTGCGCCCGGCGCTGGTCAAGCTCTTCAGCCAGCGCCTGGGCACTGGTGGCCGCTGGCAGGTGGCGTGCAAAGGCCGCCCAGGCCGGCCGCAAGGCGCCCCCGGGCAGGCGCAGTTCGTCCCAGGCCGCGGCGTCGGCCGGCAGGGCGTGCGCTGCCAGCCAGTGCGCCGCGCCACCACCACCGGCAAAAGCACCCGCAGCAGCGCCCGTCAGTGGCTGTGGGGGCGGCGTGTTGGGCATGGGTGGGTGGGTGATGCGGGCAACCGACAGGCTACAGGCATGCGGGCCTGCAAGACGTGGAGAGAAACGAGCAGTCCACCCTCCATGAAGCCCTGCCAGCAGCCAGCGGCGGCTGGGGCCGCGCCGCGAAGGGTCCCTTCACGGCCGCCGCAGGTCCAGGGTGTACGGGAATTCGCGGCTGGGCAGCGCGGCCTGCACCGCCATCACCCCTGGGGTGTGGCCGATGCGTTCAAACCGCGCCAACCGCCGGCTTTCGGCTTCGAAGGCGTTCACCGGCAAGGTGTCGTGGTTGCGGCCGCCGGGGTGCGCCACGTGGTAGCGGCAGCCGCCCAGGCTGCGCTGGTGCCAGGTGTCCACCACGTCAAAGGTCAGCGGCGCATGCACGCCAATGGTGGGGTGCAGCGCCGACGGCGGTGCCCAGGCGCGGAAACGCAGCCCGCACACGGCCTCTTCGCCACGGCCGGTGGGCTGCAGCGGCAGCGCGCGGCCGTTGACGGTGACGACATGGCGGTTGGTGTTCAGGCCACTGGCCTTCACCTCCAGCCGTTCCAGCGACGAATCGACATAGCGCACCGTGCCACCACCGCCGCCTTCTTCGCCCATCACGTGCCAGGGTTCGAGCGCGTGGCGCAGCGACAGCTGCACGCCGGCCACGGCCACCTCGCCCACCAGCGGAAATCGGAAGTCCAGGTGCGGCGCAAACCAGGCGCTGTCGAAAGCGAAGCCGGCGCTGCGCAGGTCAGCCATCACGTCGTCGAAGTCCAACTGCACAAACGTGGGCAGCATGAAGCGGTCGTGCAGCGCCGTGCCCCAGCGCGTCAGCCGTGTGGCGCCGTGGCCGCGGTACGGCGTGCGCCAGAACCAGGCCAGCAAGGCGCGCAGCAGCAGTTGCTGGGCCAGGCTCATGCGTGCGTGCGGCGGCATCTCGAAAGCGCGCAGTTCCAGCAGACCCAGGCGGCCGGTGGCGCCGTCGGGCGAGTACAGCTTGTCGATGCAGAACTCGCTGCGGTGGGTGTTGCCCGTGACGTCGATCAACAGGTTGCGCAGCGTGCGGTCGATCAGCCACGGCGGCACCGGCGTGCTGCCGTACAGCGCCTGCTGGCGTTCGATCTCGGCCAGCGCGATTTCCACCTCGTAGACCTGGTCGTTGCGCGCCTCGTCAAAACGCGGCGCCTGGCTGGTGGGGCCGATGAACATGCCGCTGAACAGATAACTCAGGCTCGGGTGGTTGTACCAATAGGTGATCAAGCTCGCGAGCACATCGGGCCGGCGCAAAAACGGGCTGTCGGCCGCAGTGGCGCCGCCCAGCACAAAGTGGTTGCCACCGCCGGTTCCGGTGTGGCGGCCGTCGATCATGAATTTTTCGGCCGACAAGCGGGTGTGGTGGGCCAGCTCGTACAAGTCTTCGGTGTGCGCCACCAGTTCGG
>JAYSXE010000042.1:0-1949 GCA_043717565.1 Burkholderiales bacterium | reverse complement strand
TCCCGCGCCGACGCGACGGCCAGCAGGTACAGGCCGATGTTGGTCGGCGAAGTGCGGTGTGCAATGGTGGGCTCGGGTTCGAGCTGCAGGTTGTCGGGCGGCAGGTAGTTGTCTTCAGGGCCTACGCAGCGTTCAAAAAACTGCCAGGTCTGTCGGGCCAGCTTGCGCAGATAATCCGCGTCATTGGGGCTGAGTGCACGAACGGTAGACACGCCGGGTAACTTGCTGGCCCACCAGCCCGTCAGAGGCGCCGCGGCCCAAAGCACGAAGATGAGGATGGCGGCCCCGGGGGCGGGGCTATAGATCGCGGCCGCCACGGCAAGGCCCAGACAAACCATGGAGGAAACCGCGTGGCGACGCGCAAATGCACCGAGCGCATATTTCGCCGAAGCCTGCGCCTGAGCCGCAGTAGTCCACTGCAACAGGTGCCGGTGGCTGACGGCCATGCGCCAAAGCGCGCGGGCAATGGCATCGAGCATCAGCCCGGCCTGGACGAAAAGCTGGCTGAATTGCCAAGCAGTGGCCGCCAGGCTGCGCAAAACGTCGCGTGATCCGACGTGAAAAAAGTGCAGCAAAGCGATACCGCGGCGGGTCGGCACCAGAGAGGCCAGCGCGCCCAATAGCGGGCCTGCCAGATACGCACAAAGCGTAAAACCGAGGGCCGTCCGTACCGGTAGCGCACCGGTGAAAATAACCCAGATCAGCAGCAGCACGCAGGCTGGCGCCAGCAAGGAACGGCGCAGGTTGTCGGCCATGCGCCATAAACCCAGTGCATCGATGCCGTAGTGCCTGGCGTGCAGCATCAGCGGTAGTAATTGCCAGTCGCCCCGCGTCCAGCGATGAAAGCGCGATGCAGCCACGCTGGCGTGGTGGGGGTGCTCTTCCATCAACGCGACGTCACCCACGTAGCCACAGCGCGCGATGCTGCCTTCCAGCAGATCGTGACTCAGAATGCTGCCTTCGGGCATGCGGTCGCCGAGTGTGGCGTGGACCGCCGAAACGTTCAGCAAACCCTTTCCGGTGAAGGTGCCGAGGCCAAACAAATCCTGGTACAAATCGGCCGCACCGGCGCTGTAGGGGTCCAGGCCGCCTTGCCCTGCAAACATGATGTTGAAAGGTGAACGCTCAGGCTGCGCCGATAGCGGTGTGACGACGCGCGGCTGCAAGATGCCGTAGCCCGCGGTCACGCGGCGGCTGACGCGATCGATTTGCGGTGTGTTCAGCGGGTGTGCGGCAATCGCCACCAGATCCTGAAGCGATCCCGCCGGGAGACCGGTGTCGCTGTCCAGCGTGAGCACGTAGCGCAGGCCATCGGCCAGCCGCATGTCCGAACCCAAGGGCATGAAGCTAAACGCGGAACCGGTGGCCAGATGCCGGACCAGCAGCTCCAGCTTGCCGCGTTTGCGTTCCCAGCCAATCCAGCGCCGTTCGGTGGCAGACCAACTGCGCGGGCGGTGCAGCAGCACGAAGCGCGACCCGACACCTGGCGCGGCTGGATAGTTCCGGTTAAGCGTACGCAGTTTGGCCAGGGCGTCGTCCAGCAGTGGCTGGTCGGTATCCAGCGTTTCGGTGTCGGCATCGGCCCAGTCAGTCAGTAGCGCGAATTGTGCATTGACCTCCCTGCTGGCCAGCCAGTGCAGGCCGAGCTGGTGAACCAGCTCGGTGTTCGACGCGGTACTGGACAGCATCGACGGGATCACGACCAGGACTCGATGATCGGCAGGGATACCTGAGGTGAAGTCAAGCCGTGCCAGCGGCTGAATGCGGGTGGACTCGGCAATCAGCCGGTGGATGAAGCCGGCGACAGCCTCAGAGGCTGGAAACGCCATCAGCCAAAGGGCGACGCCGGCTTTCCAGTCGATGAAATCAAGCGGATTCGTGGCCAGCGCGATGGCGGCGAGCGTGCCGGCGGCCCAGACCGCGGCGTAGAGGGGCAGCCGCCAGGAGGT
>JAYSXE010000041.1:0-1950 GCA_043717565.1 Burkholderiales bacterium | reverse complement strand
TCAGTCAACTGCTGAAGATGTCGGGGCACGACGTCCGCACCGCCAACGACGGTGAGACCGGGATCGGAGTGGCGGCGCAGTTCCGGCCCGATCTGGTGCTGATGGACATCGGGATGCCGAAGTTGAACGGATATGAGGCCGCCCGCCGCATTCGTCAACATCCGTGGGGCCGGGGCATGGTGCTCGTGGCTTTGACGGGCTGGGGGCAGGAGGACGACCACAAGAAGAGTGCGGAGGCCGGGTTCGATCACCACCTGGTCAAGCCGGTGGAAATGCAAGCCCTGATGAAGCTGATGTCGAGCCAGTAATGCGCTGACGTCCTCGATTCGGCGTGACACCCGTCGCGCGGCCCCACCGTCGTCAGATCCGGGCGGGTATCGAACCCAGTTTTGAAGCCCATCGACAAGCTCAGGGCGAACGGTTCTACGTTCTCAAAGCCGGATCAATAAGTCCGTTGTTTCCAAAAAATAGGAGTAACGCAGCCAGCACATCCTCAGGCGACTCCCGCTGCGGAAAGTGGCCCACGCCTGCCAGCAGTTGGCGCTTGTAGATACCTTTGAAGAACGTCTCTTTGCCCAGGCTCGAATCCGGGTGATTCACACCATCAGCCGCACCATGCAGCAACAAGGTCGGCACATCTAATACAGGGGCAGGGTTAAGTTGCAACTCCTCGCCCGCATAGCGAGGATCACCAGCCGCATGGCCCCAGCGGTGGCGATAAGAATGCAGGGTGATGTCGGCCCAGTCGGGGTTGTCAAAAGCTTGCGCTGTCTGCTCAAACTCCTCTGCCTCGTACCAGCCCGGTGGTGACCAGGTGTCCCACATCATGCGTGCGAAATTGCGGCCGTCTTCACGCACCGTGCGTTCACCACGCGGTGTGGCCATGTACCAGTGGTACCAGTAGTTGCGTGCTTGCTGAATGCTCAGTGCTTGTGTGGGGTCGTTGGTCCCATAGGCCACTGACAACATCACCAGATGACTGGCAACACCGGGGCGCAGGCCGCAGGCGATGGCGACAGCGCGTGCGCCCCAATCGTGGCCGACCAGTGCAGGCTTTGTTAAACCAAGTGCGTCGATAAACTCCAGCAGGTCACGCCCCAGCGCAGCAAGCTGGCCGGTGCGGGGGGTGTCATCGCGCAGGAACTTCGTCGGTAAAAATCCGCGCAAGGCTGGAACCAGCACCCGCCAACCCGCCTGGGCCAAGCCAGGTGCCACCGCCGACCAGGTGCGAATACTGTCAGGCCAGCCGTGCATCAGCACCACCGTGCGGCTACCCCGGGGATTCCATTCTTCATAGGCCACCCGCAGCAAAGAGGTTTCGACATATTTCAGTGTGGGTTGCATGGTGTACTTTCTTTAAACCTCTTCTTGCGTAGTCAAAAGTTGCTCGCGCAGCTTGCGATGCAATATCTTGCCTGTGGCGGTGCGCGGCATGGCGGAGTCAGCAATAAATAGCACTGAGCGGGGACGTTTATAGCCTGCCAGACGGTCTCGACAATAAGCCAGCATCTCCGTTTCATCCAGCTGTTGCCCATCGTGCAACACAATGACAGCCCGCACCGCCTCGCCCCACTTGGCATCAGGCACGCCGATCACGGCAACGTCCTTGACTTTTGGATGTGCGCCGAGCACGCCTTCCACTTCAGACGGGTAAATGTTTTCGCCGCCGCTGATGATCAGGTTGCTTTTGCGATCCACCAGATGAATGTACCCGTCGGCATCGCGGCGCGCCATGTCCCCGACAGAGCACCATTGCCCGCAGAATGCCTGAGCGGTCGTGTCCGGGTTTTTCCAGTAGCCGTCAAACACATACGACGTTCTTGAAAACAGCTCACCGACCTCACCATCAGCCACTTCTTTTTTATCGGCATCCAGAATTTTGATGGCGCCTGAACCCGCCCACTCCCGGCCTACCGAGCCAAGTCGCCGAATCTGTTCGTCAGGCTTGAG
>JAYSXE010000005.1:0-10926 GCA_043717565.1 Burkholderiales bacterium | reverse complement strand
GGAAACACGGCACTGGAGGAAGGTCCGGACTGCGCAGGGCGGCGTAGCAGCTAACGGCTGTCCACCGCGAGGTGAGGATCAGAGCAACAGAGACGAGTCTTTGCGGGGCGCAGCCCTGCAAAGGGTGAAACGGGCAATCTCTACGCGCAGCAATACCAAGTAGGCACACACGGGGCGTGGTGGCGCAAGCCAACACGCACCAACGCTGGCCCGGCGGCGTGTGCGGGTAGGTAGCACCGAGCCGGGGGGTGACCCCCGGCCAAGAGGAATGGCGGTCACGCCGGCGCTTCGCAAGAAGTGCTGGTGCACAGAATCCGGCCTATCGGTCTGCTTCACACTTTTATTCATTGCAGCGCCCCACCACCGGGCGGCGCTGCCCAGGGCCACGCAGGCCCTCCTTGGCCCACAGGGCCCGCCGGGCCCCTGGGGCCCATCGCCGAAGCACACATGAACCCCGACGCTCGAACCCTCTGGCCCGGCCCGCGCTGGACGCTGGCCCTGCTGCTCGCATGCCTGGGCATGCTGGGCCCATTTGCCATCGATGCCTACCTGCCCGCATTCGCCGGCATCGCCAGCAGCATCAACGCCACGCCGCTGCAGATGCAGCAGACGCTTTCAAGCTTTCTGCTGGGTTTTGCAATGATGAATCTGTTCCACGGCGCGCTGTCCGACAGCCTGGGCCGGCGTCCGGTGGTGTTGGCCGGGGTGTTGGTGTTCGGCCTGGCTTCGGTGGGCTGCGCGCTCAGCAATTCCGTGGGCGAGCTGGTGTTCTTCAGGGCGCTGCAGGGCTTGTCGGCAGGTGCTGGCATGGTGGTCTCGCGCGCCGTCATTCGCGACATGTACCCGCCGGCCGACGCCCAGCGCGTGATGTCGCAGGTGACCATCTTCTTCGGCGCCGCGCCGGCCGTGGCACCGCTGTTCGGTGGCCTGCTGTTCGAATCGCTGGGTTGGCATTCGATCTTCTGGCTGCTGGCCGGCCTGAGCCTGCTGCTGGCAATCGCGGTGTGGCGCTGGCTGCCCGAAACGCTGCACGCGCCGGCGCGCCAGCCATTTGAAACGCGCCACCTGATGCGCGGTTACGCCCAACTGCTGCGCAACCCGCGCTTCATGGCGCTGGTGCTGGCCAGCGGCGTGCCGTTCAACGGCATGTTCCTGTACGTGTTGTCGGCGCCCACCTTTCTGGGCGAACTGCTGCACCTGCGGCTTTCGCAGTTCTTCTGGTTTTTCATCTCCACGGTGCTGGGCATCATGGGCGGTGCGTTCCTGTCGGGCCGCCTGGCCGGGCGCATCCAGCCGCGGCACCAGATCCGCCATGGCTTCGTCATCATGCTGGTGGCCGCGGTGGCCAACGTGCTGCTGAACCTGTTGCTGCCGCCACACGTGGCCTGGGCGCTGTTGCCGATCGCGGTGTTTGCTTTTGGCTGGTCGCTGATGGTGCCGGTGGTGACGCTGATGTCGCTGGACCAGGCGCCCGACCGCCGCGGCATGGCTTCTTCGGTGCAGAGCTGCGTGGGCAGCCTGGCCAACGCCGCCGTGGCGGGTGTGGTGGCCCCGATGGTGATGCACTCGGCCATCGGCCTGGCCGTCATGTCGGCGGCGATGTTTGCCGTGGGTGTGCTGGCATGGCTGTGGGTGAAGCCGAGGCTGACCTGAGCCGCGCGGCAGGGTTTCAGCTTGTGGGCCTGCCGGCCGATATGCCGGTCAGGAAGGCACCCCATGCAACCCCCGATGCAACCCCTGATGCAACGCGTCACCCGCGCACGGTCTGTCGCTTCACCGGCCCTGGCGCAGCACCCCGCCCACTGGCCCTCGCTGCTGCGGCCGGTGGCGCTGGCAACGCTGGCGTTGCTGTGTGGCCCGCTGTGGTCGGCCGACCCTGGCGCTGCACCTGCACCAGCTGCCAAGGAAGCGCCCGCCGCGGCGGGCAAGAGCCCTGCCAAGGCGGGGGCGAAGGCTGCTGACGCGGTTCTCGACAAGCCTGCTGCCCCAGGCCAGCAGGTGGCCCTGGCACCCGTGCAAGCTCCGGAGGCGGCTGCAGACCCCATGGAACGCCTGCGCCTGCGGCTGGGTGAAAAGCTCACCACCGTGAAACCGGCTGGCTCGCCCGTGGGGCCGCTGGAAGTGCAGGTGCTGGGCAAGTCAACCGGGATGCACGCCGCGCCCGCGGGCAAAAAGGGCCCTGGCGGCAAAGGCGCTGCGCACGCCAAGGCTGCTGGGGCGCACGGCGCGCACTGGGCCTACGCCGGCCCCGCCGGCCCGCAGACCTGGGGCGGGCTGAAGCCTGACTTCGCGTTGTGCGCCAAGGGCCAGCGCCAAAGCCCCATCGACATCCAGGGCGGCCTGCCTGTGGACCTGGAACCGGTGCAGTTCCACTACAAGGCCAGCCGATTCGCGGTGGTGGACAACGGCCACACGGTGCAGGCCAACCTGGCCGGCGGCAACTACATCGAAGTGGGCGGCAAGCGCTTTGAACTGAAGCAGTTCCACTTCCACCGCCCGTCGGAAGAACGCATCGACGGCCGCCAGTTCGACATGAGCCTGCACCTGGTGCACAAGGACGAACAGGGCCGGCTGGCCGTGGTGGGCCTGCTGCTGGACCGCGGCGCGCCGCATGCGGCGGTGCAGAAGGTGTGGAACAACCTGCCGCTGGAAAAAGACCAGGAACTGCAGGCCCGCACGCCGCTGGAACTGAACGACCTGCTGCCCAGCAACCAGAGTTACTACACCTACATGGGCTCGCTCACCACGCCGCCGTGTTCAGAGGGGGTGCAGTGGATCGTGATGCGCCAGCCGGTGTCGGTGTCGACGGAACAGATCGAGCTGTTCTCGCGCCTGTACCCGATGAACGCGCGCCCCACCCAGCAGGTGGCGGGCCGGCGCATTCTGCAGACGCCGTAGCGGCCGGTCAGCGGCGCCAAAGCGCCTGCGGCCGGGCCCTCAGGCGCTGGGGGGCGGCCGCCGCGCTGCCAGCAGCAACAGGGCTGGCCAGGCCCACAGGCTCAACCACCACAAAAAGACACGCCGGGCACTGACCCGGCGTGTTTCATGGCGCGCCAACTTCACGAACAACACCACCGCGCCCACCACCACGTACAGCAGCAGCAGCGCGTAAACCGTGACACGGGCGCCGTAACTGGGGCCGGCGACCACGTCGCCCAGCCAGGCGCCTGCCAGTGCTGCTGTCAGCACCGCCAGCAGCAAGGCCGGTGCCATGCCTGCGAGCGCGTGGCGCAGCTTCCAGAGCGGGTCGTTTTGCATTGGGTGGGTGAAAAAGCGTGAACAAAGGGCACCGCTGCGTGGGGTCTGCCCAGCGGCTGAGCTAACAAAGAACTTTCAGTAGCACCAGCAAGTGCTTATTTCTAATGAACTTTTAGTAACATCCCTGGTTGAAAGTACAGTTCTAAGTACTTGATTCCATTGACCTTTCAGGCTCTCAAAAGCGTTGACCCCGAGCCAACCCTTGATTAAAGTGGGGCCTGGTGGAAGTTTTTCCCATTTTGTGCAGATTTGGGTGGGCTTCAGGGCATTCTGGTTGGGCGGGCAATGGTTTTCAGAGGCGGTCCAGTGTTGACGTTGGACGGGAAAGGTCGACTGACCGTGCCCTCGCGTTGGCGCGACCTGTTGATGACCACGGTCGACGGCCAGATGGTGGTGGCCAAGAACCCGGACGGTTGCCTGTCGCTGTTTCCGCTGCCCGTGTGGGAAAAGGTGGAGTCCCCGGTGCTGGACCTGGGCTGGGAACACGACGCCTGGCGCCGCATCCTGATCGGCAGCGCCACCGAAGTCGAAATCGACAGTGCGTCGCGCATCCTCATTCCGCCAGAACTGCGCGTCTGGGCCGGGTTGGAAAAGGACGTGAAATTCATGGGCGTTGGTCCGCACTTTGAATTGTGGGACCTGGCACGCTACGAAGCACGCGAAGCCGTGGCCATTGCCCAAGGACGGCCTGAACCCTTGCGCAACATGGTTGTCCGGTGAACGCTGCTCAGCCATGCAACCACACCACCGTGTTGCTGCCCGAGGCCGTACAGGCCCTGGTGACGCACCCCGATGGCCTGTATGTGGACGGCACCTTCGGCCGCGGTGGCCACAGCCGCGCCGTGCTGGCACTGTTGGGCCCGCACGGCCGCCTGCTGGCCTTTGACAAGGACCCGCAGGCAGTGGCCGCGGCCGCCAGCATCACCGACCCGCGTTTTGCCATCTGCCACGCCAGCTTTGCCGACATGGCGGCCGAACTGGCCGAGCGCGGCGTGTACCGGGTGCAAGGCGTGCTGCTGGACCTGGGCGTGAGCTCGCCGCAGATCGACCAGGCCGACCGCGGTTTCAGTTTCCGCTTTGACGCACCGCTGGACATGCGCATGGACACGACGCGCGGCATCACGGCGGCGCAATTCCTGCTGCAGGCCGAGCAGCGCGAGATCGAAAGGGTCATCCGTGACTTGGGCGAAGAACGGTTTGCTGCATCGATTGCAAGGGCGCTTGTCGCGCGCCGCGAAAGCGGCGCACCCGTTGCCACCACGGCAGAGCTTTCGGCACTCGTGGCTGGTGCCGTCAAAACCCGCGAAGCGGGGCAGAACCCGGCCACCCGTACCTTTCAAGCCATTCGGATTCATGTCAATGCCGAGCTGGAAGCGCTGCAGCAAGGGCTAGACGCCGCGCTGGTGCTGCTGGCGCCGCAGGGCCGCCTGGCCGTCATCAGTTTCCATTCGCTGGAAGACCGCATCGTCAAGACCTTCATCACCCGTGAAAGCCGTGACGTGGTGGACCGCCGCGCGCCGATGGCGCCGCCACGACCGCTGAAGCTGCGCGCGCTGTCACGCATCAAGCCTTCGGCGGCCGAAGTGGCGGCCAACCCCCGCGCCCGCTCGGCCGTGTTGCGCGTGGCAGAAAGAACCGAGGTGACCGCGTGAACAAGCTGAACTTTGTGTTGCTGGTGCTGCTGATGGGCAGCTGCCTGCTGCTGGTGCGCACGTCACACGAAGCGCGGCAGCTGTTCTCGGCGGTGGACCGCGCCGAGCGCGAACAGAAACAGCTGGACGCCGAATACCGCCGCCTGGACGCCGAACGCCAGACCCAGGCCACGCACCAGAAGGTGGAGCGCGTGGCGCGCCAGCGCCTGCACATGCAGCCACCGCCTTTGACGGTGTATGTGGATACGCCTTCGGGCACCGCCTCACCGAACATGCCCGGCACGCCGGGCGTGCCGCTTCTGGCCACCGCCAGGGCCGACGGCCTGCGCTGACGGCCGGCCCCACGGCGCACCGGCCCAACACCGTTCCAGACGCTCAGCCCGACGCCTTCCGCACCCAGCCCACACCCACACCGCACCCGCACAGCACCCGACGCCCGCTTCTTCCATGGCCGCCCGCAACACCCCACCCAACACCAGTTCCCGCGACAAGGCCCGTGCCACCGCGGCGGGCAGCGTGCGCAGCGTCAACTACGCCACCAGCCCGCTGCTGGCCAGTCGCACGCCGCCCTGGCGTTCGCGTTTCGTGCTGCTGATGGTGGGCCTGCTGTTTGCGGGACTGCTGGGCCGCGCGGCTTTTGTGCAGATCTACAAGCCCGAGTTCTACCAGCGCAAGGGCGAAGAGAAGTTCGTGCTGAAGGAAAAGCTGTCGGCCAGCCGCGGCAGCATCCTGGACCGCAACGGCGGCCTGCTGGCCAGCAGCGTGCAACTGCCTTCGGTATTGATCGACACCAAGACCTTTGCCGCCGACACCGCGCAGCGCAAGGCCCTGGCCCGGCTGCTCGCGCTGAAGACCGAAGAGCTGGACGAGCGGCTGGAAGCCACAAAGGGCACGCTGGTGCTGCGCCGCCACCTGGAGCCCGAGCTGTGGGAACAGGTCAAGGCCTTGGGCATGAAGGGCGTGTACGACATGCCTGAGTACAAGCGCCGCTACCCTGAGGGTGAAGCCTCTGCCCACGTGGTGGGTTTCACCGACGTGGAAGACGTTGGCCAGGCCGGCGCCGAGCTGGCCTTCCACGAACAGCTGCTGGGCACTGCCGGCGCACGCAAGGTGGTGCGCGACCGCCTGGGCCGCGTCATCGAGAACCTGGACGAACCGCTGCAGCCCACGCACGGTCGCGACGTGACGCTGTCCATCGACTCGCGCATCCAGTCCTTCGCCTGGCAGCGTGTGCGCGACGCCGTGAAGGAACACGGCGCCGCCACCGGCAGCGTGGTGGTGCTGGACGCGCAGACGGGCGAGGTTCTGGCGCTGGCCAATTACCCCAGCTACGACCCCGGCAACCGCGCCAAGATGGAAGGCCGCGCGCTGCGCAACGTGGCCGTGACCGACGTGTTCGAGCCCGGCTCGACGGTGAAGCCTTTCACCGCAGCGATGGCGCTGGAGTCGGGCCGCTGGAAGTCCGGCTCGCTGATCGACACCGCACCCGGCCGTATCGTCATCCACGGCGCCACCATCACCGACGCCCACCCGCACGGCGTGCTCAGCGTGGCCGAAGTCATCCAGAAGTCCAGCAACGTGGGCACGGTGAAGCTGTCGCAGCAGATGCCGGCCAAGGACCTGTGGGCCATGTTCAACGCCGTGGGCTTGGGCCAAAAACCGGAACTCGATTTTCCGGGCCTGGCCAAGGGCAAGCTGCGGCCCCACAAGACGTGGCGCCCGGTGGAACACGCCACCATGAGCTACGGCTACGGCCTGAACGCCAGCCTGCTGCAACTGGCGCGGGCCTACACCGTGTTTGCCCGTGACGGCGACATCGTGCCCACCACGCTGATCAAGCGCGACCCCGCGCTCGGCCCCGTGGCCGCCGGCGAGCGCGTGATGTCGGTGAAGACGGCCCGCGCCGTGCGCGAGATGCTGCACATGGCGGCCACCAAGGGCGGCACCGCACCGGTGGCGCAGGAAAAGACGCTGGGTTATTCCGTGGGTGGCAAGACCGGCACGGCGCGCATCAGCGGCAAGGGCGGCTACACCAACAAGCACCACGGCTTTTTTGTCGGCCTGGCACCGGTGAGCAACCCGCGCGTGGTGGTGGCGGTGCTGGTCAGTGAACCTTCCAAGGGCAAGTACTACGGCGGTGACGTGGCTGCACCCGTGTTTGGCGCCGTGATGCAGCAGACGCTTCGCCTGATGAACGTGCCCACCGACATGGACGTGAAGGCGCAGATCAACGCCAAGCCCGCCGCGGCGGAGCCCGAGAGCATCTGATGCCTTTTGCGTCTGTCTCCAAGCTGCAGCTGTTGACCAGCGCCGAACAGGCCGTCGCCTGGCTGCGTTTGCGCGTGGCCGAGCCGATGGCCGGTGAACTGCGCACCGACAGCCGCCTGGTGCAGCCCGGTGACATCTTCATCGCCTGGCCAGGGGCGCGGCACGACGGCCGCCTGCACGTGCAGGCGGCGCTGCGCAGTGGCGCAGCGGCCTGCCTGGTGGAAGCACAGGGCGCCGAAGCACTGGGCCTGGCCGGTGACCGTGTGGCGGCGCTGGCCGGCTTGAAGGCGGCGGCAGGCGCCATTGCGCACACGCTGACCGGCCGGCCCAGCGAAACGCTGCGCGTGCTGGCCGTCACCGGCACCAACGGCAAGACCAGCACCAGCTGGTGGCTGGCGCAGGCGCTGTCGGCACTGGGCACGCGCTGCGGCGTGGCCGGCACCCTGGGCGTGGGTGAACTGCGCCTGAACGGTGACGTGACCGCGGCGCGCCAGGACCTGCAGGTCACCGGCCTGACCACGCCCGATGCGGTGACGCTGCACGCCAGCCTGAGCGTGATGCTGAACAACGGCGTGCAGGCCTGCGCGATGGAAGCCTCGTCCATCGGCCTGGAAGAGCACCGGCTGAACGCGCTGCACATCGAGGTGGCGCTGTTCACCAACCTCACCCAGGACCACCTGGACTACCACCAGACCATGGCCGCCTACTGGGCAGCCAAACGGCGCCTGTTCAGCTGGCCAGGCCTGAAGGCCGCGGTGGTGAATGTTGACGACGAACACGGCCGAGCGCTGGCCGCTGAACTGCAGCAGGCAGGCGAGCCCGAACTGTGGACCGTGTCGCTCGACGGCGCAGCGGCGCGGCTGCAAGGGCTGAACCTGCGCTACGAATCGGCAGGGCTGGTTCTGGACGTGCAGGAAGCCGGCGCCGACGCCGCAGTCACCGTGCGCACGCCGCTGGTGGGGCGCTTCAACGCCAACAACCTGCTGGTGGTGCTGGGCGGGCTGCGCGCCCTGGGTGTGCCGCTGCCGGCGGCCTGCGTTGCCGTGGCGCGCCTGATGCCGGTGCCGGGCCGCATGCAGCGCGCGGACCTGGACAGCGCGGCGCCGGCCGATGTGCAGGTGATCGTTGACTACGCGCACACGCCCGACGCGCTGGAGCAGGTGCTGAAAGCGCTGGCACCGCTGGCCGCCGCGCGCCATGGCCAGCTGTGGTGTGTGGTGGGCTGCGGCGGCGACCGCGACGCCAGCAAGCGCCCGCTGATGGGCCGCGCTGCCGCGCTGCTGGCGCGCCAGGTGGTGCTGACCAGTGACAACCCGCGCAGCGAAGACCCGGCGCGCATCCTGCAGCAGATGCTGGCCGGCATCGGCGACAGCGAAGCCCTGCAGCAGCGTGTGGCCGTCATCGAAGACCGCCGCGCCGCCATCCGCCATGCCGTGCTCTCGGCGGGCCCGGGCGACGTGGTGCTGCTGGCCGGCAAGGGCCATGAACAGACACAAGAGATGGCTGGCGAGAAGAAGCCCTTTTCTGACCTGGACGAGGCGCGCCAGGCGTTGCGCCTGCGCGCCGGCCTGGGTGAAACGGTGGACGCATGCTGATGACCCTGGCCCAGGCCCACGCCCTGGTTCCCGGCAGCACCCTGGTGGGTGATGGCGCGCTGCTGCTGCAGCGCGTGCACACCGACACGCGCAGCCTGCGCGCGGGCGACCTGTATGTGGCGCTGAAGGGTGAGCGCTTCGATGGCCACGACTTCATGGCCCAGGCCCGCGCCAGCGGTGCCGTGGCCGCGCTGGCCCAGCGCGGCCTGTCGACCGCTGGTGATGCACTGCCCGGCCTGCTGGTGCCCGACACACTGCAGGCCCTGCAGAAACTGGCCGCCGGCTGGCGCAACACGGTGCAGCTGCCATTGGTGGCGGTGGTGGGCAGCAACGGCAAGACCACGGTCACGCAGATGGTGGCTTCCATCCTGCGCGCCTGGCACGGGGAAGCCGCGCTGGCCACGGCCGGCAACCTGAACAACCACATCGGCGTGCCGCTGACGCTGCTGCGCCTGTGCCAGAACGCCGAACAGTGGCACCGCGCAGCGGTGCTGGAACTGGGCATGAACCACCCCGGCGAGATTGCACTGTTGGCCGAGATGGCCGCCCCTTCTGTGGTGGTGGTGAACAACGCGCAGCGCGAGCACCAGGAATTCATGGCCAGCGTGGACGCCGTGGCGCAGGAAAACGGCAGCGCGCTGGCCGCACTGGCGGATGACGGCGTGGCGGTGCTGCCTGCCGCCGACGCCCACCTGGCGCTGTGGCGCCGCCTGGCGGGTGCGCGGCGTGTCATGACCTTTGGGCTGCAAGCAGGTGCCGACGTGGTGCTGCAGGTGCTGCAAGCTGCCAACGGCGTGCAGCCCTGGGCGTTGCAGTTGCACACGCCCGCTGGCAGCGCCGGCACCACGCTGCAGCTGCCCGGCGTGCACAACGTGCACAACGCTGCCGCCGCCGCGGCGGCCGCGCTGGCCGCAGGCGCGCCCCTGTCAGCAGTGGCGCAAGGCCTGGCCGATTTCAAGCCCGTGGCCGGCCGTTCGCAGGTGCTGAACCTGCAGCGCGAGGGCAAGACCTTGACGCTGATCGACGACAGCTACAACGCCAACCCCGACTCGGTGCTGGCTGCCATCGACGTGCTGGCCAGCCTGCCCGGCCCGCGCTGGCTGGTGCTGGGTGACATGGGCGAGGTGGGCAGCCAGGGGCCGCAGTTCCATGCCGAGGTGGGCGCGCACGCCCAGGCGCGCGGCATCGACACCGTGTGGGCGGCCGGCAGCCTGAGCACCCACACCGGCGCCACGCGCCACTTTGACAACACCGCGGCCCTGGTGGCCGCACTGCACCAGGCGCCGCCGGCGGCTTCGGTGCTGGTGAAGGGTTCTCGCTTCATGAAGATGGAACAGGTGGTGCAGGCGCTGCGACAGCAACTGCAACCGGGCACGGAGGCCGCATGCTGCTGAGCCTGTCGCAATGGCTGCTGGCGCAGTTTCCGGACACGCTGGGTTTCCTGCGCGTTTTTCAGTACCTGACGTTTCGCGCCGTGCTGGCGGCGATGACGTCGCTGCTCATCGGCCTGGCCTTCGGGCCCTGGGTGATTCGCCGGCTGACCGAGCTGAAGATCGGCCAGCCGATCCGCGAATACGGCGTGCAGTCGCACATCGGCAAGCGCGGCACGCCCACCATGGGCGGTGTGCTGGTGCTCATCGGCATTGCCGTCAGCACGCTGCTGTGGTTTGACTGGAGCAACCGCTTCGTGTGGGTGGTGATGCTGGTCACCTTCGGCTTCGGTGCCATCGGTTGGGTGGACGACTACCGCAAGGTGGTGCACAAGGACCCCGAGGGCATGCGCTCGCGCGAGAAGTTCTTCTGGCAGTCGCTGATCGGCCTGGTGGCTGCGCTGTACCTGGCCTTCAGCGTGTCGGAAACCAGCAACCTGCGCGTGCTGGAACTGTTCCTGCGCTGGGTGCAAAGCGGTTTTTCCAACGACCTGCCACCGCGTGCCGACTTGATGGTGCCGTTCTTCAAGAGCGTCAGCTACCCGCTGGGCGTGTTCGGCTTCATCTTTCTGACGTGGTTCGTCATCGTGGGCGCCAGCAACGCGGTGAACTTCACCGACGGGTTGGACGGCCTGGCCATCATGCCGGTGGTGATGGTGGGCTCGGCGCTGGGCGTGTTTGCCTACGTGGTGGGCAACGCGGTGTTCAGCAAGTACCTGCTGT
>JAYSXE010000040.1:0-70400 GCA_043717565.1 Burkholderiales bacterium | reverse complement strand
CTGGCCATGGAAACCGAAGAGCTGCTGCGCAGCCACCCGGTGGACGGCGCTGTGCTGATGGGCGGCTGCGACAAGACCACACCCGGCCTGCTGATGGGCGCCCTGAGCATGGGCCTGCCCGCCATCTACCTGCCCGCCGGGCCCATGCTGCGCGGCAACTGGCGCGGCCAGGTGCTGGGCTCGGGCAGCGACGCCTTCAAGTACTGGGACGAGCGCCGCGCTGGCCGCCTGAGCGACCAGGCCTGGCACGAGATGGAAGCCGGCATCGCGCGCAGCCACGGCACCTGCATGACCATGGGCACGGCGGCCACGATGATGGGCATTGCCGAGGCGCTGGGTTTCACGCTGCCCGGTGCCAGCAGCATCCCGGCGGCCGACGCCAACCACGTGCGCATGGCGGCCGACTGCGGCCGGCGCATCGTGCAGATGGTGTGGGACGACCTGACGCCGGCACGCATGCTGTCGCGCCACAACTTCAGCAACGCCATCGCGGTGGCCATGGCCATGGGTTGCAGCACCAACGCCATCATCCACCTGGTGGCCATCAGCCGCCGCGCCGGCCACGCCGTGACGCTGGACGATTTCGACGCGGTCAGCCGCCGCGTGAGCGTCATCGCCAACATCAGGCCCAGCGGCGACCGCTACCTGATGGAAGACTTCTTCTACGCCGGTGGGCTGCCCGCGCTGATGAACGTGATGCGCGAGCACCTGGCGCTGGATGCGCTGACGGTGAACGGCCGCACGGTGGGGCAGAACATCGAAGGCGCCGAGGTGCACAACCCGGACGTGATACGGCCGTTGTCGAACCCCATTTACGCCGAAGGCGCGCTGGCGGTGCTGCGCGGCAACATCGCGCCCGACGGCGTGGTCATCAAACCCAGCGCCTGCGCACCGCACCTGCTGCAGCACACGGGCAGGGCGCTGGTGTTCGACGACTACCCGTCGCTGAAGAAGGCCGTCGACGACCCCGACCTGGACGTGACTGGCGACGACGTCCTGGTGCTGCGCAACGCCGGCCCCAAGGGCGCCGGCATGCCCGAGTGGGGCATGCTGCCCATTCCCACCAAGCTGCTGAAGCAGGGCGTCAGCGACATGCTGCGGTTGAGCGACGCGCGCATGTCGGGCACCAGCTACGGCGGCTGCCTGCTGCACTGCGCACCCGAGGCCTTCGTGGGCGGCCCGCTGGCGCTTGTGCGCACGGGCGACACCATCAGCGTGGACGTGGCAGCGCGCAGCATCCACCTGAACATCAGCGACGAAGAGTTCAGGCGCCGACAGGCGGCCTGGGTGGCCCCAACACCACGGTATGAACGCGGTTACGGCTGGCTGTTTGGCCGCCACATCCTGCAGGCCGACCAGGGCTGCGACTTCGATTTTCTGGAAACCAGTTTTGGCGCGCCGGTGCCCGAGCCGGTGATTTACTGACTGCGACACCCCAACCCTGAAGCGGGCCCGCTGCGCAGGGCACCTTCACCTTCAAAACCCATCGCCATGAACCCACCGCTTCTGAAGCCCGAGACCCGACAACAGCTGATGGGCGTGAGCACGGCCACGCTGTGCACGGCGCTTTTCAAGCGGGGCCTGCGCAACCAGTTCATCCAGGACGTGCGGCCGGTGCGCGGGCTGGACGGCACGGCATTGCCCAACATGGTGGGGCCGGCATTCACGCTGCGCTACATCCCGGCGCGCGAAGACCTGAACCCGATCACCGTGTTCCAGAACCGCGACCACCCGCAGCGCAAGGCGGTGGAAGACTGCCCGCACGGTGCGGTGTTCGTCATCGACAGCCGCAAGGACGCGCGCGCCGCTTCGGCCGGCAGCATCCTGGTGTCGCGCCTGATGAAACGCGGCGTGGCCGGCGTGGTCACCGACGGCGGCTTTCGTGACGCACCCGAGATCGCGCGGCTTCCGTTCCCGGCCTATCACCACCGGCCCAGCGCACCCACCAACCTGACCCTGCACCAGGCGCTGGACATCAACGTGCCCATCGGCTGCGGCGACGTGGCCGTGTGGCCGGGTGACGTGGTGGTGGGCGATGCGGAAGGCGTGATCATCATTCCTGCAAACATCGTTGACGATGTAGCGGCCGAGGCGGTGGAGATGACGGCCTTCGAAGACTTCGTCTCCGAAAAAGTGATGCAGGGGCGCAGCATCCTGGGGCTGTACCCGCCGACGGACGAAAGCAGCCGGGTGGAGTTTGCGGCATGGCGGGCGGCCAAGGGGTTGTAGGGCGCCTGATCCGTTGCAACTGACGCCAAAGGTCTGCGGCATGCGGGCGTTGGTTGCTGCGGCCGGCATGGCCATCAGACCGATAAAGGCCTGAACAGCGCTGCCTGGACCTTGTGTGCTGGGTTGCCAGCGATGCAAGCTTGGGATACCTGCTCAGCCTGCTGGGTTGCTGCTCGGCGACGACAGCTTCGTGGCAACCCAACCACACTGGCCACGGGGCGCTACCGACCCATTGCTGCCGGCCGGTTTAGCATCTCCAGCGACCGCAGTGCAACGGTTGCTGTCAGTCGCCGCCGGCCCTCGAACTCACGTTCTCGGGCAACTTGCAGTCGTTCGGGCTCGCACCGGGTGGCGCCACCTCCGGCCGCTTTAAGGTGTACTGCTGACATTGCCGCCGACGCGGTGTCGTCCGGGGGCACAGACCCTTCAACCCACCTCAAACTTCGTCGTGCCCAGGTCGAACGACAGCTCATCCTCGGCTCGACGGGTCACTCCCGACCCGTTGCTGTCCTTCGGTCGAATGCCGGCCGCGACGGCTTAGCAACGGGAGCGGTCTTTCGCCGGCAAGACGCCGGCTGATCGCTCGCAGCCTGGATTGGTCGGTCCTCAACCGTCCATCTGTGTCGGTTCAGCGTCTCTGTAGGACATCAAGTGCAGCGTCCAACGCCACGATCGATTCCACGACAACCCTGACGGTTGCGCGGTCAAATTCGTGATCGCGTTGTGCATCGTGCACGCCGCTGTTTAGGTAGCCCCACTCGATGCTGGCACCGTTCACATTGAGAAGAGCCGTGAGCGCGGAGATCGCCTGAGGAGCACCCGCGTGTTGTGCCGCGATCCGGTCGACTGCCGATCGCAATTTGCTGCACTTGTTGTTCAGCTCCCACGGAGTGCGAGGTCCGCCCAGCTTGATGTCGATCCGACCGTCCCCACGCCGCGCTAACCAGGTCCACAAACGGTCCGTAAGGCTCTCAACTGCCGGACGAGCCTGGCGCAAGGCCTCGCGCTTCTCATCGGCCGCCAGCGCTTGCTGAGCCAGCAGCACATAGTTCTTCGTCGGCGGGTCGGTGTCGACGCGCAGTTCGTGCTCTCCTTGATGTGGAAGGAACTTGTAGCGCCTGATGGTCGCGGCGCGCCGGGCGCCCAACTCCTGCTGGATGCGGTGCAAGAACTCTTCCGCGTGCGAGGTGAGGATGACCTGCTTGCCGTCGAGAAGCCCGTCCTCGAAGAAGGTGCGCCAGATGCCGTCGCGGTGGTCATCATCGATCGCGTTGACGACGTCATCGAAGATCACCACGGAACAGCCTTGCGCAATGTTCTTGGCGAGCAGAATCGCCAGGCCCAGGCATTTGATGTGACCCTCGCTGAAGACGATCAATGCGTCGTAGCGCACGCCGGGCTCCCCAGCGAACTCCACCTCGATCTTGCCGTTCTCCGCCACTGGCAACCACAGAGCGTGCAGTAGATCGCCGGGCGGATCGGCTCGGTTAAATGAGTTGTACAGCCGGCGGGCCTGCTCTCCCAGTCCCTGCAGTAGTGAGCCCGGCAGAGCCGCGAGGTAGGCCTGAATCTCGGGCAAGAAGCCGTCGTATGCCGCCTTGATCCGCTGATGGTGTGCAATGAGCGGCACCTCGGCCGCGACAGCTAGGATCAGGTCGCGGTTCGCCTCGTCAAGCTGGGCCACCATCTGACGCGCGGCAGCCAGATCCTGGTGGGCCGCTGTTCGCACGGTCCGCAGCCGCTCGATCTCCAAATGGTGTTGCTGAAGCCGGTCTCGCTCCTGCGCCAACCCGCCGCGCTGCGTGTGCACGTTTCGAGCCTGCGTGTCAAAGGCTTCGATGACCCCGGCGATCTCCAACAGGGCTTGCCAGGGCCGCCGGTCCCCGTTGAGCCACTGGCCGAGCCAGTCGCCCGCAGGGTTCGGAGGCAACAGTGGCAGGTTAGCGGCCTGCAACTCTGCAGCGCAGGCGCCAGTAGCCGCTACCACCACGCGACGCATCTCGTCCCACAGAAGTCGTACCGCCTCGCCCAACTGCGTCCGCAGCCCGGCCTCCTGCCGCTGGAGGGCAGCCAGTTGCGCGAGTTGCTCCAAGCCGGTGCGCGCCCGGACGAAGGGATCCTGAGCGACCGCGGCCAGTCCGGTGCCGCAGGCGGGACACGCGGCCGCACCATCGGCAAGGGCCAGCACTGCCTCATAGAGCTTCGTGTATGACACATCGGCGGCGCGCGCCGCGAGTTGCGCGGAAGACGCCTGCCAGTGTCCCTGAAGGCGATAGGCCTCCGTCAGCAATGCCTCCAAGCGGGCCTGGGTCACCTCATGAATAGCAGGTGGGACTGCGTCCAACTGTGCCTGAACATAAGGCAGCCGCCCAACCTGCTGCGGCGTACCGAGCAGCCATTCCACGCAGGCCTGGTAGTTCGCGCCGGGCGACATGCGCTGCGCCAGAGCCTGCTCCAGCGCTTCTACCGCTGCAACTTTTTGCGGGTATACGGCGATGGTCTGCTCGGCGGTCGCCAATTGCAGGCGGCGCTGCGCTAGCTGCGCCGCCTGGGCGCCGGTAAGCATCAGGTCCTGGTCGAGCGAGGGGTTAAAGCCGCGCACGAAGTCGCTGAACTGATCCACACCGAACAGAGTTGCGATGAGCTGGCGCTGATCACCCGGGGTCCGCGCGGCGATGCGTGCGAAGTCGTCCAAGCGGTTCTTTTCTATGAAGCAGAAGCGGTACTCGGCTTCGTCGGGCTGGACGGCCCGCGCTTCGTCTCCCGCCTTGGACGACAGGGCTGGCGCAACGTGTCGGCGCAGACGAGCGTTGTCGCAGTACCGCCGCTGGTCGACTCGCTTGGCCTGCGCTTCGCTGATTGAACCCAGCATCGCCACCTCCAGAGCCTCGCAAAAGCTGCTTTTGCCGGTGCCGTTGGCGCCGTAGACCAAGGTAATGTCATGGCTGAGGTCAAATCTCTCCTGTCTCATGAACCCGCGAAAAGGCCCGACTTCAAGCTGGTCCAGTCTTCCTAGCGCTGGCCCGATGTCCGGGCCGCGGGCGTCAGCGTCGTAGGCGACTGGCATCTGCGCAAGGTGTGCGATGGCCAGCGGCGCGAGCCGTGCGGATCTGCCGCGGCGCGCAGCACCGACCTCAGCCAGCGGTTGCAGGTGATGGAGCACCAGATGCGCAAGACGGCGCACGTCATCGTGCATGTCATGCTGGGCTAGATGCGTCAGGAATCGGTCGTACTCCGAATGAATGCTTGCCATGCAGCTCCCTCTCGCACAGTGGCGCTATAAGCCGCGACCTTGCAGGGCACAAGCCAGGTAGGCACGCCATTGTCACGGGTGGGTCGTGAGGCAATTCTCCGCGATCGCTTTCGTAGGTCACGCAAGACGTTGATCTACCCGTGTCCGGTGTTGATTGGAGCGGCCAATTAGGTGATAACGGTAAACGACCGAGTTAGCATGAAGCGGTCGTTCAGTACTCCTCGTACCTATGACCGCAATTGGCCGACTGCGGATGTTGGCCAGCGGCGGCTGTGTTTCTACCTGAAATTCACCGAGCTTGGCGCTGCCACTGCAACCACTTTGGCGCGGATTTGGGCCTGTCTCAGCAACCTGTGCGCCACCTGCGGGGACTCCCTGGCGGAGCTGTCTCTCAGCTCTCGTTGGCGCTTGCGCGCCAGTGCATCATTTTGCGCCCTACGAGGCTTTTGACCGAACTGCGGCGTGGAAAGGACAAACGCCGTGCCGCTGGTACAAAGGGCACGGTGCAGGTTGCTGTGTCGGTTGTGGTCAGGGCGCCTGAAGCGAAGAAGCATCGCTGCCCGGTTCGCAAGTCAGGCCACGGCTGACCCTGCAGCCTGCGTTCCTACCGAAACCAGACCTGCCACAGCCCGGCTGCCACGTGGCCCCAGATCAGCAGGTTCACGCCCACCATGGTGAACAGCTTGGAGAAATTCCACAGAGTGCGCGCCTTGTCGGCGTGGTCGGTGTCGCCCCTCAGCGCGTACAGCAACAGGAAGAAGACGGATGGCAGCAGCGTGCTCACGATGAGCACGGCCATCACCGAATAGAAGATCACCATGCGCTGAATTATCCATGCCGGGCCGCGCCGGCCGGCTCCGGCGCTACTCGGCCTTGATGCCCGCCGTCTTGATGACGCGCGTCCACAGGTCGATCTCGCGCTTCACGAACTGGGTGTAGGGCACTGCACCCTGCGGGGGCACGACGAAGCCCACGGCTTCCATGCGCTGCCGGGTGTCGGGCGCGGCCATGATCTTCACCATCGCGGCCTCCAGCTTGTCCACCACCGCCTTCGGCGTGCCCTTGATGGCCGAAAGGCCCGACCAGCTGAGCGCTTCGTAGCCTTTGATGCCCGTTTCGGCGATGGTGGGTGTGTCGGGGTACAGCGGGTTGCGCTGCAGGCTGGTGACGGCCAGCGCGCGCAGCTTGCCGGCTTTCACATGCGGCAGCGCCACGTCCTGGTTGATGAACATCATCGGTATCTGGCCGCCCAGCAGGTCTTGCAGCATCGGGCCGCCGCCGCGGTAGGGAATGCCGACGATGAACAGCGGCCGGCCGCCTTCGCCGCCCACCTGCTTCAGCAGTTCCATCGCCATGTGGCCCGATGCGGCGTGTGTGTAGCCGTAGTTCAGCTTGCCGGGGTTGCTGCGGATGTAGGCCAGCAGTTCCTGGAAGGTCTTGAACGGTTGGTCGGGGTGCACCACCAGCACGTTGGGCCCGGTGTGCACCTGCGTGATGTGGATGAAGTCGCGGTTCGAGTCGTAGGCCAGCTTCGGGTCCAGGCCGTGGGCCACGGCGTTCTGGCCCACGCCGGTCTGGATCAGCGTGTAGCCGTCGGGCGCGGCCTGCAGCGCACGCAGCGTGCCGATGGTGCCGCCGGCGCCGCCGATGTTTTCAATGATGAACTGCTGCCCCAGTTCCTTGCCCAGCGCAATGGCGACCATGCGCGCCATGATGTCGCTGGTGCCCCCAGCGGGGAACGGGCTGATGATCTTCACCGGCTTGCTGGGCCAGGTGTCCTGCGCGCGGCCCGCGCGGGCGGTGAGGGTGAGTGCTGCAGCGGTGCCCAGCAGGGTGCGGCGTTTCATGGGGTGTCTCCCGGCCTTCAGTCAAGGGGCGGGCCGCCATTGCGGCCCGGCTTGACGTTAAGGCAGCGGGTACTGCCAGTACCCGCGTGAAAGCCCGGGGCTGGCGCAGCGCTTCAGCTGGGGTGCGGGCTGGTCTGCGACTGCTTGCACGCGGCCGGGCCGCGTGGCGGTGTCTGGCTTGGTGCCGGGCTGGTGGCTGAGCGCAGCGCGGTGCCGGTGGCGCCGTCAAAACCCAGTTCCCACAGCGTGGCCAAGTCCTGGCTGCTGTCCACCCCCTCGGCCAGCGCCTTCAGCCCCAGCAGGCGGATCAGGCCCGACAGGCTGAGCGCGTAGGCGCGCACGCGGGGGTCGACGGCGGCGCCGCGCAGGTGGCGCGCGTCGACCTTCACGTAGTCCAGGCCCAGGTCGCGCAGGCGCGCCAGCTGCTCGGGCGCGCCTCCGGCGTGCTCCACGCCGATGCGCACGCCGTGGCGGCGCCAGTGCTGGGTGGCTTCACCGGCGGCGTGCCAGTCGCCCCGCGTGCTGGTCTCCACCCATTCCACCCACAGGCGCTTGGCGGCTTCGGGGTGGCCGCGCAGCAGTGTCGTCACCTCGTCGACAAAACCGGGCGACGCCAGTGACGCCAGTTCCACGTTCACCGCGCGCTGCCGCATGTCCAGCGCAACGGCCTTCAGCGCCAGGCTGATGGCCGCCAGGTCCACTTTGGGCGACAGGCCGCAGCGCCGTGCCAGCGGCAGCCACTTGCCGGCGGGCTGGAATTCACCGTGCGGGTCGAGCTGCAGGCGCAGCGGGCATTCCAGGTGGATCAGCCGGCCCTGCGGGTCGAGCACGGGGTATTCGCCCAGGCGCGCGCGCTGCTCGGACAGCGCTTCGCCGATCTGTGCCTGCCACGCGGCCAGGTTGGACATGGCCGAGCCGGCCAGGTTGGGCTGCGACACGTGCAGCCCGCCATTGACGTCGCCCAGCGCCAGGCCCGGCGTGGCCAGCATAATGGCGCTGTCCGCACTGGCGGCCAGCACGCCGTCGCTGGCGGCCACGCACACCTGGGCGCCCACGCCCAGCGGTTCCACGGCGTCGCGCAGCGCGCGCAGCAACCCCGGGGCCAGGTCGGCGGCCATGCCTGCCAGCGGCAGCAGCAGGGCCAGGTCGGGGCCGGTCAGGCGGCCGGCAAAACTGTCGGGCTCCGAGCGCGCGTAGCGCGCCAGCACGGTGCCCACCTGGCGCAACACGTTGTCGGCGGCTTCGCGGCCGTGCTGGTCGTTGATCAGTTCCAGCGGCGTCACGCGCACCAGCAGCAGGCCCATGCCGTCGTGGTGTGCCAGCCGGCGGTCCATGAATTCGATGAACTGCTGGCGCAGCGGCAAGCCGGTCAGGCTGTCCAGCTGCGCCTGGCGCTGCAGGTAGGCCACCTGTTCGGCCTGGCTGGCAAAACTTTCGCGCAGGCGGCGCACGGTGGTGTTCATGCTGCGCGTCAGGTCTTGCAGTTCGGGCAGCCGGGGCAGGCGGGCTTCGATGAACTGGCCGCGGGCCAGCGCCTGTGCCTGCAGCACGGTGGCCTGCAGCGGGCGGTGCCAGGCGCGCAGCATCCAGGCTGTCAGCACGGCAGCCAGCAGCGCCAGGCCGGCCAGCAGCGTGGCGCTCTGCACGCTGGCGTTCCACAGCGATTCCTGCGCCCATGCGGTGTGCGCCGCCACGCTGAGCGTGCCCACCTCGCGCCAGCCGGCGCTGACCAGTGCCGTGCCGTCTGCGGCGGCCATCGGCAGCAGTTGGCCAAACCATTCCGGCACCCGCGGCTTCTGCGTGGCCTGCTGCAGGTCGAACACCGGCTTGCCGTCGGGGCCCATCAACTGAATTCGCCGGTAGTGGCCCAGGTCAAACTGGGCCGCGGCCACGGCCTTCAGCGCCACGGTGTCGCCGATGTGTTGCGACAGCGCCAGCGCCAACGATGCGGCGGCGTCGCGGTTGCGCACGTCCTGCTGCTGCTGCAGCGCGTCGCGGGCGGCCAGCGTGTGGATGATCAGGGCACCGCCCAGCGCCACGAACAGCAGGCTGGCGATGAACAAGGCCATGCGGCGGGTGAGAGTCATGGCTGCCCTTTCGAAGGACGGTTTGAAGCGGTCGGGGTCACAGGAAGCCTTCTTGCTGGATGCGCTGCCAGGTGTCGCGCCAGCGCGAAAGGCGCGCCATCGGGTCGCCGGCGGTGGCGTGGCCCACGCCCTGCCACAGGCCTTCGCTGTTGAAGCTGAAGACGGGGGTCAGGTCGGGGCGCTGGGCGGCGGGCAACACGTCGGCGCGCAGGTTGTCCAGAATCAGCGGCTCGGCAGTGGGCGTGGGGTAGTAGGCCAGCACCATGTGTGCCACCGGCGCCGGTGCGTCGGCCATGCGGGCACGCACGTACACCAGGCGCAGGCGGCTGCGGGCCACGCCCATGGCCAGCAGCGTGGTGTACTTGGCGATCACATAGTCTTCGCAGTCGCCGCGGCCGGCAGCCAGCGTCTGCAGCGGCGTGGCCCAGTAGTCTTCCTGGCCCCACACTTCCTGGTCCGACTTGAAGTCGATGCGCAGGTTGTAGAACTGGTTCACGGCCACCAGGCGCGCCTCGTCGTCCTGCCCGCGCCCTTCGTTCAGCAGGTTGTGCAGCGGCCCCAGTGCTGCCACCGCACCGGGCCCCATGCGCTGCGCGGCCGCGCGCATCTGCTGCGCGTCCCAGGCGTGCAGCGAAGCGCTGGCCAGCAGCAACGCCCACACGGCGGCCAGCAAGCCGGCCGCGGCCCAGCCGCCCAGCCGCAGCCCCTGCAGCAGCCCGAGGGCCCGGCATGCCGGCTGCAGCAGCGCATGCCACCCGGGCCACCGCGCCGAAAGGGCCTGAAGGCGCACTACAGCACGTTGTCAAGGTCGCCCGGGCGAAACAGGTCCAGCGCATTCTTGGGCCGCCTTTCGCGAAAACTCTTGCGTGCAAAGAGCTTGGTCTGCGCGATGTCGGGCAGGTCGGTGATGTTCAGCAGGTTGCGGCTGGTCAGCGCGTCGATCACGTCTTCCAGCACGCGGATGAAGTCGGCGTCCAAGCGGCTGAAGCCGCCGACTTCAGCGCCCGTGGTGGCGGCTGCGGCCTCGGCGGGCGGGGCGTCCAGGCCCAGGAAGCGGTGCACCTCAGGGTCGTCTGCTGCGATGGGTTCGCCCACGCCCGGGTCGTGGCGGTGCAGGCTGGTGAGCTGGCCTTGGCTGTTGCGCACGGCGTACGGCATGGTGGCGGGTCCTTGTCGGGGTTGCTGCGAGGTGGGGTACGGCCCCAGTGCCGGGGCCGCTTGCGTCAAAGCCCGGTTTCGATCTTGTTGCGGTGGATCAGCTCTTGCAGCATCTGGTCTTCGCTGGCGCCGGCGCCCAGCGACAGCGCGTCGCGCAGGTTCACGCCATCGAGCACGATGCGCTGGTCTTCGGCGCTGGCCTTGAATTCACCGTCGGCGAAACCGCCCTGCGTGCTGATGTGCAGCACCGTGCTGCCGGGCTGCGACTGCGTGTCGATGTCCAGGTACTGCGCCAGCTTGTCGGCACCGCCGGCTTGCAGCGCTCCGCCCAGCAGGTCGCGCAGGTCCAGCATGTCGCCGCCCGATGCCGTGGGTGACAGGTCAAAGTCGTGCACGGTGTCGATGGCCGGCGCGCCTGGTGTGCCGCGGTCGGCCAGGTCCCACTTGAAGACGTCGTTGCCGAAGCCGCCAAACAGGTGGTCGCTGCCGGCACCACCGTCCAGCACGTCGTTGCCGCCGCCGCCTTGCAGGTGGTCTGCACCGCTGCTGCCTTCCAGCATTTGGGCTGCCGTGCTGGGCGTGGCCGGCTGCCCGCCGGTGCTGACGGTGCCACTGCCGCCGGCCAGGTCGCCGTCGTTGTCCACCAGCGTGAAGTTGAACTTCTCGGCAAAGCCGGCCGGCGCCTGGGCCGACGCGCGGTAGGAATAGCCGCCCCCGTCCATGTCGACGAAGAACTGGCCACCGGCGGCGGTGGTGACGTTCAGCGTTTGTGTGCTGGCGTTGAAGTTGAAGGCGTGTGTGGTGCTGCTGCTGACGCTGCCGGCACCGTTGTTGCCTTCGGGGTGGAAGGTGTAGGTGACGCCGTCGACGCTGAAGCTGTTCACATGCCCGGCGTCGGCGCCCAGCAGGCCACTGCCCGCGGTGGCGGCGCCAAACAACTTGCCGCAGGCCACACCGCTGGTGGTGTTGCCCAGCACGGTGCCCAGGTCGGCGTAGCTGCTGACCACCGTGGCGGCGGTGTTGGTCTGCGAGCGGCCGTCGTAGGCCACCGGGTGCAAGGCCGACGCGTCGGTGATGTCGCTGCCCATGCCCAAAGCAAAGGAATTGACGCGGTTGCTGGCCAGGAAGGTGGTCCAGCTCTTTTCTTCGGCAGCCTGTATGCCGGTGTCGCTGCCGCTGCTTTCGCTGCCGCCTGCCAACGCTATTCCGCCAGAGCCCATGGTGGGGTTGCCGTCGGACAAGAAATACGACACGTTCTGCGCGCCTGCAATCTTGCCGGCCGAGCCAAACGCGGCGATGGCATCGGCCAGCGCGTCGTCGTAGTTGGTGGCGCCGCAGGCCTTCAACGTCGCCATCAGGCTTTTTGCTTGCGACACGGTGGTCCAGCAATTGCCCAAGGCCTTGCCTTCGCTGGAAAAGCCCACCAACCGCACCGCCACGTCGCCCTGCGCGTCGTAACGGTCGAGCAGGGTTTCGATGGACTTGATGGCGGCCTGCAGCCGCGTCATGCCCAGGCCCGGTGCCGCCTGGCCCATCGAGCCCGAGGTGTCCAGCACCACCATCACATTGGTGTTCACGCCTTGCAGGCTGCTGGACGCGTTGCCCACCTGCGGGGCATCGTCTTCGATGTTCACCGAAAGGCGACCGCTGCCGCTGCGGCTGCCGTCGCTGGCGCTGACGCCGATGTCCAGCGTCTTCAGGTTTTCGCCGTTGCCGTTGGTGTGGTCCACCGCTTTCAGCAGCTTGAAGCAGTAGTTGCCCTGGTTGTCGATGCAGGCCGTGGCCACGACCTGGCCGCCGGCGCTGGCGGTCAGCGCCTGCGTGCCCGAACCCACCCAGGTGACGGCCTGGCCGCCGCTGGTCAGTGGCTCGGTGGGCGCTGTCAGCACCACGCTGCTGATGGCCTGGCCCTCGGGGTCGCTGATGCTGATGCGGCCGCTGGTGCTGGCCTGGTTGGTCTTGTCGCCCTGTGAACCGGTGCTGTCGGCCAGGCCACCGGCCAGGCCTTCTTCGGACACGGTGGCCACCGTGCTGGTGACCACGGGCGCCTGGTTGGTGGGCGGTGGTGGTGGGGGCGGCGGTGCGACAGGCCCGCCAATCTGCACCTGGCCGGTGGCCGACGCGGTGTCGCCGTCGCTGTCCACCAGGCTGTAGCTGAAGCGTTCGGTGAAGCCGGCCGCGGCGGTGGGCGCGGCGCGGTAGGTATAGCCACCACCGTCCAGGTCCACCGTAAAGCGCCCGCCGGCGGCGGTGTCAACCACCAGGGTCTTGCTGCCGGCGTCGAAACTGAAGGCGTGCACGCTGCTGGCCGTGACCGCGCCGGCACCGGCGCTGGCTGCCGGGTTGAAGCTGTAGTTCACGCCGTCCACCATGAAGCTCTGGACATGGCCGCCGTCGGCGCCCAGGCCGGCACCCAGGCCGGCAACCGCGCCGCTGCCAAACAGCGTGCCACTGGCGCTGGAAGCTGCCGTGGTTGACAGCAGCACCTGCGGCAGGTCGCTGAAGCTGCTGACCAGCAGCGGTGTGCCGCTGGTGTGCGACTGGCCGTCATACGCAATGGCGGCCAGCGGGCCGGCGCTGGCGCCAGCACCCACGGCCAGCGCGTGCGACTGCACGCCGTTGGTGTCGAGGAAGCGCGTCCACTGCTGGGCTTCGGCGGCCTGGATGCCGGCGTCGCCGCTGCTCGTGTTGGTGCTGCCCGACAGCGTGGTGCTGCTGCCCGAGCCGGTGTTGGGTTCACCGTCGGACAGGAAGTAAGACACGTTGTTGGCGCCCGCAATGCGCCCGGGCGAGCCGAAGGCCGCGATGGCGTCTGCCAGCGCGTCGTCGTAGTTCGTGCCGCTGCTGGCCTGCACCCGGGACAGCAGCAACTTGGCCTGGTCCACCGTGGTCCAGGTGTCGCCCAGCGCCTGGCCCTGCGCGCCAAAGGTCACCAGACGAACGGCAACGTCGCCTTGCGCGTCGTAGCGGTCCAGCAGCGTCTTGATCGACTGCACGGCCGCCTGCAGGCGCGTCAGCCCGTCGATGCCGCTGGCTTCTTTCATCGAGCCCGAAACGTCCAGCACCACCATCACGTTGGTGTTGCTGGCCGCCGGTGTCAGCACCGTTGTGATGTCTGCTGCCACCGGGGCGTCGTCTTCGATCTGGATGCTGAGCGTGCCGCTGCCCGTGCTCTTGCCGTCGCTGGCGCTGACGCCAATCTCCAGCCGCTGCACGTTTTCACCCTGGCCCGTGGCGTGGTCGATGGGCTTGATGAGGCTGAAGCTGTAGTTGCCGCTGGCGTCGATCTGCGCCGTGGCCACCGTCACGCCGCCAGCGCTGGCGGTCAGCATGCCGGTGCCCGAACCCTGCCACGTGATGGGAACGCCGCCGCTGCTGAGTGCCGCGGTGGGCGCGGTCAGCACGGGTGTGGTGAGCGCCTGCCCGTCGGGATCGCTGATGCTGATGCGCCCCGTCACCGTGCTGGCGTCACCGGTGTCGGTGGGTGCGCCGGTGTTGTCCTTGATGCCGCCGGCCAGGCCCTCTTCCGACACGCTGGCGCTGACGCTGCCCACCAAGGGCGCGCGGTTGAAGTCGTCGTCCACGATGGTGCCGGTGCCGGTGATGCCGCCCACGTTCAGCAGCACGGTCTCGTTTGCTTCCTGCAGGCTGTCTTGCGTGGTGGGCACCGTGACCGTGAAGCTGGTGACGAAGGCCGGCACGGTGATGGTGCCGTCGGCATTCAGCACCACACCGTTGCTGAACACCGGCGCGCCCACGTCACCGGCGCTGGCGCTGCCGCCGCCCAGGCTGAAGGTGTGTGTGGTGGGCAAGGCCGCGCCATGCGTCAGGCCGACGCTGAAGACCAGGTTCTGGCCCTCGCTGACGGTGTCGTTGCCCGGTTGTGCGGTCACCTTGTCGATGCCCGGGGTGCCGTCATCGTCGGTGATGCCGCCCAGGGCGCTGACGCCACCGATGCTGAGGGGCACCGTCTCGTCAGGCTCGCCCAGGGTGTCCTGCACCGTGGGCACGTTCACCGTGAAGCTGCTGATGCCTGCCGGCACGGTGATGGTGCCGTTGGCGTTCAACACCACGCCGTTGCTGAACACCGGCGCACCAATGTCGCCCGCGCCGGCCGTGCCGCCGCCCAGCGTGAAGGGGTAGCTGATGGCTGTGTCCGAGGGCCCGCTCATCGTCACAGCGTAGACCAGGGTCGAGCCTTCGACCACGTGGTCGTCACCCACGCCGGGCCGCCCCGGTTCCATACCGGTGATGGTGGGCGGCGTGCTGTCGTTGTCGACGATGGTGCCGGTGGCCAGCACGCCGCCGATGCGCAAGGGCACGGTTTCGCTGGGCTCGCTGAGCGTGTCCTGCACCGTGGGCACCGTGACGGTGAAGCTGGTGACGCCGGCAGGTACCGAGAGGGTGCCGTTGCTTTCCAACGTGACGCCGTTGCTGAACACGGGGCTGCCGATGTCGCCCGCAGACGACGTGCCGCCGCCCAGCACAAAGGCAAAACTGGCCGCCGTGTGCGAAGGGTTGCTGAGGCTGACGGTGTAGACCAGGGGGGTGCCTTCCAGCACCGCGTCGTCGCCCACACCGGGGTTGCCCGGTTCCACCCGCGTGATGGTGGGCGTGGCGTCGTCGTCCACGATGGTGCCCGTGCCGCCCACGCCGCCCACACGCAGCGGCACGGTTTCGTCAGGCTCGTCGGTGCTGTCCTGCACCGTAGGCACCACCACACTGAAGCTGCTGACGCCGGCGGGCACGCTGAGCGTGCCGTCGGCGTTCAGCGTCACGCCATTGCTGAAGCTGGGTGCGCCCAGGTCGGTGTTGCTGGCCGTGCCGCCGCCGAGCGCAAAGCTCAGGCTGGTGGTGGCCGTGGTGGTGCCACTGAGGCTGACGGTGTAGACGAGGTTGTTGCCCTCGGGGGTGCGGTCGTCGCTGGTGCCCGGGCTGCCGGGCTCCACGCTGATGACGGTGGGTGGCGTTCCAGGCCCGCCGCCGTCATCGTCCAGGATGTTGCCCACAGCCCTGACACCGCCAATGCTCAAGGGCACGGTCTCGGTGGCTTCGACGTTGAGGTCCTGGAACGTCGGCACGCGCACGCTGAAGCTGGTCACGCCCGGGGGCACCACCACCACGCCACTGGGCAGCAGGGTGACGCCGTCGCTGAACACCGGCGCACCAAAGTCGCCGGCCGTGGCCGTGCCGCCGCCCAGCATGAAGGCGAACACCGAAGACGACGGCGACGGGCCGCTCAGGGTCACGGTGTAGGCCAGCGTGCCGCCTTCGGTGACGGAGCTGGCATTGGGGTCGGCAGTGACCGACTGGATGCTGGGGGGCGCGTCGTCGTCGATGACGGTGCCGGTGGCCTGCACGCCACCGATGCTGAGCGGAACGCTCTCGTCGGGTTCGTCGGTGGTGTCCTGCGTGGTAGGCACCGTGACGCTGAAACTGCTGACGCCGGCCGGCACGGTGATGCTGCCGTCGGGGTCCAGCGTGACGCCGTTGCTGAACGCGGGCGCGCCGAAGTCCGCGTTGGTGGCAGTGCCGCCGCCCAGCGTGAACGGGTAGTTGACGGGCGCGGTGGTGGGCGCGCTCAGCGCCACGTTGAACACCAGCGCGGTGCCTTCGGCCACCGCGTCATCGGCGGGGCCGGGGGTGCCGGGCTCGATGTGCGTGATGGTGGGTTTGTTGCTGTCGTCGTCAACGATGGTGCCGGTGGCGGCAACGCCTCCCACCGTCAGCGGTAGCGACTCGTCCGGTTCAACCGCGGTGTCCTGCGTGGTTGGCACGCTCACCGTGAAGCGGGTTACACCGGCCGGCACGGTGATGGTGCCGTCCGTGTTCAGCACCACACCGTCGCTGAAGGCGGGTGCGCCCACGTCACCCGCACCGGCAGTGCCACCGCCCAGCGCGAATGAATAGGTGGCGGGGGTTGCTGGTGCGCCACCCAGCGTGACGGTGTAGACCAGCGTGCCACCCTCGGTGACCTTGTCGTCGCCCGCCCCGGGCTGGCCCGGTTCGACGGTGGTGATGGGCGGCTGGCCGCCGTCGTCGTCGATGATGGACCCGGTGGCCGCCTTGCCACCGATGCTGAGCGGCACCGTTTCGTCAGGCTCGACGCTGCTGTCCTGCACCGTGGGCACGCTGACCGTGAAGCCGGCCACGCCGGCTGGCACGGTGATCGTGCCGTCGGCGTTCAACACCACGCCGTCGCTGAACAGCGGTGCGCCGAAGTCGCTGGCCGCGGCGCTTCCGCCGCCCAGCGCGAAGGTGTAGGTGGCCGGCTGGCTGGTGGTGGCGCTCAGCGTCACCTGGTATTGCAGCACCGTGCCCTCGGGCGCGGCGTCATCGGCCAGGCCAGGTTGGCCAGGCTCGATGCTGGTGATGCTGGGCTTGCCACCGTCGTCGTCAATGATGGAACCGGTGGCGGACACACCGCCCACGGCCAGGGGCACGGTTTCGTTGGTCTCCACCAGGCTGTCTTGCGTGGTGGGCACGGTGACGGTGAAGCCGGCCACGCCGGCGGGCACGGTCACGGTGCCGTCAGGGTTCAGCGTCACGCCGTCGCTGAACACCGGTGCGCCGATGTCGCTGGCGCCGGCTGTGCCGCCGCCCAGGTTGAAGGCGTACACCGAAGGCGCCACCGTGGTGCCGCTCAAGCTGACGGTGTAGACCAGGTTGGCCCCTTCCGGCGTGGCGTTGTCGGCGAGGCCCGGTTCGCCCGGTTCGACGCGTGTGACGGTGGGCTTGCCGAAGTCGTCGTCGACGATGGTGCCGGTGGCTTGCACACCGCCAATGCTGAGCGGCACGGTCTCGTCGGCTTCGGTCAGCGTGTCCTGCGTGGTGGGCACGGTCACTGTGAAACCTGCCACACCAGCCGGCACTGTGATGGTGCCGTCGGGGTTCAGCGTCACGCCGTTGCTGAACACAGGCGTGCCGTGGTCAGCGGCGCCGGCCGTGCCGCCGCCCATGCTGAACGGGTAGGTGGCCGGACGCGTGGTGGGCTCGCTCAGGCCGACCGTGAACAGCAGGTCGGTGCCCTCGGGCGTGCTGTTGTCGGCGGGGCCGGGCATCCCAGGTTCGATGGTGGTGATGGTGGGGCTGCCGTCGTCGTCGGCAATGGTGCCGGTGGCGCTCTTACCGCCCACCATCAACGGCACGGTTTCGTCGCTCTCCACCTGCGTGTCCTGCGTGGTGGGCACGGTGACGCTGAAGCTCAGCACGCCGGCGGGCACGGTGATGGTGCCGTCGGGGTTCAGCGCCACACCGTCGCTGAAGCTGGGGTTGCCGAAGTCGGTGCTGCCGGCCGTGCCGCCGCCCAGCGCAAAGGCGTGCGTGGTGGGGGTGGCTGCCGCTTCGTTGAGGGTGACGGTGAAGCGCAGGTCGTCGCCCTCGGGCACGCCGTCGTCGGCCACGCCGGGCTCGCCCGGTTCCACGCTGACCACCACCGGGGGGCCGCTGTCGTCGTCGATGATGGTGCCGGTGGCCAGCACGCCGCCGATGGTCAGCGGCAGCTGTTCGTTGGCTTCCACCAGGGTGTCTTGCGTGGTGGGCACGTTGACGCTGAAGCTGCTGACGCCGGCCGGCACGGTGATGGTGCCGTCGCTGTTCAGCGCGACACCGTCGGTGAACACCGGGGCGCCGAAGTCGCCGGCAGCGGCCGTGCCGCCGCCCAGGCTGAATGGGTAGCGCGTGGCGACAGCGGTGGGGCCGCTCAGGCTGACGGCGAAGCTCAGTACCGTGCCTTCGGGTGTGGCGTCGTCGCCCAGGCCCAGGCGGCCGGGTTCCACCTGCGTGACGGTGGGCGTGCCTGCGTCGTCGTCGATGACGGTGCCGGTGGCGCTGACGCCGCCCACACTCAGCGGCACCGTCTCGTTGCCTTCCACTAGGCTGTCTTGCGCCGTTGGCACGGTGACGGTGAAGGCGATGACGCCGGCCGGTACCGTGATGGTGCCGTCGGGGTTCAGCGTCACGCCACCGGTGAATGCCGGTGTGCCGATGTCTTCGGCGCCGGCCGTGCCGCCGCCCAGCTGGAACGGGAATGTGGTGGGCTCGGTGGTGGGGCCGCTCAGGGTGACGGTGAAGGCCAGTGGCGCGCCTTCGGGCGTGGTGTCGTCCGGCAGGCCCGGCGGGCCGGGCAGCACCGTGTCCACGCGCGGGCCGCCGCCGTCGTTGTCCAGGATGGTGGCCAGGCCGGTGATGCCGCCCACGCTGAGCGGCAGGCGCTCTGACGGTTCAACCGCGCTGTCGTCCACGGTGGGCACGCTGATGGTGAAGCGGGTCACGCCCGAGGGCACGGTCAGCGTGCCGTCGGCATTCAACACCACGCCGTCGCTGAAGGTCGGTGCGCCGTGGTCGGTGGTGTCGGCGTTGCCCTGGCCGGCGGCGCCACCCAGCGAAAACGGGTACAGCGAACCGGTGCTCGAAGGCTGGCTCAGGCTCACGGTGTAGACCAGCCTGTTGCCTTCCACCACGGCGTCGCCATCGGCGCCGGGCTCGCCCGGTTCCACGCTGGTGATGCCTGGTTGGTCGTTGTCATTCACCTGGCCGGTGGCCTGCACCCCATCAAGCGTCAGCGTGATGGTCTCGGGCTGCTCCAGCAGCCGGTCGTCCACGGTGGGCACGGTGATCGCGAAGCCCGGCACGCCGGCCGGCACGGTGAGTGTGCCGTCGGCATTCAGCACCACGCCGTTGCTGAACAGCGGCGTGCCGATGTCCTTGCTTTCGGCGCTGTTGAACGCCAGCGCAAAGGGCAGGTTGACGGGCTGCGTGGTGGCGGCCGACAGCAGCACCGAGAACACCAGGGCCTGGCCTTCGGTGACTTCGTCACCGTCCATGCGCTGCACACCCAGGCGTGCGCCCACCGGCGGCGCCACGGCCACGCTGGGGGCTGCTGGCACGGGGCTGGCCTCGCCGAAGGTGGGCAACACCACGGGCAAGGGCTGTGCCGGCAAGCCGGCTGGCGCCACTTCCACCACCCGTTCCACCACCGTGGCAGGGGTGAGGCCGCCGTCGCCGGCACTGGTGCCAGCGGCAGGGGCAAAACCCAGTTCGCCGCGTTCAAGGCCGGCAATGGCACGGTCCACGTCGTTGTCCACCGGCGCGCGGGCGTAGGCCACGCGCGGGGCGGCTGGCGACGCATCGGCCTTCAGGTCCTCGCTGAGCTGCACGATGGCGTTCTGCTCGGTCAGGATCATGTCGCCGCGCACCACAACCTCTTCCAGTTGCAGCAGCCGGAACTTGCCATTGGCGTCGCGGATATAGGACTTCCCCCACAGGGCGGACACCTTGGACGTGACGGTTTGAACGATGACAGGCATGCTGCTTCTTTCTGGTAGGGCAGGGCGAAAAATCGGGGGCTGAACGTGGTGCGGCGGGCGGCTTCGGCAGCGCGGTGTTCAGCGTTCGCGCAGCGCGTTCTGCTGCACTTTCAACATGGGCTTGAGCAGATAGGACAGCACCGACTTCTTGCCGGTCAGTACGTCCACTTCGGCCGTCATGCCGGGAATGATGGGCATGCTGGCACCCAGCTGCGCCTTCTTGGTCTGCACGCGCACCAGGTAGTAGGCGTTGCCGCGCTCGTCCACCACGGTGTCGGGGCTGATGTTTTCCACCACCGCTTCCAGGCCTCCGTAGATGGAAGAGTCGTAGGCGGTGAACTTCACGTTGGCGGCCTGGCCGGGGTGGATGAAGGCGATGTCGCGCGGGTTCACCTTGGCTTCCAGCACCAGCTTGTCGTCCAGCGGCACGATCTCCACCAAGTCCTTGCCGGCCTGCACCACGCCGCCCACGGTGTTGGCCAGCAGGCGCTGCACGCGGCCGCGCACGGGGCTCTTCAGCTGGCTCTTGTCCACCTTGTCGTTCAGCGCCACGGCGCTTTCGTTCAGCGCGTTCAGGCGGCCCATGTTCTCGGCCAGTTCCTTGCGCGCATCGTTGCGGAAGGTGATTTCGGTTTCCTGCAGCTTGCGCTGCGCTTCGCTGATCGAAGCCTGCGAACGCAGCATCTGCGCCGCGGCCTGTTCGATTTCGCCGCGGATGCGCGAAACATCGCGGTCGAGCTTGATGATGTCCACCTCGCTCACCGCGCCGCTGGCCAGCAGCGGCTTGGTGCGGCTCAGTTCCTGCTGCGCCGAAGCCAGGCTGCGCTCGGCCGACGAACGGCGCGCGCGCACCTCGCTCAGTTCCTGCTGGCGCTGCGCCAGCTGCTGCTGGCTGATGGCCTGCAGGTTGGCCAGCTCGGCCTTGCGGCTGATGTAGAGGCTGCGCTCTTCTTCCAGGATGCGCTGCTCTTCAGGCCCGTTGTGCGCCGGCGGCTTGAATTCGCTGCCCTCGGCCAGCGCGCGCACGCGGGCCAGCCGGGCCTGCAGCGCAAAGCCCTGGGCCGCGTTTTCACGCGCCCCGGACGTGGCGCGCGTCTCGTCAATCTTCAACAGCACCTGGCCGGCTTCCACCACCTGGCCTTCGCGCACCATGATGGCCGACACCACGCCGCCGTCCAGCGACTGCACCTGCTGCAGCTGGCGCGACGAGATGACCTTGGCGTCGCCCTTGGTGACTTCGTCAACCTGCGCATAGGCCGCCCACACCAGCAGCGCGACCATGACCAGGCCCGCCGCGCGGGTGATCCACTGTGCGCGCTGGCGCTGCTGGCGTGAGATCACGCCTTCAGCGGCCTGCTCGAAGCTGCGGATGGCCGAAGCGCTGACCGTTGACGCGCCCGCTGGCTGCGCCGCGGCCGGCGCGGTGGCCCCGCCGGCAGCCGGCTTGCGCGAAGCTTTGGAAGCCCAGGCCAGTGCGCGCTGCGCCAGGGTCTGCGGGCGGGCGGGCAGCGCGGCTGCCGCGCCGGTGCTGGCTTTGGTGTTCATGCGGCCCTCGCAATGCGCCCGTGGGCCAGCGCTTCCATGATGCGGTCGCGCGGGCCGTCGGCCACCACCTTGCCACCGTCGATGACGATGACGCGGTTCACCATCGCCAGCATCGACGTGCGGTGCGTCACCAGCACCACGGTCTTGTCGGCGGCAAAGGCGCCGATGCGCTGCGTGACCTGCGCTTCGGTGGAAAAGTCCATCGCGCTGGTGGGTTCGTCCAGCAGCAGGATGGGCGCGTTGTGCAGCACCGCGCGCGCCAGGCCCACGCACTGGCGCTGGCCGCCCGACAGCGAGTCGCCGCGTTCGCCCACCGGCATGTCGAAGCCGCGCGGGTGGCGGCTGACGAAGTCGCTCATACAGGCCACCTCGGCGGCGTCGCGCACCGAGTTGTCGTCGGCGAATGGCAGGCCGAAGGCGATGTTTTCGCGCAGCGTGCCGAAAAACAGCGTCACGTCCTGCGACACATAAGCCTGGTTGCGGCGCACGTCGGCCGGGTCCAGCTGGCGCAGGTCGGTGCCGTCGATCAGCACCGCGCCATCGGTGGGCTGGTACAGGCCCATCATCAGGCGCTGGATGGTCGATTTACCCGACCCAACCCTGCCGATCAGCGCCACCCGTTCGCCGGCCTTGATCTTGATGTTCAGGTTGTCCAGCACCTTGTCTTCGCGGCCGGGGTAGTTGAAGCTGACGCCTCGCAGTTCGATGTCGCCCGTCATCTGCGGCCGCTGCAGGAAGCTGCGGCCGGCGGGGCGTTCCTGCGGCTGTGCCATCAGCTGGTTCAGGCTTTCCAGGCTGGTGCGCACACCCTGGTACTGCATCAGCAGGCCCACCACCTGGCCGGCGGGGGCCAGTGCGCGGCTGGCCAACGTGCTGCAGGCGATCAGTGCGCCCATGGTCAGCAGGCGTTCCTGGATCAGGTACACGCCGATGACGATGATGGCCACCGTGACGCACTGCGTGATCACGCCGGTGCTGCTGGTGGCCAGCGTGGACAGCGACCGCATGCGGATGTTGGCTGTGCTCAAGAACGCATTGGTGCGTTCCCACTTGGCCTGCACGCTGGCCTCGGCACCCTGGCTCTTGATGGTTTCGATGCCGTGCAGGCTTTCCACCAGCGTTGCGTTGCGCGTGGCGCTGGCGCGGTGCGTGCTTTGCGCCAGTTCCTGCAGTCGTTTCTGCAGCACCCAGCCCAGGCCCAATATCAGCGCGCCGGCTACCACCACGGGCAGCGCCAGCCACGGCGATATCCACACCATCACCAGCAGGAACAGCAGCGCAAAGGGCAGGTCGATCAGCGTGGTGACGGTGCTGCTGGCGATGAAGTCGCGCACCTGCTCGAAGCCGCGCAGGTTCTGCGCAAAGCTGCCCACCGAACTGGGCCGGTGTTCCAGCCGCATGCCCAGCACGCGTTCCATCAGCTGCGCCGACAACTGCACGTCAATGCGCGCGCTGGCCTCGTCCACAAAGCGGCTGCGCAGCAGCCGCAGGCCCAGGTCGGCGGCCAGGATCAGGCACACGCCGATGGCCAGCGCCCACAGCGTTTCCACCGCGTGGTTGGGCACCACGCGGTCGTAGACGTTCATCGAGAACATCGGGAACGCCAGCGCAAAGCAGTTGATCAACAGGGCGGCCAGCAGCACGTCGCGGTAGACGCCGCGCTGTTCCAGCACCACGCCCCAGAACCAGTGGCGGCTCAGCGGGTTGGCGCCACTGGCGTGTTCGTCGCGGCCGGCTTCGCGTGCCGTGGCGCTGTCGGCCGCGCTGCCGGTGCGCGCGTCGAAGCGGAAATGCGGGCGCACGAACAGCGCCACGCCGGTGTAGCGCGCGGCCAGGTCGGCGATGCGCACCGTCACCGAACCCTGGCCCGTTTCCGGCATCAGCAGCCGCACCTCGCCGCGGCGCGGCGAGCTGGCCGTCAACACGCAGGCACGGTTGCCCTTCAGGATGAGGATGGCGGGCAGCGTGGCCGGGTCCAGCGCGTCCAGCGCCACGCGCTGCACCTTGGCAGCCATGCCCGCGCGGGCTGCGGCGCGTTCGGCCAGTTCCAGGTTCAGCGGCGTACCGTCCAGCGGCAGGGCGGCTGTCAGCGAAGCGCGTGACGCCGAAACGCCGTGCAGCCGGCACACCTCCACCAGGCAGTCCAGCAGCGGGTCCACGGAGATCAAGTCTTCGCGCAGGCGCTCGGTGTGTGGTGCCGTGCTGGCTGCAGCGCCGGCAGTCGCGCCGGCAGTCGCGCCGGCATTCGCATGCGCTGGGCCTGGCCGAGCGGTTGCCGCCGATGCGGGCGCGCCGGCAGCGGGCGCGTCAGCGCTTCCGGGCCGGTATGCGGTCTGGGTGGTCAAGTGGCGGGCTCCGTCATGACAGGGGTGGCGGGTGGTTGCAACCGCCCGGTGCGTGCAGGCTCAGGCCTGCACGCGGGGCGTCGCTTCAGAGCTTGCGTTCGCGCACGATCCGCCACTGGCCGCCGATCTGTTGCCAGGTCTGCGACACGTTGTTCACCTCGATGCCGTTGGTGGTGGTCATGCTCTGCAGGAAGCGGGTCTCGACCTGACCACCGGGCAGTTCGCGCACCGTGACGTCTTCGATTTCCAGGTCGAGTTCGCCCTTGCCCACCATCTGCCGTTTGGTCTGCAGCGCCCAGGCTGCGGGGCTGGCCGCGCTGCCCTTGAAGCCGGGTGCGTACAGGTTGGCCACGCCAGCGGCGTCGCGGCCGCGCCAGCTGCGGGCCCAGGCCTGCACACGGTTGGCCACGGCGCCGGTTCCGCCGGCAATGCCGGCGGTGGCCACCGTGGGGCCGGTGGCGGCCGTGCTGGCGCTGCTGCCGCCACGGTCTGACAACACCCGTTCGATGCGCTCTGCGCGTTCGCGCTCGGCCCTGTCCGATGCCGGCATTGCGGGCTGCGCCATCGGCGCAGCGGCCCCCGGGGGGGCGGCCTGTGCAAAGGCTGGCGGCGCCGTGTACACCGTGGCCGGCGGTGGCGGTGGCTGCACACCGGCCACCGTGGGCAGGCTCATGTCGGCGCCGCTGCGCAATGCGTTCACGTCCACCGCCGCGGCGGGGCAGCGGCCTGCGGCGTCACCGCCGGCTCTCCAGTTGGCGCCGTCGGCCGGCAAGCTTTCGCGCGCAATGCCCAGTTGCATATTCAGCTGCGTCAGCGCGGCCAGTGTGCGGGCGTAGGCGATGGCGCGGTCGTACACGGCGTTGGTCAGCGAACGGCGCGCGGTGTAGGCCTCGTTCTCGGCATTCAGCAGGTCCAGCAGGCTGCGCTGGCCGATGTCGAACTGCTGGCGGTAAGCGTCGCGGGCGCGTTCGATGGCGGCCGAGTTGCGGCCCAGCGTGTTCAGTTGCGTGGACAGTTTGTTGGCGTCGTTGAAAGCCACCAGCGTGGTCTGGCGCACGTCGCGGCAGGCCTTGTCGCGCACGTCCATGGCCTGTTTCACGGCCTGCTGCTGTTCACGCACGCGGGCGCTGTCGCCGCCGCCGTTGTACAGGTTCCAGTTCATCAGCAGTTCCACCGAGGCCTCGGCCTTGCGGCTGTCGATGCCGCCCAGGTTCTTGCCGCCGGCCACGTTGGCGCGGGCGCTCAGCTGCGGGTGCATGGCCGACCGGCTGGCAGCTTCGCCAGCGCGTGCGGCGCGCACGCCTTCAATGCCGGATGCGATGGCAGCGCTGCGGGCCAGGGCCTGCTGCACGGCGTCGTCGGCGCTGTTGGGCAGGCCCGTGCGCAGCAGTTCGACCGAGCCCATGTCGGGTGCCGGCGACTCGCCCACGATGCGCTGGTAGCGCGCGGCCACGTCGTGCAGGTTGGACAGTTCGGTGTCGCGGTTGGCTTCGGCCAGCGCCAGGCGGGCACGGGCCTGGTCCAGGTCCACGCCCCGGCCCACACCCGCCTTCACGCGCGATTCCAGCTTGCTGGCGGCCTGCTGGTGCTGCAGCAGGTTGTCTTCGGCCAGCGCCACCAATTTGCGCTGGCGTTGCACGTCGTAGATGGCGCGCGTGGCATCCAGCGCGGTTTGTTCAGAAGCGTCCACCAGGTCGAACCAGCGCGCCATGCGGTCGTGGCCGGCGCGGGTGACGGCGTCGCGGGTGGCCAGGCCGTCCCACAGCACCTGGGTCAGGGTCAGGCCGGCACCACCCCGGCTGACGTTTTGCCAGGGGGTTGCGTTGCGCGCTTGCGAGCGGTCGGTGCCCACGTTGGCGTTCAGGTCCAGACGCGGCAGGTAGCCGGCCGAAGCGCCTTTCTGCGCTTCCACCTTGCCCAGGTAGGCGTTCAGCCGCGACGTGACGTCGGGGTTGCTCTGCAGGGCCTTTCGCGCGGCGGCCCGGGTGGCGTCGAGCGACTGGCTGTGTGCCGGCAGGCTGGCCATCGTGCCCAGCAGGCTGGCAGCGGCAAGGGCCAGCAGGCGGTGTTTGTGGTGCATGTGGGTTTTCTCCTTTGGCAACGGGGTCTGCAGTGGCAAGCTGCTGAATGCAAACCCGCCCGCGCCACGGCCTGTGCCAGGCCGCGGTCGACCACTGGGCTATCGGCCTTCGGTGGCCGGGCTTGAAGGGGACGGCGCCGCGGCAGGGCCATTTGTGACCAAATGCGCATTGGCGTTCGGGCTTGCGCCGCGCGCCCGTTTGCACCCCCGTCAAGTGCCCGGTTGCAAAGCGGTGGGTGCCAGCCCGCCGCCGCGGCCGGCGTGCGCCTGGGCGGGCCCCCAGCCGGGGGCTGACGTAGCATCGGTGCGGATGAACACCGCTTTTCACCGCCTTTTCGGGTTGCAGACCGGTACGGCCTGCGTGGGCAACGCATGACGCCGGCCGTTGCACTGCCGCCCGACCACGGGCAGCGCATGCTGCTGGCCGACGAGGCCCACGCCCGGCCTTCTGCGCTGTTGCCCACGCCGTGCCGGGTCACCTACCTGGCCGTGCTGCTGGCGGCTGACGAGCGCACCGCCGAGGAACAGCACCTGCAGCGCCTGTGCCACAGCCTGTCGGTCGCCCCCCCGGAAGCCGGGCGCACGCACTTCAGCGTGCCCCTGGCCACCCCTGCCGGCACCCTGCATCTGAAATGGGAACGTCATGGCGAGTTTTCGTCATGGACCTTCTTCGCTGAAGGCGCGCCCCCTGCTGCGTCCCTTTCCGTACCCAGTGCAGACCCCTTCGCCCAGCCCGCCGCCGCGCTGTTGCCGGCCGGCTGGCTGCCGGCATTGCCGGGGCGCGTGCTGGTGGCCGCCAACCTGCTGCTGCTGCAGGCCGGCCCGGCCCTGCCCAGCGACGCCGAACTGGCGCACTACTTCGGTGACCACGTGGTGGTGGGCTCTGAAGTGGCCGACGCCGCCGCACTGGCCTTCACCGACTTCAAGGTGCATGACGACGGCTTTTCGCGCTTCCTGCTGCTCAGCCGACGGCTGGCGCCGCGGCGGGCCGGCCGCGTGGTGCAGCGGCTGTGCGAGATCGAGGCCTACCGCATGATGGCGCTGCTGGCCTTTCCGCTGGCGCGCGAACAGTCGCCGGGCATTGCCACCGTCGAAAAGGCGCTGGCGCAGCTGACTGAAGACATCGCACGCGAAGAGGGTGACGACGAAAAACTGCTGCACGAGCTGACGCGCCTGGCCGCCGAGGTGGAACGCAAGGTGTCTGCCAGCCAGTTCCGCTTTGGCGCCTGCCGCGCCTATGCCGAACTGGTGCGCACCCGCATTGCCGAGCTGCGCGAGGCGCGCCTGAACGGCCTGCAAACGCTGGGCGAATTCATGGCGCGCCGGTTCGAACCTGCGGTGGCCACCTGCGTCACCATGTCCACGCGCCTGCGCGACCTGTCTGAACGGGTGTCGCAGGCCAGCGCGCTGCTTAGCACCCGCGTCAGCATCGCCCGCGAACGGCAGAACCAGGCGCTGCTGCGTTCCATGGACCGCCGCGCCAAGACGCAACTGCGGCTGCAGCAAACGGTGGAGGGCCTTTCGGTGGCCGCCATCGTGTACTACGTGGTCGGGCTGGTGGGCTACCTGGCAAAGGGCGCCAAGGCCGGTGGCATCGGCCTGAACGCCGACCTGGCCATGGGCCTTGCGGTTCCGGTGGCGGCGGTGCTGATGGTGTTGGGGCTGCGCCGCGCGCGGCGACACATCCACGACGAAGACGACAAGCCGCACTGAGGGTGCAGCCCCCGCCAGGCCCCGGCCCGCAGCGATGCGGCACACTCCAGGGCCATGGAAAACGCAAAGCCTTCGGGCCCGCTGCAGGGCCTGCGTGTCATCGAACTGGCCAGCATCGGCCCCGGCCCCATGTGCTGCATGCTGCTGGCTGACCTGGGCGCCGACGTGGTGCGGGTCGACCGCCTGCAGCCCAGCGGCCTGGGCGTGGCGCAAGACCGCCGTTTTGACGTCAACGGCCGCGGCCGCCGGTCGGTGGCGCTGGACCTGAAAGCGCCGGCGGGCCGCGACGCCGTGCTGCGCCTGCTGGACACGGCCGACGTGCTGATTGAAGGCTTTCGCCCCGGCGTCACCGAAAGCCTGGGCCTGGGCCCGGCCGACTGCCATGCGCGCAACCCGCGCCTGGTCTACGGCCGCATGACGGGCTTTGGCCAGACCGGCCCGCTGGCCCATGCCGCCGGGCATGACATGAACTACATAGCGCTCACCGGTGCGCTGCACGCCATGGGCGCCGCCGGCGGGCCGCCCATGCCGCCATTGAACCTGGTGGGCGACTACGGCGGCGGCGCGCTGTACCTGGCTTTTGGCGTGATGGCGGCGCTGTTTGAACGCCAGCATTCCGGCCGCGGCCAAGTGGTGGACGCCGCCATGGTGGACGGCGCGGCCTCGCTGGCTTCCCTTTTCTTCGGCCTGAAGGCATCCGGCCAATGGCAGGGCGCGCGGGGCACCAATCTGCTGGACGGCGGCGCGCCGTTCTACAGCACGTATGAAACCGCCGACCAGCAGCACATCAGCCTGGGCCCGCTGGAACCCAAGTTCTTTGCCACGCTGGCGCAAGCGCTGGGGCTGGACGAACGCTTCGTGAAGCGCCAGTACGACCAGAAGCTGTGGCCCGAGATGCGCACCGCCATCGCCGCTGCGGTGAAGCAGCGCACGCGCGACGAATGGTGCGCCGTGCTCGAAGGCACCGACGCCTGTTTTGCGCCCGTGCTGGCTTTCGACGAAGCCCCCCAGCATGCCCACGCCGTGGCGCGCGGCAGCTTTGTCACCGTGGAAGGTGTGCCGCAGCCGGCGCCGGCGCCGCGTTTCGACCGCACTCCCGCCGGGCACCCGCGCGGCGCACCGGCGGTGGGTGAACACACGCTGGCGCTGCTGCAGGAGGCCGGTTTCAGCGCTGCCGACGTGGCCGCACTGCAGGCTGCCGGGGTGGCGCGATGAGCGCCGACGCGAACGGCGCTGCCCGCGCCGGCTACACCCCGCCGGCCGGCACGCGCGCTGCCGCCTCGGTGCTGCTGGTGCGCGACCGCAGCGGCAGCAGCGGCAGCAGCCCAATCCAGGTGGAAGTGCTGATGCTGCGCCGTGCTGAACGCGACGGCGACATGCGGGGCGGCGCCGCGGTGTTCCCCGGCGGCGTGCTGGACCGGCGCGACGCCGAAGCCCTGCCCCTGAGCCTGGGCCCGAGTGACGCCGAGGCCAGCGCACTGCTGGGCGTGGCCCAGGGCGGTGCGGGCTACTTCGTGGCCGCCGTGCGTGAAACGTTCGAGGAAGTGGGCCTGCTGCTGGCCGTGGCCGATGACGGCCGCACCATCGACGTGGCCGCGCTGTACCCGCACCGCGAACCGCTGAACAACGGCGAACTCAGCGCCGCTGACTTCTGCCGTGCCCACGGCCTGCGCTGGGACCTGCGCAGCCTGGTCTATTGCGGCCACTGGCTGACACCGTTGACGGTGCCCAAGCGCTTCGACACGCGCTTTTTCATTGCTCACGCACCGGCCGGCCAGGCCGCGCAAGCCGACATGGGCGAGGCGGTTGAACTGATGTGGCTGACGCCCGCCGAGGCGCTGGACCCCAAGCGCGGCTTGAAGCTGATGCCGGTGACGCGCCGCACGCTGCAAGACCTGGGCCGCCAGCCCAGCGCCGCGGCGGCCATGGAAGCCGCGCGCCAACGCCAGCACCAGGTGGAACTGATCGAGCCGCGCGTGGCGCAGAACGCCAGGGGCCGCCACGTGGTGCTGCCGGGTGAACTGCCCTGGGCCGAAGTGGGCCGGCTCGACCCCGCACGCAGCGGCGGCGCGTATTGCGACCTGGTGCCGGGGCGCGTGGTTCAGCTGTCGCCCTGCGTCCTGCGCGTCACCGCGCCCAACCCCGGGCCCATGACCGGGCCGGGCACCAACAGCTACCTGGTCGCTGCACCGCGCACCGACAATAACTCTGAACGTGAGTGGACAGTCATCGACCCCGGCCCTGAAGGCCCGGCGGCCGGCGAAGACAGCCACCTGCAGGCGCTGCTGGCAGCAGCGCAGCATGGCGGGCCCGGGCGCATCACGCAGATTCTGGTGACGCACACGCACCGTGACCATTCACCGCTGGCAGCAGCGCTGTCGCGCGCTACCGGTGCGCCAGTGCTGGGCCGCGTGGCGGCACACCCGCAGTGGCAAGACCCGCAGTTCGCGCCGCAGCGCGAACCGGTGCATGGCGAGCGCCTGGCGCTGGGCGCCGGCTGCACCTTGCGCGTGGTGCACACACCGGGCCATGCCAGCAACCACCTGTGTTATCTGCTGGAAGAGGAGCACACCCTCTTCACTGGCGACCATGTCATGCAGGGCAGCACGGTGGTCATCAACCCGCCAGACGGTGACATGGTGGCCTACCTGCAGTCACTGCAGGCGCTGCTGGTAGAGCCCCTGCAGTGGCTGGCGCCCGGCCATGGTTTTCTGGTGGACCAGCCGCACCAGGTGCTGCGCGACCTGGTTGCCCACCGCATGAAGCGCCACGCCAAGGTGCAGGCCGCGCTGCAACGGGCGGGCAGTGCCGGCCTGGACGACCTGGTGCCTGTGGTTTATGACGACGTGTCGCCCAGCCTGCACGGCATGGCCCGCCGTTCGCTGCTGGCGCACCTGCTGAAACTGCAACACGACGGGCAGGCCAGCGCCGCCGCAAACGGGCCCCAGGGCGAAGCCGCAGACCGCTGGCAGTGGCTGTGAAGCCCGGCCGCGGGCCGCGGGCCGGCAGGCCCTGAACCGCGGTCCGGCCGCAACCGCCATACTCGGCGGCATGCGCGGGCCTGCCCCAGGCCTGCCACCCACCGGTTCCAGAGGCCCCATGAAACTGCGCGTCGGCTTCGAGATGGCCTATCAATGTCCGCAGCCCACGCCAATGATCCTGGCGCTGAGCATCCACTATTCGCGCACTTCAGACCTGCTGCGGCCCGACCACCTGGTCACCCACCCGTCGGTGCCCGTCGCCGCCTACCGCGACCTGTTCGGCAACTGGTGCAGCCGCCTGGTGGCCCCCGCAGGCCGCTTCGTGCTGAGCACCGACGCGCTGGTGAACGACAGCGGTGCGGTCGACATCGTGGCCCCTTGGGCGGTGCAGACGCCGGTGGAATGGCTGCCCGAGTCGACCTTGGTGTACCTGCTGGGCAGCCGCTATTGCGAGACCGACCAACTGTCTGAGATGGCCTGGCAACGCTTCGGCAACGGCCCCACCGGCTGGGCCCGCGTGCAGGCCATCTGCGACTTCGTGCACCAGCACATCGAATTCGGCTATCAGCATGCGCGGCGCACGCGCACCGCCTGGGAGGCCTACAACGAAGGCATTGGCGTGTGCCGCGATTACGCGCACCTGGCCATTGCGCTGTGCCGCTGCATGAACATACCGGCGCGTTACTGCACCGGCTACCTGGGCGACGTGGGCACGCCACCACCCCATGGCGTCATGGACTTTGCGGGCTGGTTCGAAGCCTTCCTGGGCGACCGCTGGTACACCTTCGACGCGCGCAACAACACGCCGCGCATCGGCCGCGTGCTCATCGCCCGCGGGCGCGACGCTTGCGACGTGGCGCTGACCAGCACCTTCGGCCCCAACACGCTGGAGGGGTTCAAGGTCTGGGCCGAGGAAGTGCCAGCGGCCTGACCGCCCCCGGCGGCAGCGCCGCCCAGCCTTCAGCGTGCCGCCGTGCGGGCGCGCGCAGCCTTGCCGCGCAGCGCCATCACCGCCAGCCCCAGCGCCACCAGCGGCAGCGTGTCCGGCACCGGCACGGCGGCCACGAAGCCGTCGATGTTGGCGGTGTAGGCGTGCAGCACGCCGGGCAACAATGCATAGCCCGTTGGCAGTGCCGTGGCGCCGCTGCCGTCGGTGAAGTTGCAGGTGCTGGTGTCGCCCAGCGGGCACTGGATGGACGACGCGTAGGGGTCGAGGTCGCTGAAGCGGAAGTAGACGTCGAACTGCGCGCCTGCGCCGCTTTGCGTGACGCTGTAGTCGTTGTCGGTGCCGGCCAGCATGAAGTAGCTGCCATTGGCCAACTGGGGGCCCACAGCCAGGCCTTCCCATTTCTCGGGCGACTTGTTGCCCAGGGCGGCCAGCGTGTTGGCATCGAGGTCCATCACCTTGGCCACCTTGGTCACGGCGCCGGCGAAATTGCCGTTGGCCGGCAGGTTGACGTTGCTCACGTCCACGGCGCTGGCCAGGTCAATCTCGAACACGTTCTTGTCAGCGCTGGCCACCGTGGCGCCCACGCCAACACCGCGGTTGTTGCGTTCCAGCGCCAGGAAGCGGTCGCCGCCCAGCGCCACGATGGCCGAGATGCCGCGGCCCTGGCCCGCGCTTTCCAGTTTGTAGGCGTACTGCGCCACGGCCTCGCCGGCGGCGGTGTCGAACTTGACGATGCGTGTGTACAGGCCGCGCGAACTGCTGGTCCAGCCGTCGGTGATGGTGCCGTTTTGCAGCATCGCATAGGCGAAGCGGCCGTCGGGGCTGATGGCCAGGCCTTCCAGCCCGCGGTTGCCTTCGCGGCCGGCAGTCAGCGTGGGCGGTGCGGCGTTGTAGTGGGTGTTGGCGCCGGCCCTGGGCACCAGGTTGCCCGGCACCGTGAAGCGGCGCAGCAACTCGCCCGCGCGGTTGAATTCCAGCAGCGAGGGGCCGTATTCGTCAGACACCAGGATGTTGCCGTTGCGCGGGTTGATGACAAAACCCTCGGGGTCGAATGAGCGGCCCAGCGTGCTGGCGTTGCTGGGTGCCAGGCCGTTCAGCGGCTGGCCGTTTTCGGTGAACTTCACCGTTTCGGCGATCTGGAAATTGCTGATGGCACCATTGCCCGCGATGTCGATGGTGAAGCGTTGCACGCGCGTTTGATAGTTCAGCAAACCACCGCCCGGGCCCCGGTCCGACAGGCCCCACCAGACCTTGGCGGCGGGGTCGTAGTAGATGTCAGAGAAGTAGCCGACACGGCGGTCGAAATTGCTGCCGCTTGAACGGTCCACGGCCGCCCCGTCCAGCACCAGGCCGTTGACGAACTGCACGTTGGTGACGGCCGCTGCGGCGGCGAGCTGGGGCATGCAGACGGCAGCCCAGGTGGCCAGGGCAACGGTGGCAGCGGGCAGGAAGCGGGGGGTATTCGGCATGGTGGTGCAGCGGCAGGTGTGGGAAAAGCGAAACGGTATGCGGCGCTGATGACGGTTCAGTGACAGCGCCCGCGTTGTTGCAACTGCACCCATGTCTGGGCGGCACCGGCCAGTCGATGCGCGTGCCACCTGCGGGGCCCCGCTGCAAACCGGGTGCGGGTCTTGCAAGGGCCTTGCTGTAAATTCACTGTTTGCCCCCCATTCGAATTCTTCAGGAGACCCGACATGCAACTCTCTCGCCGTGTCCTCGCCACGCTGGCGGCCGCCCTGGTGGCCGTCACGCCCAGCCTTTCCTTGGCGCAGGCCAAGCTGAAGGTGGCCGCTATCTACACCGTGCCGTTCGAGCAGCAATGGGTCAGCCGCATCCACAAGGCGCTGAAGGCGGCTGAGGCGCGCGGCGAGATCGAATACAAGGCCACGGAAAACGTCAGCAACGCCGACTACGAACGCGTGATGCGCGAATACGCCACCGGCGGCGCGCAGCTGGTGGTGGGCGAGGCCTTTGCCGTTGAAGCGGCGGCCCGCAAGGTGGCCAAGGACTTCCCGAAAACGTCGTTCCTGCTGGGTTCATCGGGCAAGCCGCAGGCGCCCAACTTCAGCGTCTTCGACAACTACATCCAGGAACCGGCCTACCTCAGCGGCATGATCGCTGGCGCCATGACCAAGAGCAACAAGATCGGCATGGTGGGCGGCTTCCCCATCCCCGAGGTGAACCGCCTGATGAACGCCTTCATGGCCGGCGCCAAGGAAACCAACCCCAAGGTCAGCTTCACCGTCAGCTTCATCAACAGCTGGTTCGACCCGCCCAAGGCCAAGGAAGCCAGCTTCGCGATGATCGACAAGGGCGCTGACGTGCTGTACGCAGAGCGCTTTGGTGTCAGCGACGCAGCCAAGGAAAAGGGCAAGCTGGCTATCGGCAACGTCATCAACACACAAGACAAGTACCCCGACACGGTGGTGGCCTCGGCGCTGTGGAACATGGAGCCCACCATCGACCGCGCGCTGAAGCTGGTGAAGGAAGGCAAGTTCACGCCCGAGGATTACGGCATCTACTCGACCATGAGGCACAAGGGTTCTGAACTGGCGCCGCTGGGTACTTTCGCCAGCAAGGTGCCGGCCGACATCGTGGCCAAGGTGCAGGCCAAGCAGAAGGCCATCCTGGCCGGCAGCTTCACGGTGAAGGTGGACGACGGGCAGCCGAAGTCGACCGCACCTTGACCACAGCGGCCCGCACGCGCCAGGTGCGCCGTCTGCGCGGCAGCGCGCAGGGCGGTTGAGCGGCGCCCCTGAACGCCGGCGCATGAGCACAGCCCAACTGCTTGCCCTGGACTGGGGCACGTCCACCCTGCGCGCCAGCCTGCTGGGCAGCGGCGGCCGGGTGCTGCACACGCGGCGCGACCCGCGTGGCGTGATGGCGGTGCCGGCCAACGGTTTTGAAGCCGTGCTGCGTGAAGTGTGTGGCGACTGGCTGGCCGTACAGCCCGGGCTGCCGCTGCTGGCCAGCGGCATGGTGGGCAGCCGCCAGGGCTGGCAGGAAGCGTCTTACCTGCCGCTGCCCGCAGGGCCCGAACAGGCTGCTGCCGACTTGACCGTGGTGGCGCTGGGTAAACACCGCCTTCACATCGTGCCCGGCGTTTCCGCGCAGCCGCGGCCCGGCCGTTTTGACGTGATGCGCGGTGAAGAAACCCAGGTCTGGGGCAGCACCGATACGCTGTCGGCTTTGCAGGCACCGGTTGACCCCGCGAGTTCGTCCGCAACCGCTGCAGCGGCCCCGGCGCCGCAGACTCGCGCACCGGGTGGCTGGTGCGTGCTGCCCGGCACCCACAGCAAGTGGGTGCGCTGCGACGCGCAAGGCCGTGTCTGCGACTTCCACACCCACATGACCGGCGAGTTGTACGCATTGCTCAGCCAGCACGGCACGCCAGGCAGGTTGATGGTGCAGGGCCACAGCGACCCTGCGGCCTTCGACGCCGGCGTGGCGCTGGGCGCGCACGAACACGCGCACGCCACGCGGGCCTTGTTTGCAGCGCGCACGGCCGGCCTGCTGGGCGGCGTGGCGGGTCCATCGTTGCCCGACTACCTGTCAGGCCTGCTGGTGGGCATGGAATTGGCGTCGTCGCTGGCGGCACTGCCCGCTGACCAGCGCGCGCAGCCGCTGCTGCTGGTGGGCGACGACGTCTTGTGCCAGCGCTATGCGCGCGCGCTGCAGCAACTGGGTGCCCAGAGTCACACCGTGCCAACAGGTGCCACCGAGCGCGGCCTGTGGCGGGTGGCCTTGGCAGCTGCGCTGATCATCGACTGACTGCGTGTTGACCAGATGAACGAAACCGCCTACCCAACCCTGGCAGCCCTGCTGCGCCACCCGCTGGTGGCCATTCTTCGCGGCGTGACACCCGACGAGGTGTTGGCCGTGGCCGACGTGCTGGTGGACTGCGGTTTTCACACGCTGGAAGTTCCGCTGAATTCGCCCGACCCCTTCACCAGCATCCGTCGCCTGGTTGCGCGCCACGGCAGCACGGTGCTGGTGGGTGCCGGCACGGTGCTGAACACCGCCGACGTGTGGCGCTGTGCCGATGCGGGCGCGCGCCTGGTGCTGGCGCCCAACTGCGATGTGGACGTGATACGCGCCGCCTGCGCGCAGGGCCTGGTGGCCATGCCCGGTGTGGCCACGCCGTCTGAAGCGTTCGAGGCCCTGGCCGCGGGTGCCCAGGCGTTGAAGCTGTTCCCTGCCGACGTGCTGGGCACAGCATCGTTCAAAGGCTGGAGGGCTGTCCTGCCCGCCTGCGTGCCGATGTTCGCGGTGGGTGGTGTGGACGCCGGCAACCTGCGGGCGTTTCGCGAGGCCGGTGCGGCGGGTGCCGGGCTGGGTTCTTCACTCTATGCGCCGGGCCGCAGCCCGGAAGACCTGCGCAGCCGCGCGCTGGCCGCGCTGCAGGCCTGGTAGCACCGGTTCAACCGGCCGCGCGCGGGCGCGGCGCGGGCCTCAGTCGCCCTTGCCCAGCCCCTTCAGTTCGCCTCGCAGTTCAAGCGCTGCCGCTTCCAGGCACTGCACGAAGGCGGCGGTCAGCGGGTTGGCGGGCCGCAGTTCAGGCCGCACCAGGCTGACGTGAAAAGGAATGGACACCGACAGCGGCCGCACCAGCAGCGCGGGCCCGGCCATTTCCAGCGCCGTCAACGGGTTCACGACAGCCACACCCAGGCCCTGGCGCACCAGCGCGCACACCGACACCGCGCTGGCCGTGTCGGCCACCAGGATGCGCTGCACGCCTTGCGCGGTGAACATCGCGTCCACCGCCTGGCGGTAGGTGTCGCTGGGTGCCAGGCTCACGAAGGGCAGGCCTTCGAAGTCGCGCGGGCGCAGCACGCGCCGCGCCAGCAGCGGGTGGCCGGCGGGCAGCACGGCCACCTCGTCGGCTTGCAGCAGCGGCTGCGCCTGGGTGGCGCTGGGGGCTTCGCGGGCCTCGGTCAGCCCCAGGTCAAAACGCTGCTCGCTCAGCCACTGTTCCAGCAAGGGTGAATCCTGTGGCGTGATGGACAGGCCGGCCTGCGGGTGGAGGCGCGCAAAGCGGGCGGCGGCGCGGGGCAGCAGCGCGTGCGACAGCGCCGGCAGGCAGCCGATGGCCAGCCTGCCCTGCGCAAAGGCGCGCAGTGTCTGTGCCGTGGCTGCGATGCGGGCCAGGCCGATGTAGCTGCGTTCCACCTCTTCCAGCAGCGCCTGCGCCCGCACCGTGGGCCGCAGGCGGCCGCGCACGCGTTCAAAGAGTTGCATGCCCAGAACAAGTTCAAGCCGCGCCAGTTCTCGGCTGACGGTGGGCTGTGAACTGCCCAGCAGATCGGCCGCGCGGGTGACGTGGGCGGTGCCCATCACGGCCCGGAAGACCTCGATCTGGCGGTGGGTGAGCGGCGGTGGGTTCATGGGCCTAGCATATCGAAAATGGATGATGTATCGACAAGCAAGTCATTGCATGAATGAATGGCTTTCGCCACCATCCCGCCCATGAACCCTTTCCAACCCACGCTGCTGCGCGAAGCAGCTCAGGCCCACGGCACGCCGCTGTGGGTGTACGACGCCGCCACCATCCGTGAACGCATCGCGTCGCTGAAGGCTTTTGGCGTGGTGCGCTACGCGCAAAAGGCCAACTCCAACATCCACCTGCTGCGGCTGATGCGCGAGCAGGGCGTGTGTGTCGACGCGGTCTCGCTGGGCGAGATCGAACGCGCGCAGGCGGCGGGCTTCACCGTGGGCAGTGGGCCGGCCACCGGCATCGTGTTCACGGCCGACCTGTTTGACGAAGCCACGCTCAGCCGCGTGGTGGCCGACCAGATTCCCGTCAACGCCGGCTCTGTCGACATGCTGCGCCAGCTGGGCGCGCGCACCGCCGGCGGCAGCCACCGGCACCGCGTGTGGCTGCGCATCAACCCCGGCTTCGGCCACGGCCACAGCAACAAGACCAACACCGGCGGCGAACATTCCAAGCACGGCATCTGGCACACCGACCTGGCCGAGGCGCTGGCCGTGATACGCACGCACCACCTGCACCTGGTGGGCCTGCACATGCACATCGGCTCGGGCGTGGACTACAGCCACCTGGCCGAGGTGTGCGGCGCCATGGTGGACCTGGTGGCCAAGGTGGACATGCCGCTGGAAGCCATCTCCGCCGGCGGCGGTTTGTCCATTCCCTACCGCGAAGGCGAGCCGCGCATCGACGTGGCGCACTACCACGGCCTGTGGCACGCCGCACGCCAGCGCATCGCCGCAGCGCGCGGCCACGCCATCCACCTGGAACTGGAACCGGGGCGTTATCTGGTGGCTGAAGCCGGTGTGCTGCTGTGCGAGGTGCGCGCCGTCAAGCACCAGGGCAGCCAGCGCTTCACGTTGGTGGACGCCGGCTTCAACGACCTGATGCGGCCGGCTCTGTACGGCAGCCACCACGGCATCAGCCTGCTGCCGGCCAACGACCAGCCGCGCGCCACCGTGCCCACCGTGGTGGCCGGCCCGCTGTGCGAGTCGGGCGACGTGTTCACGCAGGCCGACGGCGGCGTGGTGCTGACGCGCGACCTGCCCGAAGCCCAGGTGGGCGACCTGCTGGTGTTCCACGACACCGGCGCCTATGGCGCCTCCATGTCTTCCAACTACAACAGCAGGCCCTTGCTGGCCGAGGTGCTGGTGGACGGTGGCCAGCAGCGGCTGATCCGGCGGCGGCAGACGGTGCGGGAACTGCTGGCGCTGGAGCTGTAGCGCAGGCGCTGTCCGCCCGGCACCAGCATGCTGATGCCTTGCGGGCCCCAGGCGTGTGGGGTGCCGCAGCTACCATCAGACCATGAGCGATGCCCACACCCGCGAGCTTGCAACTGCCGGAGGCAGCAGCACCAGCCCGCGCACGCCTGCGGCGGCGCTGGGCCCTGCACCGGTGCTGCAACTGCGCGGCATCAGCAAGCGCTTCGGCAGCCTCGTGGCCAACGACGACATCACCCTCACGCTGCAGGCCGGCGAGGTGCTGGCGCTGCTGGGTGAAAACGGGGCGGGCAAAAGCACGCTGGTGTCCATCCTCTTTGGCCACTACAGGGCCGACGCGGGTGACATCACGGTCTTCGGCCGTCCACTGCCCCCCGGGCAACCGCAGGCCGCGCTGGCGGCCGGCATCGGCATGGTGCACCAGCATTCCACGCTGGCGGGCAACCTCAGCGTGCTGGACAACATCATGCTGGGCACCGAACCGCTGTGGCAGCCCTTCACGCGGCGCGCGGCGGCCCGGCAGCGCCTGCTGGCAGTGGCACAGCGCTTTGGCCTGCAGGTCGACCCGCAAGCGCTGGTGGCGCGGCTGTCGGTGGGTGAACGTCAGCGTGTCGAGATTCTGAAGGCGCTGTACCGCGGCGCCCGCATCCTGATCCTGGACGAACCCACAGCCGTGCTGACACCGCAGGAAACCGAGTCGCTCTTCGACACGCTGTCGCAGATGGTGGCGCAGGGCCTGTCCATCGTGTTCATCAGCCACAAGCTGCCCGAAGTGCTGCGCGTGTCGCACCGCGTGGCAGTGTTGCGCGCCGGCCGGCTGGTGGCCGAGGCCCAGGCTGCGGATGCCAGTGCTGCCGACCTGGCGCGCTGGATGGTGGGGCGCGACTTGGACGACGCTGTGGCCCCAACGGCCACGCGCGCCACCGCCGCACCAGACGCACCAGACGCACCAGCCGCACTGGCCAGCGCGGTGGTGTGCGAACTGCAGGGCGTGCACACCGCCACCCGCGGCGCCGGGCGCGAAGGCGCGGCGCGTGACCACCTGGCGGGCGCGAGCCTGCAGTTGCGCGCCGGCGAAATCGTCGCCATCGCCGGTGTCTCCGGCAACGGGCAGGTGGCCCTGGCCGAACTGCTTTGCGGCACGCGCGCCGCCACGCAAGGCCGGCTGACGCTGGAAGGCCAGCCGATGCGCGCCAACCCGCGCTGGCTGGTGGAACGTGGCGTGGCGCGCATTCCCGAAGACCGCCACGGCGAAGGCCTGGTGGGCGACCTGCCACTGTGGGAAAACGCCACGTCAGAACGGGCCGGCAGCGCGGCCTTTGCACGCTGGCAGCTGGTGCGCCGCGCCGCAGCGCGGGCCTACGCCGAAGGGTTGATGAAGGCCTTTGACGTGCGCGGCGCCGGGGCCCTGTCGCCCGCGCGCGCGCTGTCGGGCGGCAACATGCAGAAGCTCATCCTCGCGCGGGCCTTGACAGCACCCGACGGCCGGCCGCCGCGGCTGATCGTCGCCCATCAGCCCACCTGGGGGCTGGACGTGGGCGCCGTGGCCGCCGTTCAGAAGCAGCTGCTGGCAGCGCGCGATGCGCAGGCTGCGGTGCTGCTGATTTCCGACGACCTGGACGAGGTGATGGCGATGGGCGACCGCATCGCCGTGCTGCACGCCGGCCACCTGACGGCCGCATGGCCGGCGGCGGCCTGGACCCGCGCCACGCTGGGCCTGGCCATGGCGGGCGGGCCGGCGCCGGCTGAAAGCGCAGGCGTTGCGCCCGCGCGTGCCCCGGTGCACTGAAGCCGCGCACTGCCCCCGCCTGTCCGCCATGCACACAGCACCCCGCACCCACATCTCGCCGCGCGCCTGGGCCGCTGCTGCGGGGGTGGCCGTGGGCTTGCCGCTGCTGGTCAGTGCACTGCTGGTGCTGTGGGCCGGCGCGCCGGTGGGCCCCACCTGGGGTTTGCTGATCAAAGGCGGCTTCGGTTCGGTGTTCGCGCTCAGTGAAACCCTCACCCGCGCCGTGCCGTTGATGTTGACCGGCTTGGCCGTGGCCGTGGCCTTCCAGGCGCGGCTGTTCAACATCGGCGCCGAGGGCCAGCTGTACGTGGGCGCACTGGCGGCGGTGGCCGTGGGTGGCCTGCACGGCGGCGCAGGGCTGCAGTGGCCGCCTTATGTGCTGTTCCCGCTGATGCTGCTGGCTTCGGCGCTGGCCGGTGGCCTGCTGCTGCTGGGCCCGGCGCTGCTGAAGTCCCGTCTGGGGGTGGACGAGGTGGTCACCACGCTGCTGTTGAACTTCATCGTCACGCTGTTCATCTCGGCCATGCTCGACGGGCCAATGAAAGACCCCACCGCCATGGGCTGGCCGCAAAGCGTGGCGCTGCAGGGTGAACTGGAACTGGGCAAACTGGTGCCGCAAACGCGCATCCACACCGGCCTGCTGATGGCGTTGACGCTGGCCGCGCTGGTCTGGGTGCTGATGCGCCGCACGGTAGTGGGCTTCCACATCCGCGCCGTGGGCGCCAACCCCCGCGCCGCGGCCTTTGCCGGCGTGCCGGTGGGGCGCACGGTGGTGTTCGTGGCCTTGCTGTCGGGCGCGCTGGCCGGCCTGGCGGGCGCGCTGGAAGTGGCCGGCCGCACCAGTTACCTGACGCTGGACATGTCGCCCGGCTATGGCTATACCGGCATCGTCATCGCCATGCTCGCGGGCCTGCACCCGGCCGGCGTGGTGGCGGCCAGCATCTTCGTGGCTGGTGTGCTGGTGGGGGCCGACAGCATGAGCCGCGCAGCCGGCGTGCCCAGCTACCTGGCCGACGTGATCGTGGCCACGGCGCTGCTGTCGGTGCTGGTGGCCGGCTGGCTGCTGCAGCGGAGCATCGTGTGGCGCCGGCCGGCAGCAGCCATCACGCAGGGTGCAGCGCGGTGAGTGACGTACTGGCCCTGTTGCTGCTGCCCGAGTTCTGGGTGGCGGTGCTGCGCATTGCCACGCCGCTGATCCTGGGCACGCTGGGCGTGCTGTTGTGTGAACGCGCGGGCGTGCTGAACCTGGGTGTTGAAGGCATCTGGGTGGCCGGCGCCTTCGTCGGCTGGCTGGCCGTCTACAACGGCGCAACGCTGTGGGGCGGCGTGGCTGCAGCGGCGGCGGTGGGTGCCGCGCTGGGTGGGCTGCTGGCGCTGCTGACGGTAGGGCTGGCGCTGTCGCAGCATGTCAGCGGGCTGGGCATCACGCTGCTGGCCACGTCGCTCAGTTATTACGGCTACCGCGTCAGCTTTCCCAAGGTCAGCACGCCGCCCACCATCACACCGTTTCAGGCCATGGACTGGCTGCCCGTTCCGGTGCTGAACCAGCAGACGCCGCTGACATTGCTGGCGCTGCTGTTGGTGCCGCTGCTGGCCTGGCTGCTGATGCGCACGCCGCTGGGGCTGGCCGTGCGCATGGTGGGCGAAAACCCGCAGGCGGCCGAAGGGCAGGGCGTGTCGGTGGCGGCGGTGCGCACCGGGGCCATCGTCGCCGGCTCGGCGCTGATGGGCGTGGCAGGAGCTTTCCTGACGCTGGCGGCCTTCAACGCCTTCTTCTTCAACATGGTGAACGGCCGCGGCTGGATCTGCGTGGCGCTGGTGGTCTTTGCCAGCTGGCGCCCGGGCAAGGCGCTGCTGGGTGCCTTGCTGTTTGCCTTCTTTGACGCGCTGCAACTGCGCCTGCAGCAGGCCGGCGGTGATGGCCTGCCTTATCAGGTGTACCTGATGCTGCCTTACGTGCTGTCCATCGTGGCGCTGGTGATGGTGGCGCGCCATGCTGGCTATCCACAGGCCCTGATGAAACCTTACCGGCGCGGTGAACGGTGACACCCGCCACGAAACGGACACGACCATGCTCGACCTGCTGATTCACAACGCCACGCTGCCCGACGGCCGCAGCGGCATGGGCGTGGCCGTGCAAGACGGCCGCATCCTGGAAGTGACGGCCGGCCTGTCGCCCGCCACCGCCGCCGCACACAGCAGCATCGACGCCGAAGGCCAGCTGCTCAGCCCGCCCTTTGTCGACGCCCACTTTCACATGGACGCCACGCTCAGCTACGGCCTGCCGCGCGTCAACCACAGCGGCACGCTGCTGGAAGGCATAACGCTGTGGGGCGAACTGAAGCCGCAGCTCACGCACGAAGCGCTGGTTGAGCGTGCGCTGGCCTACTGCGACTGGGCCGTGGCCCAGGGCCTGATGGCCATACGCACGCATGTGGACGTGTGCGACCCGCGCCTCTTGGCTGTGGACGCACTGCTCGATGTGAAGCGCCGGGCCGCGCCTTACATCGACCTGCAACTGGTGGCCTTCCCGCAAGACGGCGTGCTGCGCTCACCCGGTGCGCTGGCGCTGCTGCAGCAGGCGCTGGACAAGGGCGTGGATGTTGTGGGCGGCATACCGCACTTTGAACGCACCATGGCTGACGGTGCGCGCAGCGTGGCGCTGTTGTGCGAACTGGCCGCGCAGCGCGGGCTGATGGTGGACATGCACTGCGACGAAAGCGACGACCCTCTATCGCGCCATGTCGAAACGCTGGCCGCCGAGACCCACCGCCTGGGCCTGCACGGCCGCGCCACCGGCTCGCACCTGACATCCATGCACAGCATGGACAACTACTACGTCAGCAAGCTGATACCGCTGATGGCTGAAGCACAGCTGAACGTGGTGGCCAACCCGTTGATCAACATCACGCTGCAGGGCCGGCACGACACCTACCCCAAGCGCCGCGGCATGACGCGCGTGCCCGAACTGATGGCCGCCGGCCTGACCGTGGCCTTCGGGCAGGATTGCGTGATGGACCCCTGGTACAGCCTGGGCAGCGGCGACATGCTGGATGTGGCCCACATGGGCCTGCACGTGGCGCAGATGACCAGCCAAGCCGCCATGCGGCAGTGTTTTGACGCCGTGACAGCGAACCCGGCGAAGATTTTGCAACTGCCCGGCTACGGCATCGCTGCCGGTTGCGACGCCAGCTTTGTGCTGCTGCAGGCGCGCAACCCGGTCGAGGCGCTGCGCCTGCGTGCCACGCGGCTGAAGGTGTACCGCCGCGGCCAGCTGCTGGCCGAAGCCGCGCCGCGGCGGTCGCAACTGCATCTGGCTGGCCGGCCGGCCTGGTGCGCCCTGGCAACAGACTGACGGGCGGGGAGCGCCCGCGGCGGCCGAGCGGCAGGGCGGCAGGGCAGCGCCGGGGCCTGCCAGACCGCGCTGGCGCTGACGGGCGCTTAGACGCCAGAGCGCTGCAGCTTGGCGCTGAGCGCTTCGCGCAGTGAATCGGCCACGTCGCGCAGGTGCGCCCCGCTTTCGGCCGACAGTGCGCCGGGCTTCTTCAGGGCCGCATCGATGCGGGCCAGCAGCGTTTGCGCGTCGCTGCGCAACAGCGACCGCGCGTCGGCGCGGCTCAGCGTGGCCGGGCGCAGCAGCAGGCCGCTGACCTTGTTGATGTATTCCCGCTGCAGCGCGCGGCGCGCGGCCGGAATCTCGCTGGCGGTGCCCAGTTCGGTCCACACCTCTTGCAGCACGCGGCCGTACAGCTCGCTGAGCCTGAAGGCATCGGCGGGGTTGTCCACCTTGGCCTGGCTGTTGATGATGCGCTGGGCCAGGCCGTCACTCATCAACTGGTCCAGCAGAGCGCGCTGCATGTCGGTCACGGTGGCGCTGATGGAATAGTCGGTGGGCACGGGGGCGCCACCCATGCCCCCCTCGCTGCGCTCGGCAAAGCTGGGCGCCAGCTTGCGCTGCAGGGCCGCGGGCAGCACCAGGGCGTCGGCGGCCAGTGCGCCGCGCGCAATCAGGTCCAGCGCCTGCCGCTGCTGGGCAGCCGGCACCGGCTGCAGCGGGTCACGGCCGCTGCCGGGGTGGTCGCGCAGCGTGCGCAGGCCGCCAATCTGGCGCATCGCGATACCCACAGCACGGCCGGCGTCGCGCACCGCAAAAGTGATGGACCGGCGCAACACCGAATAGTCCTCGTCGGGGTTCAGGTTGCGGGTGGACTGGCGCTGCAGCAGGTCCTTCACGATGGCCAGCCGTTTGTCGGCAAAGGCCAGCGGGTCGTTGCCCAGGTCGAAGTGCAGAGCCTCGGGGTCGATGCCCAGCCAGTGGTCTTCGTCGGTGCCGTAGGCCAGCAGCGGCTCTGCGCTGCGGCCAGCGATGCGCAGCAGTTCGGCCTTTTCCTGCTCGGGTGCCACTGGCTTGTAGGCGTATTCGATGGCCCAGTGGTCGTAGGGGCCCAGCACGTTCTGAAACGGGGTGGTCTGCGGGGCGCCCGGCCGTGCCAGGTTGATGGCGGAATACTCCATCACCGACCCGGCGAGGCCGTTTTTCTTCACGAATTCGGGGTCTGACATCTGCGCGTCGGTGTAGATGCGCGACGAGCGGAAGTTGTGGCGCAGGCCCAGCGTGTGGCCCACCTCGTGCAGCGTGGTGTCGATCAGGTACTGGCGCACAAAGTCTTCGGCCTCGGGGCCGTCGGGCGCGATGGCGCCGCGCGCTTCCAGCACGTCCAGCGCCAGGCTCAGCTGCTCGGAGGCCAGGGCACCGTGCTGGCAGAAGGCGTGTTCCAGCCGGCTGAAGCTGGGCCGCTCGGCGCCGGCTGGTGCGCTGTCAGCGCCGGTTTGCAGCAGTGCCTGCCAGTCGGTGCGGCCGTCGGCAAGAATCTGCGCCCGCAACTGACGCACGCCGCGCGAAGAAAGGCTTTCGAAGCCGATGTCGGCGTCCAGGATCTCGCCGCTGCGCGGGTCGACCTGGCTGGGGCCAATGGCGCCGAACTGCGGCTGAGCATTGGTCATCCAGCGAATGGACGCCACGCCCACGTCCAGCGTGTCGAAGTCGGCGGCGTCGGGTTGAACCTTCACCACCAGGGCGTTCTTGAAGCCGATGTTCTCGAACGCCGGGTTCCAGCCCAGCACGCCCTGCGTGATGGCATCGCGGTACTTCAGCGGCACCGTCTTGTCCAGCCAGAACGTGATGGGTTTGACGGGATCAGACAGTTCGGCCGTGGGGTCTTTTTTCTCCAAGCGCCAGCGGTTCACGAAGCGTTGGCGCGGGCTGCGCAAGAGGTCGTCGCCGAAGTCCTGCACGGTGGTGGTGAAGTGGCCCACACGCGGGTCGGCCGCGCGCGGCCGCATCGGCTGGTCGGGCAGCGACGAGAGCGAATAGTGAACGCCCAGGAACAGGCTGCGCACATCGGGCAATGACGAGGGTGTTGACGGCGCCGGCCCTGGCGGCGCACCCGGCTGCGGCACAGCGATGGTGGGCGTGGCGTAGTGCGACTGCACGTCGAAAAACACCGCGTCGGGCCGCGCACGTGCGCTTTGCAGGCTGGAATTGCGCACGTCGAAGGCGTAACCCTGTCGGTATTCACGCTGCAGGTGAATGGCCATGCCCAGCAGGTCGCCCACGAACAGCGCGTTGGCTTCCACCAGCTGGGTCTTGCGTTCCGGGTGCGTGGCGCTGGCGAAGGGCGCGGATGTCACCAGACTGGGTGAGAAGCCCGCTTCCACCGCAAAGGCGGCCGGCGTCTGGGGCGCGCCCTGGAATTCCACGTTGCGCGCCAGCAGTTGCACGATGGGCCCGACCTTCTTGAATTCCACCAGCTGCGGGCGCCCGAAGGTGCCCCAGCGCCCGATCATGCTGCCGCCAAAGAAGCCCGCTTCACCCATGCCGCGCGCCAGCTTGGGTGCCATCAGCAGTGGCTTGCCAAAATCTTCGGGCTTCAGTTCGATCCAGATCTTGTCGTCCTTCTGCCACAGCGTGAACAGGCCGCCCTTGATCTCTTTGGCGTCTTTCACCACGGTGGCAAACGGCGGCAGCGTGCCGGGTGCGGGGGGTGCCGGTGGCGCCGCCGCCGGGCGCAGTGCTGATGCGCCCGGGGCGGGGTCGGTGGGGGCCGCCACAGGCGCCGCCGCCACCGCTTTCGCCGCAGGCGGCGTGGGATGCGTGGCGCAGCCGGCCATCAGCACAAGGGCGGCCAGCGCGGTTGACAACAACACAAGCGGAACAGGGCGAGAAATCGTCATGGTGGTCCAGCGGATGAAAAAGGCAGAACGATTGTCGCCGCAGCCCGCGCAGCGCGCTGCCGCTCGGGTCGGCAAAGGCCTATCAAACGCCTATCAAACGCTCCGTGTTAACCCGTTGCTTGCGCCCAACCCAGTGGACGCGATGCAACCCCGCCGCTCCCCCCGGGCGGGTTCATTCGGCATCAGCCCTGCGGCGCGATGGGCACCACCGGCCTGCCGCGGTACATCGCTTCTTCGCCATGCGCCTGCAGCAGCGCCAACAGTTGCTGGCGGATGATGAGCCCGGGCTTGTCTGACCGCATGTGGAATTCCACCCGCCGCCGGGTGTCGATGCACACGTCGGGGTCGGTGGCTTCCAGAATCTCGCGGTCTTCCGTGGTGATGGCCTCGTCCCAGTCGATCAGCGCTTGCGTGCTGCAGTCGGCCTCGCTGTCGCTGCGGTACAGCCACTGCGCCAGCATGATGCGGCCGTCGTCGATGGGGGTGGCGCAGTTGTAGATGACAGTTGTAGGTCCAGCCGTGGTAGCCGCAGACGATGTGGTCACCGTCGACAAAACCTTTGCTCAGCTGCGCCGTGCGGTGGCAGCAGCGGTCACGCAACGCCGCAGGGGTGCCGTCGGCCTTCTTCCACAAGACGATCTTTTCGCCCAGCAGCGTGAAGGGCTGCGGGCCCGCGCCCAGCTGGTGCATGGGCATGACGGCGTACCAGAAGCGGCGCAGCACGGGCTGTTGGGTGACGAGCATGGCGGTTCCGCGAAGCCTCTGCGCTTTGGGGGCGGCCTGCGGTGGAATGGTGCGGCCGCAGGCTTTGTGGCTGTTCGTTCCCTGCGCCACGGGGCACAGCGAAACGATGAAAACAGCCGCGCGTTATTTGGTGCCGAAGAGCCGGTCCCCCGCGTCCCCCAACCCCGGCACGATGTAGCCGTGGCTGTTCAGTTCGCGGTCGATGGCCGCGGTGAAGATCGGCACATCGGGGTGGTGCCTCTGCATGTTGGCAATGCCCTCGGGCGCCGACACCAGGCTGACGAAGCGAATGCTGCGCGGTGAGGTTTCCTTCAGCCGGTCCACCGCTGCCACGGCGCTGTTGCCGGTGGCCAGCATCGGGTCCAGCACGATGGCGTCGCGCTCGTGCATGTCGTGCGGCATCTTGAAGTAGTACTCCACCGCCACCAGCGTTTTCGGGTCGCGGTACAAGCCCACGTGGCCCACGCGGGCGCCGGGCACCACGTTCAGCATGCCGTCCAGAAAGCCGTTGCCGGCGCGCAAGATGCTGACGAACACGGTTTTTTTACCGTCGATCATCGGCGACATCATGGTTTCCAGCGGAGTCTCGATTTCGATCAACTGCACCGGCATGTCGCGCGTCACCTCGTAAGCCATCAGCATGCTGATCTCGTTCATCAGTGTGCGGAAGTTGCTGGTGCTGCGGTCTTTCTGGCGCATCAGCGTCAGCTTGTGCTGGATCAGCGGGTGCGTGATGTGGTGTACGGGTGCGGTCATCGTTTTCCTCTGCGGGTTTCGTCGTTGGGTCGTGGTCGGCCTTGGGTTCAGCTGGTCAGAACACCGTGCCGTCGCTGCTGATGTTCAGCGGCGGTGAACCGTCACGCAGTTCGCGTGCCAGCACGCGGCCGGTGGCCCAGGTGCCGCCTTCCAGCACGCAGGCCAGCGGCATCTGTTGGTCCGTGCACCCCAGGCGGGTGCGCACCAGTGGGGCCAGTTCGTCCAGCAGCGACACGGTCAGCGCGCGCCATTCGATGATGAACTCGTCGCTGACCTGCCAGGTCTTGGCCAGGCTGGCGGCGCTGCGCGGTTGGATGACGCCGCTGTCCAGCAGCAGGCCGCCATTGCGGTATTCGGGCAAGCCGGTCAGGTTGTCCAGCTCGGTGACCTTCACGCCGGCCCATTCGAAGGGTTCCAGCAGCGAATAGCTCAACCACTGGCTCAGCTTGTGGAAGGGCACCCAACCGGCCGTCGTGCCGTGGCGGCCGGCCATGGGGTCTTCACCGCCGGCCCAGCGGTGCGGCCACACGTCGCCCAGCGGCACGCCGTGCAGCACGCTGCCGGTCAACCAGATGGGCGAGAAGGTGTCCAGCAGGTTGCGCAGCACCTGCGCGGCAGTGATCTCGCTGCGCGGTGGCGCCCCGTCTGTCGTGCCAGTGAGCACGTCAAACAGCAGCCCAGGCTGTGCCGGCACGCCCAGGGCGCCGCCTTCGGCCTGCAGCGCCTGGCCCAGCCGGCGCAGCAGTGCGGCGCGGCCTTCCAGGCCCACGAGCGGGTTTTGTGGGCTGGCCTGGAACACGCGGGCCAGTGCTGCGGCGTCCAGGCGCAGCAGCACGCTGGCGTCCACGCGCAGCGGGTCGGTGGCGGGTTGCGCTGAAAAGTCGCCGCGCAGGAAGGCGCGGAAACTGGCCACGCCCAGGCCTTCTGAGCGGCTGAAGCGCTGGCCGCTTTCGGCTTCGTCATAACGCCACTGCGGCCCGGCGCCAGCGTCCAGCAGCACGCTGATGACTGTCAGGTCGATGCGCGCGCGCGCCTGCTCGGCCGTGCTGCGGCCGGCCAGCAGCGCGTCCATCTCGGCCTTGCGGTTCACGCCGCCCACCTCGAAGTGCCGCCAGCGGCTGTGGTACGGGATCTGCAGCGTGGGGTAGGCGGCGCGGGTGACTTCTTCCACGCGGGCGGCGGTGTGGTCCAGGCGGCTGCGGTCCAGCACGAAGTGTGATGAACGGCCCTCGCTCACCGCTTGCGTGATGCCGGCGCAACGCTGCCGAATGGTTGCTGGGTTGCGCAGCACGCTGGCCGCGTCGGGGCCGTGGCGGGGGGTGTCATTCAAGCCCGCGCCCCTTGGTGCTGGCCAGTTCGGCCACCGTGGGCACATGGCCTTCGGTGAAGTAGCCGGCGGCGATCTTGGCTTCCATTTCCACCTTGGCGTCAGCCGGTATCAGTTCGTCTGGAATCGGCACTCGCTCGCCCACTTCAATGCCGCTGCCGGTGATGGCGTCGAACTTGTCGTTGCTCATGCTCACCAGGCGGTGGATCTTTTGTATGCCCAGCCAGTGCAGCACGTCGGGCATCAGTTCCTGAAAGCGCATGTCTTGCACGCCGGCCACGCACTCGGTGCGCAGGAAGTATTTGTCGGCGCTGTCGCCGCCCACCTGGCGCTTGCGCGCGTTGTAGACCAGGAACTTCGTCACCTCGCCCAAAGCGCGGCCTTCCTTGCGGCTGTAGGCGATCAGGCCCACGCCGCCGGCCTGTGCGCCGCGAATGCATTCTTCGATGGCGTGGGTCAGATACGGGCGGCAGGTGCAGATGTCGCTGCCGAACACATCACTGCCGTTGCATTCGTCGTGCACCCGCGCAGTGAGCGTGACGTTCGGGTTGGCCAGGTCGCGGATGTCGCCGAACACATACAGCGTTTGCCCGCCAATGGGCGGCAAGAACACTTCCAGGTCGCTGCGCGTCACCAGTTCGGGGTACATGCCGCCGGTTTCTTCAAACAGCGCGCGGCGCAGATCGGCTTCACTGACCTTGAAGCGTTCGGCCACGCCGGGCAGCCACCACACCGGTTCCACCGCCACCTTGGTGACGGTGGCTGATGCGTCTTCCAGCAGCACCTTGCCGTCGACCCGCAGGCGCTGGAAGGCCAGCGCTTGTTTGATTTCCGGCAGGTGCACGTGCGCCTTGGTGACAGCGATGGTGGGCCTGATGTCGTAGCCCTGCGCCAGTTGATCGGCGAACACGCTTTGCACGCTGGCGCCCCAGGGGTCGATGGAGACCATCTTCTTCGCGTCGGCCCACTGCGCGTAGGGGCCAATCAGGTCGGTGGGCGCCGTGTTGGTCAGGTCGGCGCGGTGTCCTCTCAGAAGGTTGCCCGCCGCCACGGCCAGTGCGCGGTAAACGCCATAGCTGCCGCTGTGCGTGCCGATGACGTTGCGCTGGCTGCGGTTGGCCGTGGTGCCCACCACCGGGCCGCGTTCAAGGGCGGTGGCCGCGCCCCAGTGCAAGGCCGGCGCGCCCACGGCCCCCTGCTGGCCGGGGTGGGATGTCAGGCGGATGTGCTTGCCACCCGCCGTGGTGGGGCTGGCAGCTGCAGCGGTGGCAGGGACTGCGCTGACGGTGGGTTCTTGCGGCATCGGCTTTCTTTCGCGTGAAGGGGTGGCTGCGCCGCTGGGGCACCGTCACTGGCGAACAGGCAAGCGCGAGAGGATACGCCGCACGCCCGTTGCCAGGGCAGCCGCGCGCAGTGAACAAGCTGGCCAGCGTGCGCGCTGCACACGCGCCGGTTCAGTCCAGCTTGGCGCCGGAATCCTTCACCGCCTTGGCCCAGCGTGGCATCTCTGCGGCCAGAAAGCTGCGGAAAGCCTGCGGGTCCAGGAAGGCGGGGTCGGCGCCCTGCGTGACCATGCGCTGGCGGATGTCGGGTGTTTCCAGCACGGCCTTGAAGGCTTCAGACAAGCGCGCCAGCACCGCGGGTGGGGTGCCGGCGGGTGCCAGCACGCCGTAGAAGCCCACCACCTCAAAGTCCTTCAGGCCCGCTTCCTTCAGCGTGGGTGTGTCGGGCAGGGCCGGGTTGCGTGCGCCGCTGGTCACGGCCAGTGCGCGCAGCTTGCCGGCTTTCACGTAGGCGGCGGCCTGGGGAATGGACTCGGCCATCACCTGCACCTGGCCGGCCATCAGGTCGGTGAAGGCCGGTGCGCTGCCGCGGTAGGGAATGTGCACGATGAAGGTGCCCGTGGCCTGCTTGAACATCTCGGGCACCAGGTGGCTGATGCCGCCGTTGCCGGCTGAACCGTAGTTCAACTGGCCGGGCTTGTTCTTGGCCAGCGCCACCAGTTCCTGCACCGTCTTGGCTGGCACGTTGGGGTTCACCACCAGCGCCAGCGGCTGCTGCGCGGTGCGCGCCACGGGCGCGAAGTCTTTCAGCGTCTGGTAGGGCAGCTTGCTGTAGATGGCGGGGTTGATGACCATGGTGCCGGTGTTGGCCATCAGCAGCGTGTGGCCGTCGGCGTCGCTCTTGGCCACGAATTCAGCACCCACGGTGCCGCCCGCCCCGGCCTTGTAGTCCACGATGATGGGCTGCCCCAGGCGTTTGCCCAGTTCGTCGGCCAGCAGCCGCGCGTGGCTGTCCAGCGGGCCGCCGGCAGGGAAGCCGATGATGATCTTCACCGGCTTGGTGGGGAAACCTTGCGCCAGCGCGGGCAGCGCAGCAAGCAAGGCCAGGCCCAGCGTCAACGCGCTGGCGAAACAGGTGCGATTCATGAAAGGCGGGGCCTTGTGCGGTGGGATTGCTGCAAGTTTTCAGCTTGCATTGTCGCCCGGGGTGGCAACCTTACCGGCGCGCTGGCGGCCGCTGCCGACTGCCGGCGGCGCCTGGATACCGGCAGCCGCGGGCCGCCGCCGAGCCGCGTTCAACGCAGGCGGGCGCCCCGACGCGAGACCAGGAATCCGATGCCCAGCAAACCGGCTGCGAGCAGGCTGACCGAAGGCGTTTCCGACGCGTCAATGGTGCGGGGTTCTGCGGTGGCCTCGGTGCCATCCCGTGATGCGGCGATGGCGTTTGCATCGGTTTTGGTCGCCACCTGCGCCACCGGCACAACAGGGTTCTCATGGCGAAACGGAAAGGCTTTATGGGCTTCGTGGACGGCGAGGGCGTTGCAGTTGCAAACGCGGGTGTTCAGGTTGTCGAACAACCCGACCCATACCCAGCTTTGGCCTGGTTTCAGTCTGGTCTTTCGCCGTGGCACGGGGCACCCCGCGGCTCAGGGCCGGGTTTGGCGAACGTGTAACAAACCAGCCGTCAGAACTTGTTGGCGCGCAGCACCGTCACGTCGGCAAAGAACATCGAGAGCCCATAGTTCTGCCCATAGCTGGCCAGAACGTCGTGGGCGATGCGGTCGGCCACGTCGGCGTCGCATATGACCTTCATCTCGATGGTGCGGTCGGCTTCCCAGGCGCCTTCGCGTTCACCGGCGGCCCCGGCGCCCCGCACGTCATACACGGTGTAGCCGTGCGCGCCCAGGCGCTTCACGTCTTGCACCAGGGCTTTTTCCAGTGCCGCCTCGGCCATGATGACCAGCAGTTTTTTCGGGTGGTGGTTCATGTCGTCCATGCCTTGGCCAGTTGGATGTACAGCGGTATGCCCACCACCAGGTTGAAGGGGAAGGTGATGCCCAGTGCGGCGGTGATGGAGAGTGCCGCGTTGGCCTGCGGCACGGCAATGCGCATGGCCGTGGGCGCCGCAATGTAGCTGGCGCTGGCGGCCAGCGTGGCCATGATGGCCACGCCGCCGGTGCTGAGCTGCAGCGCCACGCCCACGGCGGCACCGGCCAGCGCCAGCAGCGGCGGCGCGATCAGGCCCACCAGCAGCACCGGGGCACCAAAGCGCCGCAGTTCGCTCAGCCGGCCACCGGCCACCAACCCCAGTTCCAGCAGAAACAGCGCCAGCACGCCCTTGAACGGGTCGATGAACAAGGCCTTGATGGGGGCGGTGCCTTCCACGCCCGCAACGGCGCCAATGGCCAGGCCCCCCATCAGCACCAGCACGCTCTTGCCGAACAGCACGTCGTGCGCCAGCGCGCCCCAGCGGGTGGGCTTGCCGGCTTCACCTTCGTTGCGCATCGACCACCGCGCCAGCAGGATGCCGGCCACCAGGCCGGGTGCTTCCATCACCGCCACCCACAGCGGCGCATGGCTTTCGTAGGCAATGCCTTCACGGGCCAGGGCGGCCGTCACCACGGCGAAAGTCACCACGCTGACCGAACCGTAGTGCGCCGCCAGGGCCGCGCTGTCAGGCCCGTTCAGGCGGAAGGCCCTGAGCAGTGGAAACAGCGCAAAGGGAATGGCAAAGCCCAGCAACACCGCAGCAGCCACCTGTGGCGCCAACGCTGCCAGCGGTTGCTTGCTCAGTTCGATGCCGCCTTTCAGGCCGATGGCCAGCAGCAGGTAGATGGACAGTGTTTCGTACAGCGCCTCGGGCAGCCGCAGGTCCGATTTGACGAGGCGGGCAAACACGCCCAGCAGGAAGAAGAGAACAACGACATCAATCATGGCCGGCCATGGTGCCACAGCGGGTTGGGTGGCCCCGGGCGACCGTGCACCCCGTCGGGTCATGACGCCAACCGGCCCTGGTGGGTTCACCCAACCTCAGACCAGCGGCCCGACGGGTGTGTTCCCGTGTTGCCGGAAACCCGGCACACGATCACGCGGGGCTTTGCCGGCGCCGACGCAGGGGATGCTGCAGTCGGCCTTCACCGCGCAGCTAACGCCGAAAATTGACTCCATATCCCCCCGGGATGAATGCGTGCACACGCAACAAACGTTACGCACTGTTAGGAATCGCCTGAACACCACGGCGGTGCGGCCCCTGCCGCGGGCTGGCCGGGTTAATCTGGTCCGGGTGAGAAATCCTCTTTTGATGGGCGTGCAGCAAAGGCTGCAATCGTGGACGGGGCGCTTGGGCGGGCACGGGCCGCAGTGGGCGGACACGGTGGCTTGCCCGCGCCCGGCGCCCGACGGCGGTGATGCTGGCCTGGGGTGCGGTGCGGAGTCGCAATACCTGACGGGTTTTGATTCGCAGTTCGTCGACGACCCGGCTCCGGCAGGCCCCGTTGCTGTGCCAAGCCTGGCCCACCCCGGGCATGCGGCTGTTGGGGCTGGCCCACCGCGGCCGCAGGCCGATGCTGGGGCTGCAACGCGTTCGGGTGCAGCGGGTGCCGCGGTTGCAGAAGGTGCGCCGCGTGCCGCCGCTGCAGGCACCGCAACAGGCCCTGCAGTCATAGGCCGCTACACCATCACCGGCCGGCTGCACCGCGGCCCCCTGGGGCAGGTCTTCGAGGCTTGGGACCCTGTGCATTCACGCCCGGTGGTGGTGAAGACGGTGCAGCTGCAACTGGAACCCCAGTTGCACGCGCTGCTGGCGGTGCGCGACCGGGCCGAGATCAAGGAAAAGCTGGACCAGCGCGTGCTGGCCAACGCCCGCGCGGCACAGGCCCTGCACCACCCGCACATTGCCAATGTGCTGGAAGCCGGCCTGTCGCCTTTCGGTGTCTTCGTCGCGACGGAACGCCTGCCCGGCCGCAACATGCGCGAGGCGCTGGACACAGGTTGGCGGCCGCGCCCTTCGCTGGCGGCGCTGATCATGCGCCGCGTGGCCGAAGCGCTGGCCCATGCGCATGCCCAGGGTTTGGTGCACGGCAACCTGAAGCCGACCAACATCTTCTTGGACGACCGGGTGCAGCCCAAGCTGCTGGACTTCGGGTTGATGCAGGCTGCGCACAGCATGGGTGTTGACCACCGCACGGTCCCCGTTGGCACCTTGCAGTATCTGGCGCCCGAGCAGCTTATGCATGGCGTGGCCGACGAGCGCACAGACGTGCGCGCCGTGGGTGTGGTGCTGTACGAACTGCTGACATCTACGCGGCCCTTCGGCGGCCACACCGCGCAAGACGTGACGCGTGAGGTGCTGGACAACGAGCCCATCCGTATAGAGGCCATGCGCGGCAATGTGCCGCGCACCCTGGTGTCCATCGCCGCGCGCGCCATGGCACGACAGCCGGAACACCGCTTTTCCAGCGCTGATGAGCTGGCCCGCGCGCTGGCCGACTGGATAGACCGGCATGCCGCACGCAAGCTGCTGATGGCGCAAACGCAGCACGAGCGCAGCGCGCAGCGGCGGCGCGCTCGGCAGCCGTCCGTGCGCGGCCGCATGGCCCTGGCGGCCGGCGTGGCGCTGGGTTGCACAGCGCTGGCGTGGCCACTGTTGCCCAACCTGCGTTTCCTGCTGGCGCCCATCGCGTCGGCGGGCGCGCTGGTGCCGGCCACGAGCGCGGCCCGTGCCCCAACCCCCACGGCGACTGTGGCGGCCGCTGCACCGACCGAAGAACGCCTGCAGGAACGGGAAATGATCTACGCCGCCAAGCGGGTGGGCGTGGTGTCGCTCGAAGTCAGCCCAACCGCCGAGGTGGTGGTCAACGGCGCGCTGGTCGGCACCACACCGCCGATGACGCAATTGCGGCTGCCGGTGGGCCAGCAGTCCATCCTGCTCAAGAGTGCGGGATTCAGCCCGTACATGATCACGGTCTACGTTCGCAACGACCAGCCGCTGGAATTGCGACACCACTTCAGCAAGTAGCTACACCTTCTCGGGCACCTACAACCACGTCAACTTTGGCAACGGTTCGTTCACGACGAACCTCATCGTCGATCTCGACGCCACAAAGTTTGGTGGTCTCGGCAACATCCCCGACAACCACGTCCTCAGTCGATTCAGGGCGGTGATGTCGGCTGGGCTGGCGGTGCCGTGCGCCGCCGTGCGCCGCAGGCAGACCTGAGGGCGAGTCCGGAAAGACGGGGCGCTCACGCCGCCCTGCCGGCACACCCGGCGCACCGGCATCACTGTCATGCCGCTGGCTTCATACACGAGGCCGTGCAGCGCCAGTTCGGCAGTGATGCAGTGCGCCTTGTCGCCAGCGTCGATGGAATGCGTCAACACGGCATGGCGCCGTTTTATTTCAGCGGCAAAGCTTACACCGCGCCGCGGCCAGGCTTCTTCAAATGCAAAGCGCTCCAGCGTGATGCGCATGGACTGGATCTCGCGCAAGTCGGCCACCGACAGGCGCATCACCTTGGTGGCCGTGCAGGGCATGGTGGTGACCAGCCGAACTTCGATCAACTGGCGCAAGGCCTCGCGCAGCGGTGCGCGGCTGACGTCGAATTGCGCCGCCAGCGTGGTCTAAGACCGGGCCGGCGTGGGCGCGCCCAGCGGCGGCCGCCGGGGCAGCGCAAACGGTGCGGCCAACGGTTCGCCGATGAACAGCGACTGCTGCGGCCAGGCCACGCTCTTCCAGTAGGCCTCCAGCGCTGCGGCGCCTTGCAGGTAATGCAGCAGCAGCAGTTGCGGGTGCGGGAACTTCTGCAGGTGGTTGCAGGGTTCGCTGACGGTGCCGTGGCTGGCCGTGGCGCCCGACGCGATCCATTCCAGTGCGGTGCTCTGGTTGTGCGCGCCGGCCAATGCGCCGCCCACGGACGTGAGGTGGTCGCCCAGGCCGCCGGCCACCCAGTCAGGCCGGGTGCTCAGGTCGACCTTCACGGAACCGGTGGTCACCAGCAGCACCCGCCGCGCACTGGCCAGCGCAGCGGCGGGCACCACGTTCACCTGCACGCCCGCGCCCTCTATGGGGCCTGCGGGCGGGTACAGCACCTTGCGCACGCTGCGCGCGGCGTCGTCGGTCAGCAGTTGCATCACATTCACAGCCGCCCGGTTGGTGCGCGCCAGTGCATGGTCGGCGCGCACGCCGCGGTCGATCAGTTCACGCGCCTGCTCCACGCTGTTGGCTGCCAGCAGCATCGAAGGCCGCAGCCGCAGGTCGGTAAAGGGGCGGGCGGTGGCGCTGTTGAAGTAGGGCGACAGGCGCGATGGTTTGCAGCCATTGCTGCACAGGTCGCCGTCAAAGCCCAGCGCCAGCGCACCGGTGATGCTGTTGCATTCCACCGCGTAGGGCGCTTTCCAGGCCAGTGCCAGCGCCTGCGTGGCCGGCCCGAAGTGGCTGCTGATGCGGGCCTGCAGCTGTGCAAACTCAGTCCGCGTCAGACCCGGGTTGGTGGGCATTTGCAGGCGCAGCACCTGGCTTTGGCGCAGGCCGCGGCGGCGGATGTAGTGCTCGCCCACGGCCACCGAATACGGGTCTGCGGTGTTGATGAGCAGACCGATGTCGGCCGCCCGCAAACGGCCCGCCAGACGCGGGGCGCTGGCCCAGCGGGTTGCGGTGGTGGGCGCAGCCAGCAGCACACCGGGCACTGGCGCGAAGGCCGGTGCGGCGGCAGAGGCGGGGGTGCCGGCGGGTGGGGTGGCCGCTGCGGTGGCCGGCGTGCTTGACGCGGCCGATGCGCTGCCAGCAGCCGTGTCGTGCGCGCCGGCAGGGCTCCAGGTCAGGGCCGCGTGCAGCAGCAGGGCCAGCACGGCGGTTTTCGAGCCTGCACGCTGCAGCCTTTTGCGCTGCATGGCGCCTGCCGCGGGTGCGCTGGGCAGGGCATGCGTGGTGGCTGTTGCGTTCACTTCCAGGCAAACATCGGCTGGTCGAAATGGGCCACGCGCAGCGGGTGGCCCAGCAGGCAGCACTGCGCAAACTGGTACAGGAAAGCGGCGGTAGGGGCGGCAATCCAGCGTTCGCCCACGGGCATGCGCAGCACCGGGTGTTCGGCGCCGCGCACGTGGTTCAGCAGTGGCGCGTCAGCACGCAGGAACTCCGTCACCGGGATGCGGTGGATGCTGGCAACTTCCGCTTCGTGCGGCACGGCCTGGCGCGCAGCGCCGGCCCACACCACCACGGGGGTGATCACATAGCCGGAACGGGTGGCGTAGTCGTCCAGCCGGCCCAGCACATCGCTGCCTTGCAGGGGCAGGCCCACTTCTTCAGACAGTTCGCGCAGCGCCGCCTGTTCGGGCGTTTCGCCGCTGTCGATGCGGCCGCCCGGCAGCGCCCATTGGCCGGCATGGCTGCGCAGGCCCTTCGCGCGGCGCGTCAGCAGCAGCGCAGGCGCTTCGCTCCAGGTGGCGTGCTGCGGCAGGCCGTCGATGGCTGCGCCGTGGCCCTCTTCGGTCACGGCCAGCGCCACGGCGGCGTGGCGCCGCTCACCAGGCGCTATGGCAACGGTGTCAAAGGCCTGCAGCCGGTCTTGCAGCAAGCCGCGCAAGGCGCTGCCGGTGGGCGTCATGCGGGCGTGGCAGCGCCTTGGCCGTGGCCCGTGTCGGGGCCCGCCACCGGTGCATCTTGCCAGCGCCCGTCCACCAGCAGCTGGTGTGGGCCGAACTGCGCCTTGTAGGCCATCTTGGGGCTGCGCTCGATCCAGTAGCCCAGGTACACGTAAGGCAGTTTCAGGATGCGGGTTTGTTCCATCTGCCATAACACGCCGTAGGTGCCGTAGCTGGTGCCGGGTTCGGGTTCGTAGAAGGTGTAGACGGCCGAGATGCCGTCGCTGAGCACGTCCAGTATCGACACCATCTTCAAGGCGCCCAGCCCATTGCCGACGCCGGGCTCGCGGAATTCCACCATGCGTGAATTGACACGGCTCTGCAGCAGGAACTGGGTGTACTGGTCCACGCTGTCCTGGTCCATGCCGCCGCCGCTGTGGCGCCCGGCCTGGTAGCGCAGGTACAGCTCGTAGTGCTCGGTCACGAAGCCCAGGCGCAACACGCGCGCTTTCAGGCCGGCGTGCGCCTTGGCGCTGCGGCGCTGGCTGCGGGTGGGGGCAAAGCGCTCTACCGGCACGCGCAGTGGCACGCAGGCGCGGCAGCCGTCGCAGTAAGGGCGGTAGGTGAACATGCCGCTGCGCCGGAAACCGCCTGCGACCAGGCCCGAGTAGGTGTCGGCATTGATCAGGTGGCTGGGGGTGGCCACCTGCGACCGTGCAAAGCGGTCGGGCAGGTAACTGCAAGGGTAGGGCGCCGTTGCATAGAACTGCAATGACCGCAGCGGCAGCTCGTTGGGGTAGGTCACGCGGTGATCCGGGAAGCGGTTGGGTCCGGGGTGCCCGGGCTGCCCAGCAGGCTGCCCCAAGCCGCTTCATCATAGGTCCATTCGATGACCGGCGCAGCGGCCACGGTTCGCTGCAGATGGGCCTGGAAGGCGCTGCGCGGAATTTCATGCGCACCCATGCGGGCCAGGTGTCCGGTGTTCTGCTGGCAGTCGATGAGGTCCACGCCGCGCACGCGGCAGGCGGCCACCAGGGCGGCCAGCGCAATCTTGCTGGCGTCGGTGCGCCACGAGAACATCGACTCGCCAAAACACATGCGGCCCAGGTTCACGAAATACAGGCCACCCGCCAGTTCACCGTGCAGGTAGGTTTCCGCGCAGTGCACGAAGCCGGCGCGGTGGCCATCGGTGTAGGCCTGCACCATGTCGGGCACGATCCAGGTGCCTTCCTGCCCGTCGCGCGGGGTGCCGGCGCAGGCTTTCATCACGGTTTCGAACTGGCTGTCAAAGCGCACGGTGCAGCCGGGAGTGCGCAGGAAGCGGCGCAGCGTTTTCTTCATCGTGTGCGACAGGTGGAACTGCTGCACCGGCAGCACCATGCGCGGGTCGGGGCTCCACCACAGCACGGGCTGGCCGGTGCTGTACCAGGGGAAGATGCCCTGGCTGTAGGCCTCTACCAGCCGGGCCGGGGTAACGGTGCCACCGGCGGCCAGCAGGCCCGGGGCGTCAGTGTCGGCGCCCATCGCCAGCCCGGGTGGTGGCAAGGGCGTGTCGTCGTCGATCCAGTGCAGCACGCTGTGTGCCGGGCCCTCAGCGGCCCCCCAGTTGCTGCCACAGGAAGGTGTATTCCAGTGCCTGCATGGTGGCGCGCTGGCTGTTGTCGGCAGCACCACCGTGGCCGCCTTCGATGTTTTCCCAATACAGCAGCGGGTGGCCCTGTTCCAGCATGCGCGCCGCCATCTTGCGCGCATGGCCGGGGTGCACGCGGTCGTCGCGCGTGCTGGTGACCAGCAGCACCTTGGGCAGGCGGGTGCCGGGCTTCACGTTCTGATAGGGGCTGTAGCGCGACATCACGGCCCAGTCGGCCGGTTTTTCGGGGTCGCCGTACTCAGCCATCCACGAGGCCCCGGCCAGCAGCTTGTGGTAACGCCGCATGTCCAGCAGCGGCACCTGGCAGACCACGGCGTTGAAGAGTTCGGGCCGCTGCAGCATCACCGCGCCCACCAGCAGGCCGCCATTGCTGCCGCCTTCGATGCCCAGGTGCTTGGGCGTAGTGATGCGTGCCGCAATCAGGTCTTCAGCCACAGCAGCAAAGTCGTCGTAGCTCTTCTGCTTGTTCTGCAGCACCGCGGCCTGGTGCCAGGTGGGGCCGAATTCACCGCCGCCGCGGATGTTGGCCACCACGAACACGCCGCCCTGGCCGGTCCAGGTGCGGCCGATGCTGCCCGAATACCACGGCGTCAGCGACACCTCGAACCCACCATAGCCATACAGCAGCGTCGGGTTAGTGCCTTCGGCGGGGGCTCCGAAGCGGTTGCGGTCGGGCCAGACCACGAAATAGGGCACGCGCGTGCCGTCCTTCGACGATGCAAATCGCTGTTCCACGCGCATGCCCTTGGCGTCGAAGAATGCAGGCCGCGATTTCAGCGTCTGCGCTTCGTCGCTGCCGGTGCGGCGCAGTTGCAGCGTGTCGGGGGTCAGGAAGTCGGCGGCGTTCAGGAAGTAGGCGTCGGCCAGCGGGTCGTTGGGCAGTTCAGGGTCGTGCAGCGCGGTGGCGTGCAGCTTGCCGGGGTAGGGCGCGGCCACTTCCCGCAGCTTCCACGGGGCCGAGGCGCTGGCGCCCGGCCGCCACTCTTCAATGCGGCTGGCCACGTTGTCCAGCAGGTTCAGGATGACGCTGTCGCGGCTGAGCGTGTAGTCCTCGAGCGAACGCGTGGCCGTGGGCGTGAACAGCGCGGTGTAGGTGGCGGTGCCACGCAGGAAGGCCGCGGCGTCGGCCACCAGCAGCGAGCCGCTGGGCCAGGTCTTGCCGCCGGCACGCCAGGGGCTGCGCAGGTTGATCAGCGCCTTGTCGCGCCACAGCGCCAGCTGGGCGTCGTCGGGCTTCTGGATGCGTTGCGCCTTGGTGCCGCCCTTGCCTTCGAGCAGCAGGAACTGCTCGGTGGTGTAGAAGTTCACCGCGCGGCCCACGGTGGTGCGCTGGAAGCCGGGCGTGCGGTCCACGCTGACGTAGGCCGACACGTCGCTGGCCTTGCCGGTGAACACGGTGACGGCACTGGCCAGCGGCTGCCCCCGCTGCCAGCGTTTGATGACACGCGGATAACCCGAATCGGTCAGCGACCCGGGGCCGAAGTCGCTGCCGATGTACACGGTGTTCAGGTCCAGCCATTCGATGCTGGTTTTCGCCTCGGGCACCGAAAAGCCGTCGGCCACGAACTGCTTGCTCACGGTGTCGAACTCGCGCACCACACTGGCATCGGCACCGCCCCGCGACAGCGAAATCAGGCAGCGCCGGTGGTCGGGGCCCAGGCACTGGGCGCCGGCCCACACCCAGTTTTCGTTTTCGGCGCGGCCCAGTGCGTCCAGGTCGAGCACGGTTTCCCAGGCCGGGCTGGCCTTGCGGTACTCGTCCAGCGTGGTGCGCCGCCACAGCCCGCGCGGGTTGGCGGCGTCGCGCCACAAGTTGTAGAACCACGCGCCGTGGCGCCGCACGTAGGGAATCTGCTCCTTCGAGTCCAGCACTTCCAAAATGGCCTTGCGCCGTTCTTCGTGGCCCGGGCGCGTCATCAGCGCGGCTTCGCTTTCGCGGTTGCGCTCGCGCACCCAGGCCAGGGCGCGTTCACCCTGCACCTCTTCCAGCCACAGGTAGGGGTCGGCGGCGGAAGCCGCCGGTGAGGGTGTGGGGTTGCTGGTCTGCGACATGGCGGGTGCAGCCATCACCAGTGCGGCGCACAGGGTCAGGGTGGTTGGAAGCTTCATCGGGTTGGCGACTGTAGGGCCAGGGGTTGCACTTCGATGCTGTCCTGCCCGTTGCTGAACCAGACCGTGCCGTCCTGCACGGTGATTTGCAACTGCATCGAACGCTGCGCCATCGCGGCCAGTGCCAGGCTTTGCGGCGAAGGCACCTGCCACAGCGCCAGGTTGGTCAGGCGCGCCAGTTTGTTCTGGATGCCGGCCCACCACACGCTGGTGGAAGCAGCGTAGCCGTACAAGGTAACGCGGTTGGCTCGGCCGCATGCGCGCGTGATGCGGCGCTCCTCGGGTTGCCCCACTTCCACCCAGTGCAGCAGCTGCCCGGTCAGGTCGTGCTGCCAGAGGTCGGGTTCGTCGGCCTCGGCCAGGCCGCGCGCCTGCGTCAGCGCGCCGCCGTGGTCGTCGGCCGGCACGTTCAGCGCAAAGGCCAGCAGCCGCATCATCAGCCGCTCTTCGGTTTCCGAAGGGTGCAGCGCCATGGTCAGCTGGTGGTCGGCGTACAGGTTGCGGTCCATGTCGGCGACCTGCAGCGCCGCCTTGTAGATGGTGGCCTTCAGTGCCATGGCAGAACCCGGGCGGTGCGGTGAATGGCGGGCAAGGCGCGGGTCTTGGGCATGCGGCAGGCGGGTGGAGTTAACCAGCCACTTTGCCACAAGCGCGGGTACCCGGTGCCGAACCCTATGGCCGGGCTCTCAGGGCAAGGTGGCATCATTGCAAACCATGTGGCCGCCATGTGGCCGAAGCCCTGTCAGGAAAGCCCTTCATGAAGTCAACGACGCAGCGTCTTGCACCGGCGCGCAGCCCTTATTTCCAGTACCGCACAACCGCACCGCTGGCGCTGGCCCTGCTGCTGTGCCTGGGCACCGTGCAGGCCCAGACCGCCGCCAAGTCGGCGCCCAAGGCTGCGGCCACCGTCAAGCCAGCTGCTGCAGCCGCGCCAGCCGTTGCCGAAGACGACAAGGGCCTGGCCAAGAGCAGCGGCACGTCGCGCAAGCCGATCCTGACCCGCGACGAACTGCGGGTCTGCTTCAGCCAGGAAGAGTCCATCCGCAAGCGCATCGAAGGGCTGGAAGCCGACCGCGCCAAGCTCAGCCAGGAAAAGCAGGCGATCACCGCCGAACAGGCCACGCTGCAGGCTGAAAGGGCACCGCTGAACGACATCCGCAAGCAGGTGGATGATTTTTCGGCCCGCCTGAAGACCTACAGCACCCGTGTGGAAAGCTGGAACCAGCGTGTGGCCGCGCACAACGAAGACAAGAAGGGCGGCGCCCAGGCCGAAAGAACGCGCACCGAACTGAACAAGGAGCGCGAAGAAATCGCCAAGGATGGCGCCGAGCTTGACGCCGAGAAGAACCGCCTGACTGTCACCAACACCGAAGTGGTGCGGGCCTACAACGCCCGCGCCGCGGCGCTGGACGCCCGCGTTTCCAGCTGGAACGAACGCAACGCCAAGTGGAACGACGTGTCGGTGGCGCTGGACGGCGAGCGCAAAGGCTGGGTCGAGAATTGCTCTGACCGCCGTTACCGCGAAGAAGACGAAACCGCCATCAAGGCCGGCAAATAACGCGCCTCGACACGGGCTGCTGCTGCAGCACCGGCCCGCCCCTGGGCCAGCGGCTTGACCAGCGCCGGCCCCTTGCAACCTTTTTTAAGCCCAGGCTGAACATGACCGACAACCCCTTGCTGCAAACCTGGGACACGCCGCACGGCCTGCCGCCGTTTGAGCGTTTTGCGCCCAGCCACTTTGAACCGGCCCTGCGCGAGGCCATGGCCGAGCACCGCGCCGAGCTGGCGGCCATTGCCCACCTGACCGAACCCGCCCACTTTGACAACACCGTGGCGGCGATGGACCGGGCCGGTGCCACGCTGTCACGCGTGGCTTCGGTGTTCTACAGCCTGACCGCTTCGGCCACCGGGCCTGAATTGCAGGCCGTGCAGCGTGCGATGGCCGCCCCGATGGCTGCGCACAACAGCGCCGTGTACCAGGACGCCGCGCTGTTTGCGCGCATCGACGCGCTGCACCGCCAGCGGCACGGCCTGGGCCTGCAGGGTGAACAGCTGCGCCTGCTGGAGCGCACGCACCTGGACTTCGTGCGCGCCGGCGCCTGCCTGGCCCTGCCGCAGCGTGAACGCTTCGCGCAGGTGATGCAGGAACTGGCCAGCCTGACCACACGCTTTGCGCAGAACGTGCTGCATGACGAAAGCAGCTGGTCGATGCCGCTGCCCGACGAAGCCGCACTGGCCGGCCTCCCTGATGACTTGCGGCAGGCCGCTGCGCAGGCCGCCAGCGACCGCGGGCTGCCGGGGCACGTGGTGACGCTGGCGCGTTCGCTGGTGGTGCCCTTCCTGACCCATTCCACCCGCGAAGACCTGCGTGAACAGGCCTGGCGCGCCTGGACCAGCCGGGGTGAACACGCCGGCGAGCACGACAACCGCGACGTGGCGCGCGACATCCTGCGGTTGCGCAAGGAACAGGCCGCTCTGCTGGGCCACGACTGCTATGCCGACCACGCGCTGGCCGACACCATGGCCGGCAGCCGGGCCGCCGTGCAGGGCCTGCTGGGCGAGGTGTGGCCACGCGCGTTGGCCGCGGTAGAGCGCGAGCGTGCCGAACTGCAGCAGGCCAGGCGTGCCCACGGTGTGGACAGTGAGCGCGTCGAACCGTGGGATTGGCGCTTCTGGGCCGAGCATGTGAAGCGCGAACGTTATGCCGTGGACGATTCCGAGGTGAAGCCCTATTTCCCGCTGCAAAGCGTGGTGGCAGCGGCATTCGACTGCGCGCAGCGGCTCTTCGGCCTGCAGTTCACGCGCCGTGCCGACCTGCCGGTGTACCACCCCGACGTGGCCGCCTACGAGGTCAAAGACGCAGGCGGTGCGGCGGTGGGCATCTTTCTGCAAGACAACTTCGCACGCCCCACCAAGCGCAGCGGCGCATGGATGAATTCGCTGCGCTGGCAAACACGCAACGTGGCAGCGGGCCAGCCCGCGCAAATGGCGGTGATCATGAACAACAACAACTTCGCCAAGGGCGCACCGGGCGCGCCCACGCTGCTGTCGCTGGACGACGCGCGCACGCTGTTCCACGAATTCGGCCACGGGCTGCACGGGTTGTTGTCCAATGTCACTTTCGAGAGTCTTTCCGGCACGCAGGTGTTGCGCGACTTCGTCGAACTGCCGTCGCAAATCTTCGAGCACTGGATCACCGAACCCGAGGTGCTGCAACGCCATGCCCGCCATTGGCAAACAGGCGAACCGATTCCGGCCGAACTGGTGCAGCGCATGCACCGGGCGCGGCAGTTCGGGCAGGGCTATGAGACGGTGCGCTACACCGCCAGCGCGCTGGTCGACATGGCCGTGCATTCGCGCACCGAAGCCGAACCACCGGCCGACCTGTGCGCCTTTGAAGCCGAACTGCTGCACCAGCACGGGCTGCCGCACGGCGTGGGGCTGAACCACCGGCTGGTGCACTTCCAGCACCTGTTCTCTAGCTCGGGCTACGCCGCAGGCTATTACGTCTATTTGTGGGCCGAGGTGCTGGACGCCGATGGTTATGAAGCCTTCAAGGAAGCGGGCAGCCCCTTTGCACCCGAGGTGGCCGCACGCCTGAAACAGCACATCTACAGCGCTGGCAACAGCGTGGAACCACAGGCCACCTACCAGGCTTTCCGCGGCCGGCCGGCCACGGTGCAGCCGCTGCTGCGCAAACGCGGCCTGCTGGTTGCCGAGCCCGCCTGACGCACCACCGCGCCCTTTCACCCCTGCGGCGTTGGCTGTTGCCAGCGCCTGGAGCAAAACCCATGTTTGAAACCGCCATCGCCGGCAGCCTTCCCAAGCCCTCGTGGCTGGCCGAGACCCAGAAGTTGTGGCCCGAGTGGAAGGCCGCGGGCGCCGAGTTGGCGCAGGCGAAGCTGGACGCCACACTGCTGTGGATCAAGACCCAGGAAGACGCCGGCCTGGACGTGATTGGCGACGGCGAGCAAAGCCGTCAGCACTTCGTGCACGGCTTCCTGGCGCAGGTGGAAGGCATCGACTTCGAGCACAAGGTCGAGATGGGCATCCGCAACGACCGCTACAAGGCGATGGTGCCGCAGGTGGTGGCGCCGCTGCGGCTGAAGGGCCGCGTGCACGAGACCGAGGCGCGTTTCCTGCGCGCGCACACGCGCCGCAAGATCAAGTTCACGCTGCCCGGGCCCATGACCATCGTCGACACCGTGGCCGACCGTTTCTACGGCGACCGTGTGCAGATGGCCATGGCCTTCGCCGACCTGCTGAACCAGGAAGCCTTGGCGCTGCAGGCCGACGGTGTGGACATCGTGCAGTTCGACGAACCCGCCTTCAACGTCTTCATGGACGAGGCCGCCACCTGGGGCGTGCAGGCGCTGGAACGCGCGGCGCGCGGCCTGACCTGCACCACCGCCGTGCACATCTGCTACGGCTACGGCATCGAGGCCAACAACCAGTGGAAAAAGACACTGGGCCAGCAGTGGCGGCAATACGAACAGGTCTTTCCGGCGCTTGCGGCCAGCAGCATCGGCCAGGTCAGCCTGGAATGCATCCATTCGCAGGTGCCGCCGGAACTGATGGCGCTGCTGAAGGGCAAGGACGTGATGGTCGGCGTTATCGACGTGGCCAGCGACACCATCGAAACCCCCGAAGAAGTGGCCGACACCATCGGCCGCGCGCTGCAGTACGTGCCGCGCGAGCGGCTCATCGCCTGCACCAACTGCGGCCTAGCGCCGATGAGCCGCGCTGTGGCGCAGGCCAAGCTGCAGGCCCTGGCGCAAGGCGCTGCCCTGGCCCGGCAGCGACAGGCAGCGGCTTGAAATGGGTGGGTTGAAGTGGCGCCGCCTGTGGCAGCCGCAGCGGCTGCTGTTCTGGCAGATGTTGATCTTCAACATCCTGTCTTCGGTGTGCAGCTATGCGCTTCGCGCGCTGCCGCTGAACACCGCCGGCACGCTGGTCATTGGCCTGGTGGCGCTGGCCAACGTGGCTTTCAGCCTGCTGGCGGCCTGGGCCTTGCTCAAGGACCCGGCACCCGGTGAGCTTCAGCCGCCGGGGTCTTCGGCCAGCACGGTCAGCACGTCGGAGTGAAATTCGCGCCGGTACAGGATGAGCACCACGGTGGCCGTGCCGGCCATGAAGGCCCACGGTGAAAAGAACCAGGCCGTGGCTGCAAAGGCCATGTAGTAGGCCCGCAGCCCGTCGTTGAAAGTTTCCGCCGCCAGGCCCATGACGCGGCCGGCGCGGCTGGCAAAAGCCTGGCGCTGGGCCTCGCTTCGCCAGGACTGGAAGTCGGGCGCGGCCCCCACCGTCAGCGCGCCGAAGGTGTACTGGCGCAGGCTCCAGGTGAAGCGGAAAAAGGCATAGACGAAGATGCCCGTCAGCAGCACCACCTTGATGTCGAACACGATCAGCGAGGTGCGCGCCGCAAAAGGAATTTCACGCACCAATTCGCTGGCCTGGTCGGTGCGCGACAGCACGGCCAACAGGCCGCCGATGATCAGGATGGTGGTGGACGCAAAGAACGACGGGCTGGTGGACAGGTTCTGCACCACCACGCCGTCGAGCACGCGGTTTTCGCGGTGGCTGGCCTGCAGCATCCAGCGCATGCGTTCGCGGTTGGTCAGCGCCAGCACCGAAGGGCGCACGGTGGCGCGCCATCGCGACCACCACGCATAGCCGGCCCACGACGCGAAAAACAGCACCAGCGCGGCCCAGTCGGCCCAGGGCAACAGTGAAAGCGCGGCGGTGAAGGGGTTCATGGGCGGGGACTGTAAGGGGTCACTGCCGGTGGGCCCCCGCCCGTGGGCCCGGGGTGGCCGGCGCTCAGGGGAACAAACGCGCCGTGGCGGCTGCGACGCGCTGGCCGAACACCTTGGCGGTGGCGATGTCGCCAGGCACCATCTCGTCGGGCGACGCATCGGAAGGCGTGGCCGTCATCAAGCCGGCATAACCGCCCAGGTTGTTGATGTCGTCGCGGGTGTTTTTCTTCGCGTTCGGCCCCGGCAGGCCCATGCCCACCCACAGCATGCCGTGCTGCTGACTCAGCGTGAACAGGTACTGCACGGTGGAGAACTTGTCGCCGTTGAGCGTGGCGCTGTTGGTGAAGCCCGCGGCCAGCTTGTCCTTCCACTGCATGGTGAACCACACCTTGCTGGACATGTCGGCGAACTTCTTGAACTGCCAGCTCGGGCCGCCCATGTAAGTGGGCGAGCCCATCACGATGGTGCTGGCCGCCGCCAGCTGTTCCCAGCCGCCAGCGGGCAGGTTGCCCTCGGCGTCAATGGCCAGCAGCGTGCCGCCGCTGCCTTCGGCAACCGCTGCTGCGACCTTGGCGGTGTGGCCGTAGCCGCTGTGGTAGACGATGACGATGTTGCTCATGGGTGGTTCCTTCGGTGGCGGTGGGTGGGGAGTTGGATGCGACGGTTGTTCTGCGCTTGGTGGCGCTGCCAGGCGTCAGTGGGGGGGCGGGCGGTCAGGATTGCAGGTCGAACACCAGCACCTCGGCGTCTTCACCGCCGTCCAGCACAAGCCGGCTCTCCTGGGCCAGCGTCACCGCGTCGCCAGCGTTCAAAGCGTGGCCATTGACGCGAAGGCCACCGCGCACCAGGTGCACGTAGGTCAAGCGCGCCGGGCTCAGCGCCCGTTCGGCGCGCTCGGTGCCGTTGAAGAGGCCGGCGTGCAGCGCGGCGTCGGCGTGGATGGTGACCGACCCTTCACGGCCGTCGTTCGAAGCCACCAGCGCCAGCCGGCCGCGCTTGGCGGCGTCGTCGAAGTGCTTCTGTTCGTAGCCCGGTGCAATGCCGCGCTGGCTGGGGATGATCCAGATCTGCAGGAAGTGCGTGGCCTGGTCGGCCGAGTGGTTGAACTCGCTGTGCTGCACGCCCGTGCCCGCGCTCATACGCTGCACGTCGCCCGGGCGGATGACGCCGGCCGCCTTGCCCGTTTGCACAGCGCCTGCAGCGCCGTTGCCCATGCTGTCGGTATGGGCCAGTGCGCCGCTGAGCACGTAACTGACGATTTCCATGTCGCGGTGGCCGTGCGTGCCAAAGCCGGTGCCCGGGGCGATGCGGTCTTCGTTGATGACGCGCAGGTTGCCCACACCCATGTGTGCCGGGTCGTGGTAGTCGGCGAAGGAGAAACTGTGAAAGCTTTTCAGCCAGCCGTGGTCGGCAAAGCCGCGCTGGGCCGATGTGCGAAGGGTGATCATGGGGTGGTGTCCTCAAGCAACCGCGATGGAAGGCATTGAGCCACGGCGGCATCACCGCCGGTGGCGGCCCGCTTGTCGAGCGCATTCAAATAAGATGAAGCCATGCCCCGACACGCCCTGACCCCCGATGCCCTGCTGATGATGGACACCATCGCCCGCACCGGCAGTTTTGCCGCCGCCGCCCGTGAACTGGGCAAGGTGCCATCGGCGCTGACCTACAGCGTGCGGCAGCTGGAGGAAGCGCTGGACGTGCTGTTGTTCGACCGCAGCTCGCGCCAGGCGCAGCTGACCGCCGCTGGCACCGAATTGCTGCAGGAAGGCCGCCGCCTGCTGCAGGAGATGGACGCCGTGGCCAACCGCGTGCGCCGCGTGGCCAGCGGCTGGGAAACGCAGTTGTCGATCAGCGTCGACGACATCATCAGCATGACCACGGTGTTCGAACTGGTGCAGGCTTTTTGCGATGTACGCGACCCCCATGACAGTGCGGTGGCCGGCAGCCCCAGCAACACCAGCCCGGCCACGCGCCTGCGCCTGCGCACCGAGGTGCTCGCGGGCACCTGGGAGGCCTTGGTGAGCGGGCAGGTGGACCTGGCCATTGGCGTTTCCGGCGAGTTCCCCAACCCCGGCGGCGTCGAAGTGCAGCCCTTGGGCGAGGTGGCCTTTGTCTACTGCCTGTCGCCCCACCACCCGCTGGCGGGCGCAGGCGCACCGCTGCGCGACGAGCAGATCGTGCACCACCGTGCCGTGGCCGTGGCCGACACCGCGCAGCGCATGGCCCCGGTCACCGTGAACCTGCTGCCGGGCCAGGACGTGCTGACCGTGTCCAGCATGCGGGCCAAGCTGGAAGCGCTGCTGCGCGGCATGGGCTGTGGCTACCTGCCCCTGCCGCTGGCGCAGCCGCACCTGGATGCGGGCCACTTGGTGCAGAAGGAAACGGCGCGGGGTGCGGTGCCGGCGCGCATTCACTACGCGTGGCGGTCCGAAGGCCGCGCCATCGGCCTGGGCAAGGCGCTGCGCTGGTGGTTGGCGCAACTGGAAAGCCCCGCCACCCGCCACGCGCTGTTGCACCGGCAGGCGGGGCTGCTGCTCTGATTCCAAGGCCCTCTGCCGTGGCAAGTTTTGATGGTCGCGGCCCCTGCGGCCGCTTTGCGCCTTCACCCACCGGCCCGCTGCATGCGGGATCGCTGGTGGCCGCCGTGGCCAGCTGGCTGGACGCGCGGGCGATGGGTGGGCGCTGGCTGGTGCGCATCGAAGACGTGGACGGCCCGCGGTGCCCCGCCGGCATGGCCGAACTTCAACTGCAGCAACTGGCCGCTTGCGGGCTGGTCAGCGACGAGCCGCCGGTGTGGCAAAGCCAGCGCGGCCTGGCCTACCAGGCGGCGCTGGACGCGCTGGTGCAGCAGGGCTGGGCCTACCCCTGCGCCTGTTCGCGCAGCGACATCGCCGCCGCGCTGGCCGCACTGGGCCAGGCCAAGCCCCGCTTTGGCGACCTGGTCTACCCCGGCACCTGCCGCGCCGGCCTGCAAG